>JAZQPA010000202.1:0-23420 GCA_045628125.1 Bacteroidaceae bacterium
AACTCTTCCATGGCAACTTTTTGCAAAGATAAACAAATTATTCCAAACTGAGGGTGATACTCACAGTTCCATTGCCCAAAGCCGATTTCAACTGGTCCTCACTCAAACCTTCTATTGTGCCTATACGAGTGTATTCCCAGGAATTTTTATCGAGGAAGATGCACAGCTGGTTGCCCAGATACAGCATAACATCGCCTGGTTGTGTGGTGATGTGGGTATTTGCCGTTGGCAATGAAAATCCCAAACCACCCACTTTCTCAAAACCGCCGTAATCATCGGCCTTATAGGTTACAGGACCTTTTTTCAGTTGGTTCACCAAAGCCGTTGTAGCAACATTTTCGGCCAGCTTAACGGTCAGTATTTCATCGTTTACTTTCAGTTTCATTGTTGTTTGAGATTCTTTTTGTTCTGTGTCTTGATTCTGCCCCATGGTTTCAGTATCTGTTACCGAAGGAAGAATAATCTCATCCGCTTTCTGACAAGACATAAACAGGTATGCTGTCAGAAAAAGGATGAGGTATTTGATGTGGAACTTTCCCATATCGCCGATTTCAGATGACTAAGAAGAAACTCTCTACTTAATTTTAAAGGCATAGAAGGCCTCGCCATGACGCACGTACAGCACACCGTTGGAAATGGTAGGTTGTGCCCAGTATGGACCGCTACCCTTGGTAATGCGGAATTCACTAACGACATCGAAAGTCTTACCTGGACGAACCAGACCTACAGCACCGCGTCTCTCGTCGTAGCAATACAGCATGCCATCGGCAGTGATAATGGAACCCTTGCCCTTGCCACCGCTCCATTTGGTGTTATAGATGGTCTCACCAGTATTCCAATCCACAGCACACCACTCACCATCATTGTTGTTGAGCCAGTTGGTTCCGTAAATTACACCGTCCACCAACACATAGCCGCCGTGATGGGTATCCAGCACATCATTACGCCAAACCAAAGAGACACTCTTCAAATCATCGGCCAGCTGCAGCTGAAATCCGTTCAAGTCATATCCATGGCAGAAGAAAATCTTACCGTCATGATACAGGGCAGAGTTAGGGTCGATGTTATCCCACATCTTGTTAGCACCCGTATGCTTTGGGCCCCAATCGTCGAAATCCCATTCTACTTCGCCATTATCAGGGTTTACACCGTAAGCACGGGCCTCGGTCATACTGATAATCTGACGCTTACCCTTATAGGTGATCAGGATAGGAGTGACATAACCACTCTTGTCACCAAAAGACTTGGTCTTCCAAACCTCCTCACCGGTATCCTTGTTCAGCGCCACCATGGTGGTCTGATCACCGCATGGAGAATAAATAACCTTGTCATCATAAACCAACGGACACTCACTGGTACCCCAGTTTCCAGTCTTGCGGCCATATTTGGTACCGCCATCAACGCGCCACAGAATCTTACCATCGGCAGTACTCAGGCAAACCACCTCGCCAGAACCGCTCACCACATAAGCCTTGTCGCCTTCGATGGTTGGAGTGGTACGGGTTTCCGGATAAGAATCTTTCCAGGGTGTACCATACACGGTAGAATACAACTTCTTTCCGGTGAGGTCATAACATTGGAAAACTTCCTTATCTTCATCCTCATTCATTCCCGTTAGGTAGATTCTATCCCCTACTACCTGAGGACTACTATAACCCTTACCGGCATCCAGAGTCTCAAAGATGACTTCAGGACCATTGGCAGGCCATTGTTTTAATAGACCGGTGTCTGGATAGGAGCCATTGTTTTCAGGACCACGCCAGCCATGCTTACTTTGTGCGGCAGCGCCTATAGTCATTACGCTGCATAATAACAATAAACCAATTTTTTTCATATTATATTTTTCCATATTTCAACGGTGCAAAGATATTTACATTATCCATATAAACGTTTACCTGAATTTCGGTAGAAATTACCAATATTTCGGTTATTGTGTCAAGGGGACAGGACCCTGTCACGTTTTATAAATGAAGTGTCAACTATCTATATCAAGTGCAAAACGTGACAGGTGCCTGTCCCCCTGACACGCTATCTGCTGGCATTCTTCAATCGCTCGATGGCTTTCTCTATCATGTCCGGTGTGCCGGAACCGTCGTTGACATACTGGATGACGGTATCGGCATAATCCAATGCGGAACGCAGTTCCTGCGACTTATCCGAAATGTTTTTCAGGGATGACGAAAGCGAGAGCAGTTCCTGCAGATCCTCCGGCTCTGCCAGATTTCCCGGACGCATGGAGTTGATGATTACATTCAAGGCACTGGCCAACTTGCCCACTTGCTGACCGGTAGCGGATGACTCGGCTTGCTTCAGCAGCTCCACCATCCGGGCATAGCCATGAGGAGCCCACGGCGCATACGACGGGATACGTACCGGCATGGCCAGCCACAGTTCCTGGGCTTCCATACGCTGGCGTGCCAACTGAATATACATATCCAATTCATGGCGGTCCACCACCCCATTATCCTGTGCCACAGCCTTTTCCGATAGCAACCGCAGGTAGTGCGTGCTGTGTTCCGTCTGGCAGTAATCGGGCAGGAACTGCACCCCGTTCAGGCTCAGGGTATACAGATGTCCGTCAGGGCCCTGACCGGCAGAGGCTCCGTGCAACTGTATACCGCCCAGCGCCGCATCCATCGGGAACTCAGCCTGATTCCAGTCGGTAATCTCGGTAGAAGCCATAACCAGCGGGCCGTACATCACAGCACCCAGCCAGGCCGGCTCAAAGGCCGTGCGGGTCTGATCCTGACCGGTGGCCGCTATATCCATCTTGTCGGCCCCATAGTGCACATGAGCGGTAAACGGCATGCTCACCTCCACCACATCGGTGGGTTTCCAGGTGCGCAGCGGAATCTCCACATACGAACAGGGCTGATACGAGGACTGCACCTCCCGACCGTTCAGCCGGACGCTGAACCCGGCAGTAGCCCAGTAAGGCACACGCAGTTTCAGGCTGAAGGTACCGCCCGTTACGGTAATCCGCGAGTAATCGCTAGGCCAATCGCACTGCTGGGTAAGGGTAATGTCCTTCTCCCGCCAATACGCCACGGTGGGCAGATACAAACCCACCCATAAGGTATGATCATTCACAAAGTAAGCCGCCTCCTGATACTTGACATGATTCTCCACGCCCGTACCTCCGCAGCAGGAACTCTGGGGAGTATCGTTATCAAAATCCTTCTGCGCATTCAGTCCCACGGCATACTGATAGGTGGTTCCCCAATGCTCGGGATGCAGCGATCCCACCAGCTGATTATACAGCACCCGCTCGTAATAATCCATATAACGGGCATCATCAGGGCGATAGGCATTCAGGTCCTTGGTCAGTTTGGCCAGGTTGTACGCACAGCACGTCTCGTTGATGTTCGGATTCGGATGCATGTGGTGATCAGCGTCACTCTCTATGTTGGTGTTCATCGAAATCATCTGGCTGTACGGCTGCCGGAACATCTCGCCGTTACCCACACCACCCATGGCATAGGCATACCGGCCCTGAATCAGGTTCCAGAAGTTGGAAGCCAGACGGTAATAATACGGATCATGATTGCCCGCATACGATTTCAGCGCACCCGTAATCATCGGGATATGCTGGTTGGCATGACGCGTACGGATATCATCCACATTCACCGACACCGGGTCGAAGAAAGCCGGAGAATCAAAATAATTGCTGGCCTCCAGCAGGCGTGCCTTCTCCTCCGCATCGGCCGTCATCTCCGACAGGCGTGCCAGGCTCTCGCACATACCCCCCACCTCACCGGCAATGTACATGTTCCACATCTCGTAGCGGTTGCCAGGACGGGCCTGACGCTCCTCCTTAGTACCCTCGCGCTGCACAAAAGTGCGGTAATGCAGGCGGTTCCACACCCACAGTCCCATGTCGTGCGCTATCTGGAAAGCCTTGGTACTGATGGCTTTATCATCTACATTATTCACAATGTCAATCAGTCCGGCCAACTGCTTATGGATGGAATAGTAAGGAGCCCACACCCACTGGCTGTTGTTGTACGGGCGGTACATCTCTATCAGAGCCGGATGCGCAGCCGGAATGGCATTCAGGTAACCGTAGCCGTAGTGCGCATAATCCTTCTTATACCGGTCAAACGCCTCCCACGAACCCTGCATCTCCCGCAGTTCCTCCTCCGGGGCATAGTCGCGCGCCTCGCGGTAACGGCCCAGTTTCTCGTCATACACAAAAGTACGCTCCTGGCACTCGCGCAGCTGGTCCACCATGGTGCGTATGCGCTGGCGCAGCTGTTCCCTGATGCCCCCGTCCTGAGCCGAGGCATAGGCAAAGGCCAGAGCCGAGAGGAAATGCCCCGTGCCGTGGCCCTTCAGCTTGGTGGTAGGCGAATCCCATCCGTCCGACTCCGTATAGCCATCGGTACTGAGCCCGTATGTGTCACGGTAATTATACAGCTGCTGGCTGATGTCCAGTGACAGCAACCACTCTATATCCCTATCCCTGTTGTGTGTCAGCCGGTTATCACCCGTAATGCGCACATCGGCCAGGGGCAGCGTATGCGCCTCGGCCGTCACCGGCAGCACCTCGCCCTGAGCGGCCACCCTTACCGTAGCCGTCACCGGATAGCCGTTGCGCGTGGTGTTATCGCCCAGCACGAATCCCTGAATGGTATACGTCTTCCCCACCGGATACAGTTCCGGATTACTCTGCATCTCCTCGGTGGCCCGTGAGTAATTCATCCACTTCACCTGCCGCCACTCCTGCGAGCCATCGCTATAAGTCACCCACAACTGATAAGGAAGCGTGGGCACAGTACCCACCTGCGCATCCACCTGAACCTGCTGCACCTGGGTAATGGTACGGCTGGTCATCGAGGAAAGCAAAATGTATAGTATCAGTAAGAATTTCATATTCCGGAAAGTTCAGGTTTGATTTATCGTGTAAAATTACGAAGAATTTTAATCTCTCCAAAATAATCCGTACCTTTGTCACGATTTTGTGACACTGTGACACGGGGACAGGACCCTGTCACGTTTTATAAATGAAGTGTCAATAATCTATATCGAGTGCAAAACGTGACAGGTGCCTGTCCCCGTGTCACAAAAGTAGGAAATGGCGGAAATAGTGCATTTTTTGACGAAATAAGTGAAATACAACTATACCACATAACCACTAATTTTGCATCGGTGATAATGCATACAAAAAGTAACAATGAAAAGACAATTAGTATGGATAGCCTTCACGGCTTTGGCCACAATGGCACACGCCCAGGACTGGCCACAGTACATGGGTCCAAACCATGACGGACACTCTACCCAAAAGAATATTCGGAAGAATTGGGCAGAAAAGGGGCCCGAGGTAGTATGGAGCACAAATCTGGGCATCGGCTATGGTGGCCCTGTGGTGAAAAATGGTAAAGTGTACCTGTTAGACCGCGATGATGAAGAAGGAGACATCATGCGTTGCTATGACCTGAATACCGGTAAGGAAAACTGGAATTTTGCCTACAGTGCACCGGGCGAAGTGCAGTTCCCCGGTTCCAGAAGTGTACCCGTAGTAGATGACGCTCATGTCTATTCATGTGGTCCTTACGGTGATTTGTACTGCTTTGATGTCCATACCGCACAACCGGTATGGAACAAGAATGTATGGAAGGATTTTGGGGGTGAGAAGATTCCTACATGGGCTATTTCTCAGTGTCCGGTATTGTATAAGGACCTGCTGATCATTGCTTCACAGGCTCCTCAGGCAGGTGTCGTAGCCTACGACAAGAACACGGGAGAAGTGAAATGGAAGACCCCGGCACTGGGTCCTGTGGGTTATGTAAGTCCCACCATCATCAACCTGCACGGTCAGCCGCAGGTGGTCATGACTACTGCTTCCGACCGCTCGGGTGACAAGGGTCATATCGTGGGTCTTGATCCTGACAGCGGTAAGATGTTGTGGGACTACGACCAATGGGAATGTGGCATTCCTGTTGCTACGGCTTCGGATGCAGGTGACAATAAAATCCTGGTGGTGGGCGGTTACCAGCGTGGCGCCACCATGCTGAAAATCAATAAGGAAGGCGACAACTTCTCTGTTGCCGAGTTGTTCACAACCATTGAGTTTGGCGATCAGACCAAACAGCCGGTGCTGGTAGACGGGTATTTCTATGCCCAGTATACCACGAACAATCGACGGGACGGATTGGTATGTATGGATATGGAGGGCAACCTGAAGTGGAAGACCCGCCGCGCTCCTTTGTTCAACCGCGGCAGCATCATCTATGCCGACGGTGTGCTGCTGGCTACCGACGGTGCCAAGAGCCTGTTTATGATACAGCCCGACGGTACCGAATACAAGGAATTGGGCAAAGCAGAACTGCTGGTTGAGCAGGAAGTGTCAAAAGACCAGCTGATTGCCAGCTTCGGTACGCAGAACTGGGCTCCGATGGCGCTGGCAGATGGGTATTTGCTGATGCGTGACCAGACGCACATGATTTGTGTGAAGATTGCAGACTAACATACAAAAGAGCATCCGGTTCGGGTGCTCTTTTTTTATTTCGTTCTCCTGGACTTCGAACGGTAATCGCTCGGATTAATTCCCAAATGCTAAGTGACACGGGGACAGGACCCTGTCACGTTTTATAAATGAAGTGTCAATAATCTATATCAAGTGCAAAACGTGACAGGTGCCTGTCCCCGTGTCATTGGTTAGCCTCGCTATACTGTTCGTCTGTAACCGGTTCCAACCATTCGTTAGTTTCCGGATCACTGAGATGAATGTGAGTGGCCAGGTGTTGGAACCAAGAGCCCTGAGTGGCACCATGCCAATGTTTTACGCCTTCTGGAATCTCTATCACATCGCCGGTCTTAAGATGGATAGCGGGCTTGCCCCATTCCTGGTAAATACCCTCGCCACTTACACAGATGAGCAACTGGCAAGCTCCGTGATGAACGTGCCAATTATTACGGCAACCCGGTTCGAAGGTAACATTAATAAAAGGTTGGATACTGGTCTCACCCTCCCCTAAATTCTTTGGCTGAACATCAGACAGATAGCTCTGGCCAATGAAGAACTTGCCGTAGGCATTCGGACCGCCCATCTCCCAACTGCCGTGCTGAGCCTCAGCAGCATAGTCGTTAACCGAAAGACCTTTTTCGGAAAGGAACAGGCAAAGCGCATCCACCGTTTCCTGTGCATTGCCCATTTTTACGGCTGCACCCTTATGGAAAGCCAACTGACTCTCAGTACCCTTGATGGCAGAAAGAGCAGCCACGGTGAGAATCTCACGGTCGGCAGCTGGAAGCTGGTCGCTGGCAAAGATGTCGCCAAACAGATGAGCCTTCAGATAATAGTCATTCTGAGGGCTGAACGTGTTGGAAACAGGCTGTCCAGCCAACGCTGTCTGTACGGCAGTGCCCTGCTGTAATGCCTCCTGGGCATTATCCCACAAAGCCGGACGTGTCCAAGGCTTTCCTTCGGTATAATTACCATTTTCCATCACTTTACCCAATACACTAAGCGCATTGAGCGAGCGGGGAAAACCGGTGTAGGCATAGAGCTGTGAGAATGCCTCCTTAATCTCATTGATGGTAATACCACTTTCCAGAGCCTCCTTTACGGCTGGTTCCAAGCGTTCCATATCACCCTGAGCCTCCAGGGCAGCAATAGTGGCCAGATGCTTCTGGCGGTCGGTCAGTGACTGTGCGGATATCGTTGTCATCGTAAATAACAGTAAAAAGGTAAATACAATTTGTTTCATAACTGGATGCAAAAATACACTCATTATATATTTTAGACATTACCCCAATTATGGGAATGATTACCATCTTTTCGGAAAATAGTGACACGGGGACTAGTGACATGGGGACTGGTCCCTGTCACGTGAAATGTGACAGTGGCCCTGTCCCCCGTGTCATTTTTTCGCCAACATATCATAAAAATCGCACACAAAAAGAAGTATTGTTATCATTTTTTCCTATTTTTGCAAAAGAAGAAAAAAATCCGCAAGATGAAACAGCTGCTCCTTTTACTCATCTGGGCCATCAGCCTACCCGCCATGGCACAGGGCGAACCGTTCAACGGAATCATCACTGATCTGTTGGGCACCCCCGTGAAGCGTGCCCGCATCTATGTCAACACCCCCGACTATTACTCCCTGAGCAAGAAAGACGGACGATTTGGCCTGACCGATGTGCAGGACAACGATATCCTGACCATCTACTATAAGCGCACCATCTACTATGTTCCCGTGAATGGCCGTAAGAGCCTGCGCATCCGCCTGGGCGACCGCATCGTGGAATCAGCCGTAGAGGATCAGGCATTGGCCGACATGGGTTACAACTTCGTTTCGCAGCGCGAGACCTCCTCATCCGGCAACATACTGACCGGCGCACAGCTCCGCACCGAGGGCTACACCACCGTGTTCGAGGCCATCCAGGGCCGCATCCCCGGTGTGACCGTCAATGTAGTGGGACTGGGAATAGAAGGAACCGTGAACATGCGCGGAGTCAGCTCCATCAATGCAGGCAACGCGCCCATCTTTACCGTAGACGATGTGGAGATAGCCGTCAATGCCCTGCACAGCATCAGCATCAGCGACATCGAGCGCATCGAGGTCATCAAGGAAGCCGGCATCTACGGAGCCCGTGGAGCCAACGGTGTGATAAAGATCACCACCAAGGGCTCAAAGCCCCAGATCTGATGACATGTGCGTGACATGGGGACTGGTCCCTGTCACGTTTTATAAATGAAGTGTCAACAATCTATATCAAGTGCAAAATGTGACAGGAGCCTGTCCCCGTGTCACCGAAACCTAACACCATGGAAGAAGCCGAACGCACCGAACTGTCCGAACCATACCTGCAGCGGGCCCGTGACCTGATGCAGAGTGCCACCCGTATAGAGCGCTACATCCTTCAGCGTCTGGACTCGTGGTACTACTTTCGCGAGTGTTCGCTGATGGGCAACGAGATGCGCGTGCTGAACATGCACGAGGACCTGGACGGCACCCCCACCGACTGGCGCAAGATACTGCTCGTGTTCAATGAGCCGCAGATAGGCAACTACCCCATTCTCACCATCTATCCCCCCAAGGATGGCAGCAACATGAAGCATCTGCTCACCATCGAGCTGATGGACAAGGACAAGCCCCTGGAGCCCGAAGGCCTGTTCTGGCTGGGCATGTTCCGCAGCAAGATAGAAGAGTGCGGCATCAAACTGCTCTGTAAGGAGAAACTGACCTACGACGATCAGAATTTATACAAGGTACATATCGCCCTGCACTGCCGCCTGAAACTGTCATTCAGCAAAACCGTGGAGCTGCTGGAAATGATTAATGGGGAGGGGAAAGTGATTTCATAGTTATCTTTTTTGTTCATGCTTGCAAAGATACAGCTTCGGGGATATAGGTCTATCACTTTCCGGCACAAAATGGCACTTTATGGCACAAAATGGCACTTTTAATAAACTTCCATAGATTCAACATAGATTCGAGATGATATGTAATCACCGTTTTTTCTCCTTCGTTATACAATTGATTTACATACGCTTTAACCCCATTTCAACATAGTTAAAAACTAAGAGTGAAAAAGAGCCTTGAATCTATGGTGAAAGAGACCTGAAGCGAAGGTGAAAGAGACCTAAAGCGAAGGAGAAAGGTAGGAACCATTAACTGATTATACTTTTTCCCCGATCTTCGCTAGGTGAAATATGGAAATAGCGGGTATATGCTCTGGAAAGATTCCCAACATTAAAATAACTAGTTTTTTTGGCAATATCGCAAATCGACAGATTAGTATTTCTAACCATTTCACGAATTTTTTCCATCTGAATTTTCTTCTTATCGTATCCAGGAGATGAATTCGTTAACTGTCGGTATTTTCTGCGGAAATACTGACAACTACACTTGCACAGACCTGCTAACTGATTAATCTTCATATGCATATTATTTTTCACTAATTGGACATAATCGGGTGGATCAATATGGCTTATCAAATGGATATGGGTGAAAAGCGATGGCATTTCAATCCTAATAACGTATAGCAGTTCCTGCACTTTATGGTTTATTATTTCAGTATCCCCATTGTTTTGCATATAAACTACAATTTTATTGACAATATCTTTTACTTCTGGAACCTGATTATAACACTCCTGAAGGTGAAAAGAAGTACAACAGCGATTAGCTAGACATGGGAATTGTATTCTAAATTCGACAAACAACTCCTGGCTTATAAATATATATATGCTACTGAATCCGAGGGTAACATCACTGGCTTTTTTTTCATAAGTTACAGTCTTTTCATCCTCAAGAATAAATATATCTCCTTCACGAAAGGTAGTTTTTTTCTTCTTATATTCGATAGTAATCTGTCCTTCTAGAACCACATATAAAACTGGAGATTGTACCAAATAAGTGCCGCAATTTACCTCGCTATTGATCTGACAAGGATAATTGGGTTGATTTAAGAATTGTTTTTTTATAATTTCAATTGCCATAATACTTTGGTAAGCTGTAAATAATTGGCTATAGGAACCCCATACAGCAAAACCTAGTTTTGGCTGTCACTATAAGACTTTATCTTGTAAAAAAGAAAGGATTTAGAACTGCCATCTGCCGACCCTAAGGGTAGCCTTGATGTGATTATGTGAGACTGATGCTCACTTTACGAAGCCCTGCGGCTTGGCGTGTTCTGTTTCTTAGAAAATAGTTATTAATAAATATTGCCTGCTATTCTGTGCAGGAGCACTTGGTTATCTGGTAACCGGGAACAAAGATACTACAATTAACGACATCCGCACTATGCGATGCCGTTAATTTATGTATTTCTTGATATATATCATTCCTCTTCCCCCACTTTCAGCCCCGTATACTCAAAAAACATATCCGGTTTATCGTTCACCACCAGTTCCAGTGGGAAATCCACCTCTTCCAGCAGGGGAAGGGCGTACCGGTAATCGGCTACGGAGTAGCTGACATGGGCATCGCTGCCCAAGATGATAGGGATATCCAGCTGCTTGCTCAGGCGCAGAATCTCGAGGTTGTTGTCACGCGCCTCCACCTTGTGACGGCAGGGTTTCAGGCTGGAGCTGTTGATCTCCAACAGGGTATGCGCATCGGCTGCGGCACGGACAATGGGCTCGAAATCCAGCTGGGCAGTGCCGTCGCCGGGGTGGCTGATGACATTTACCCAGGGGTTCTGAATGGCACGTATCATGCCCTGGGTGTTCTGATCGCGGGTGCCGCCCGTCCAGCACAGACTGTGAATGCCGGCTATGCGGATGTCCATGCGGCGGTAATAGTCCTCGTCCAGGTCCAGGTTGCCCTCGTAATCCAAGATGTCCAGCTCGGCTCCCATCAGCAGGTGAACACCGTCCACATAACGGGGAATGACGTGCATGTTGCGGAACAGTATGGGGCTGCAGGTGCCCTCAATGCCGGGGGCATGCTCGGTGATGCCCAGGTACTGCAGGCCTTTCTGACGGGCTGCCTGCACCATCTCCTGAAGGGTGCTGAAGGCATGGCCGCTGGCCAGCGTGTGGGTGTGTACATCCAGTAACGGGGTGATGTGATACATATCGGTCTGTAAATTTTACTGCAAAGTTAACAAATCTATCGCTCAAACTTGCACAAACCGCCGAAAATGTGTTCCTTTGTAGGTTAGTAATGATATAATAGCGATATTTTTTGTACATGAAAAAGACACTGATCTTACTGGCCGCTCTGGCGGCTTCCATCCTGCCTATGAAGGCGGATGAGGGTATGTGGCTGCCGCTGCTCATCCAGCAGCGCATTGGCGACATGCAGGCTAAGGGCTTCAAGCTCTCGGCCGAGGATATCTACAGCATCAACAAGGCTTCGCTGAAGGATGCCGTGATGAACTTTGGCGGCGGTTGCACCGGCGAGCTGGTCTCTGACCAGGGACTGCTGTTTACCAACCATCACTGCGGTTACGGTAACATTCAGCGACTGAGCAGCGTGGAGCATGACTACCTGACCGACGGATACTGGGCGATGAACCAGAGCCAGGAGCTGCCTTGCCAGGGACTGACCGTGAGCTTCCTGGATTACATGCAGGATGTGACCGCTGATATCCTGAAGGGGTATAAGGAGAAAATGACCGAGACCGAGCGCATAGCGCTGGTGGAGAAGAATACCAAGGCGGTGGTGGAGAAGGCTACCAAGAACGCGGGTCCTGGCATCCGCGCGCAGGTGAACGCTATGTTCTACGGCAATCAGTACTTCCTGTTTGTGTACCGTACCTTCAGCGATATCCGCTTTGTGGGTGCGCCTCCTTCTTCTATCGGTAAGTTTGGCGGTGATACGGACAACTGGATGTGGCCCCGACATACCGGCGACTTCTCTATGTTCCGTATCTATGCGGATAAGGATAATAACCCTGCGGCTTACAGTGCGGACAACCGCCCTTACCAGCCTAAGAAGTCGTTCAAGATTAACCGCGGCGGCGTGAAGGAGGGTGACTTTACCTTTATCTATGGTTTCCCTGGCAGTACCAAGGAGTATATCACCAGTGATGAGGTGAGCTACATTGCCGAGGTTTCGGATCCTGCCAAGATTGCTATCCGTACACAGCGTCTGGATATCTTCAAGAAGTATCAGGAGCAGAGCGCTAAGGTGAGACTGCAGTATGCATCGAAGGCTCAGGGTGTATCAAACAGTTGGAAGAAGTGGCAGGGCGAGGCTCTGGGTATCAATAAGATGAAGACCGTGGCCAGCAAGCGTAACTACGAGAAGGGTTTTGCACAGTGGGCTAAGGGTACCCGCTACGAGAACGTGCTGAACGAGCTGCATGCGCTGTATGAGAAGCGTAATCCGTATATGATTGCATCGGAGTATTACAGCGAGACTGTACGCACCATCGAGCTGCTGACCCTGGCTACCCGCGTGAAGGCTGCCCTGGCTGACAAGAAGCGTAAGGATGCTACGGTGGAGAGTTTCTTCAAGGATTACTTCCAGACGATTGACGAGGAGTGCTTTGATGCGGTGATGAATTACTTTGATAAGGGTATTGCGGCTAACTTCAAGCCTGAGTACTTCAAGCAGAAGATGGCTCAGTATGGCAGCGTGGAGGCTTGGAGAAGCGACCTGTACACCAAGTCTATCTTTACCGATAAGGCTCGCGTGCTGGCACTGACCGAGGCTGACAAGGACCTGGTGAACAGTGATCCTGCCATTGAGATGGCCGAGGCGTTTGCCAAGTGGTATGACCAGGAGCTGAGCGGCGTGATCAAGGATTGCAATACGGCTATCAACCTGGCTATGCGTACCTACATGGCTGGTCAGATGGAGTACAGCAAGGACAAGCAGTTCTATCCGGATGCTAACCTGACTCTGCGTGTGGCTTACGGTAAGGTGGCTGGCTATTCTCCATCGGATGCGGTATACTACAAGCCTGTGTCTACCCTGACCGGTATCATCGAGAAGGATAATCCTAACATCTATGATTATAACATTCCTCAGGCGCTGCGCGATATCTATGCTGCGGGCGGCCATGAGAACCAGCCTGTGTGCTTCCTGGCTACCAACCATACTACCGGTGGTAACTCGGGTAGTCCTGTGATTGATGCTAACGGTAACCTGATCGGTATCAACTTTGACCGTGTTTGGGAGGGTACCATGAGTGATATTGCCTTTGGTCCTGACTTCTGCCGTAACATTCAGCTGGATATCCGTTATGTGCTGTTCTGCATTGAGCATATCGGACATGCCAACTGGCTGTTTAATGAGATGAAATTTGTTGATTGATTCTTTAATGAATCAATCAACGACAACAGACAACAGTCAACAGACAACAGACAGCCATGCGGATGAAAACGGCGGAGCCAGTCCGTTGTCTGTTGTCCGTTGTCCGTTGACAAAAAAAAAGCCCCGGCGAAATGCCGGGGCTTATTTTTTTATTCCCACTCGATGGTTGCAGGTGGTTTTGAGGAGATATCGTAGCAAACGCGATTTACTCCCTTCACCTTATTAATAATCTCGGTGCTGACCTTGGCCATGAAGTCGTATGGCAGATGTGCCCAGTCGGCGGTCATGGCATCGGTGCTGGTTACGGCACGCAGAGCTACCGGGTTCTCGTAGGTGCGCTCGTCACCCATCACACCCACACTGCGAACCTCGCTCAGCAGGATGGCTCCTGCCTGCCAGATCTGGTCGTACAGGCTTACCTCAATCTCACCGTCCTTCATGTCGGCTGGTACTCCGGCTGCCAGTACGCGGCGTGCCTCTTCCCCACTCAACTTGGTCTTGTACTCGCGCAGACCGCGGATGTAGATGTCGTCGGCATCCTGCAGCACGCGAACCTTCTCGCGGGTGATGTCACCTAAGATACGTACAGCCAAGCCTGGGCCTGGGAACGGATGACGGGTGATCAGATGCTCGGGCATGCCCATGGAACGACCCACACGGCGAACCTCGTCCTTGAACAGCCACTTCAATGGCTCGCACAGGCTCAGGTTCATCTCCTCAGGCAGACCGCCTACGTTATGATGGCTCTTGATAACCTTTCCGGTAATGTTCAGACTCTCGATACGGTCTGGATAGATGGTGCCCTGGGCCAGCCACTTCACCTCGCCCTGGCCACTGCCCTTGCTCTCGGCAATGATGCGCTTGGCCTCGGCATCGAATACCTCCACAAAGTCGCGGCCGATAATCTTACGCTTCTTCTCCGGCTCCTTAACGCCTGCCAGATCGCCCAGGAACTTGTCGCTGGCGTCCACACCTATTACGTTCAGACCCAAACACTCGTAGTCCTTCATCACATCGGTAAACTCGTTCTTGCGCAGCATACCGTGATCCACAAAGATACAGGTGAGCTGCTTGCCGATGGCCTTGTTCAGCAATACGGCTGCCACGGATGAGTCCACACCGCCTGAAAGACCCAGGATGACACGGTCGTTTCCTACCTGCTCCTTCAGCTCCTTGACGGTCATCTCTACAAACGCATCGGCGCTCCAGTCCTGACGGCTGCCGCACACATCCACTACGAAGTTCTTCAGCAGCAGGGTGCCCTGCAGTGAGTGGAATACCTCGGGGTGGAACTGGGTTCCGAAGATAGGCTTTCCGTTCAGGTCAGGGTTCTGGGCTGGGTCCAGATAGTAGGCTGCGTTCTGCACGGTCTCGGTAGATGCCACCACGTGTGCTCCCTCAGGGATGCGGGTGATGGAGTCGCCATGGCTCATCCATACCTGTGAATGAGCGTCGAAACCACTGAACAACGGGCAGTCAGTGTCTACAAACTGCAGGTTCTGACGGCCATATTCGCGTGTGCCTGCACTCTCCACCTTACCGCCATAGATGTGGCTCATGTACTGGGCACCGTAGCAGATACCTAAGATAGGCAGACGGCCACGGATCTTGCTCAGGTCCACATGGAACGCGTCATCGGCATATACGCTGAGCGGTGATCCGGAAAGAATCACACCGATTACCGACGGGTCATCGTGCGGAAACTTGTTGTAAGGCAGAATCTCGCAGAAAGTGTCGAGCTCGCGTACACGGCGACCAATCAGCTGAGTGGTCTGTGAACCGAAATCGAGAATAATGATTTTCTGTTGCATTTTATACGTATAAAGTTAGTTTGCTACAAAGATAGTGCAAACCGAGTGGAGTACAAAATAAATCCTATTTATTTTTAATCTATCCTCTCTTTGTCATCCTGAGCAGAGCGAAGGATCTTTTCTCGCGAGTATGCACCACTAGCCAGGAAAGATTCTTCGCTTCGCTCAGAATGACAAGAGGGGGAAGACAGAATGACAAGAGGGGGAAGACAAAATGACAAGGCGGCAGGGAGAGCAGAAAATGACAAATAAAGGGAAATAATATCTGTTTTCGAATAAAAAGAGTATTTTTGCAATATGAAAGAAAAGAAATACTGGTATGTTTTCTGTCAGGACGAGCTGCTGCTGCAGAAAACGGAGAACGGGCTGTGCGTGCCTTACAGCGAGGAGCCGCCGGTGAAGGTGGAGCCATGGACGACTCAGATTTCACCGGAGCCGGAGAAGAACTATACGGCCATAGGGCTGGATAAGCCGGTGCCGGAGAGTGAGGAATGGCGGATGATGGGCCTGCGCGCCAGCTATGACGTGCTGAGTGCGGAGCATTACCGCCTGGCGGGCAAGTGCCGCGAGCTGCTGTTCTGGCACCTGAACAACAAGTACTGCGGTTGCTGTGGCGGCCCGATGAAATGGGATACACCCATCAGCAAGAAGTGCACGATGTGCGGCAAGGAGATTTGGCCAAGCCCGGCGGTGGCTACCATTGTGCGCATCACCCGTGGGGATGAGGTACTGCTGGTGCATGCCAAGAATTTCAGGGGTAAGTTCTACGGCCTGGTAGCGGGTTTTGTGGAGACGGGCGAGACGCTGGAGGACTGCGTGCGACGTGAGGTGCGCGAGGAGGTGGGCCTGAACATCAGTAACCTGAAGTATTTCGGCAGCCAGCCCTGGCCCTACCCTTTAGGTATCATGGTGGGCTATACCGCTGAATATGAGAGTGGTGAGATTCACCTGCAGCGCGAGGAACTGAGCGGCGGAAAGTGGTTCCGGAAGGATAATCTGCCGGAATTGCCGCAGAAACTGTCTATAGCGAGGATGTTGATTGACGATTGGATTTCCAATCGTCAATAAGACAACAGACAACGGACTACAGACAACGGACTGCCATGCGGCATCATACGGCGAAGCCTGTCTGTTGACTGTTGACTGTTGTCTGTTGAC
This sequence comes from Bacteroidaceae bacterium, assembly GCA_045628125.1. GTDB lineage: Bacteria > Bacteroidota > Bacteroidia > Bacteroidales > Bacteroidaceae > Minthousia. Next base: position 16,682 of record JAZQPA010000202.1, read on the forward strand.
AATAAAAAAGCCCTCAGCGATTGCTGAGGGCTTTTTTATTATACATTAAGACTCTTCTTAATAGCCTCAATCTTAGTCATTGCGCGATCCAGGCATGGACCGTAGCAGTCAGGACAGTTCATCTTGTCCTTAACCTCGCAATAGAACTTGATCTTTGGCTCGGTACCTGAAGGACGAACACTGACCTTGGTGCCATCCTCGCAGAAGTACTGCAGTACGTTGCTGGTAGTTGGGAAGTCCAACTTGGTAACGGTACCGGTAACTACGTCGGTCTGCTCCAGAGTCTTGTAATCCTTGATGGTAACCACCTTAGCACCACCCAGCTCCTTTGGAGGGTTAGCGCGGAAGTCAACCATCATCTGCTTGATCTCGTCAGCACCGCTCTTACCTGGCTTGGTAACATTGATGGTGTGCTCCTTAGAGAAACCGTACTCCAGGTAGATCTCCATCAACAGGTCGTACAGGGTCTTGCCCTGATCCTTAGCCCAAGCAGCGATCTCGCAGATCAGACAGATTGATGCAGGAGCATCCTTATCGCGTACCTTATCGAATGGCAGGAAGCCGAATGACTCCTCACCACCACCGATGTACTTCTGCTTGCCCTCAGAGATAGCAATCTCGCGTGCAATCCACTTGAAACCGGTGTAGCAGTCGCGGATCTCTACGTTGTTCTTCTTAGCAATCTCAGCGATAACCTCGGTAGTAACGATGGTCTTTACCAGGAAGTCGGTTGGCTTCAGCTGGCCCAGAGCCTTCTTATTCTTAATAATGTAGTAGCAGAACATCATAGCGGTCTGGTTACCGTTGATGATCATCCACTCGCCCTTGTTGTCGCGGCATACGATAGCCAGACGGTCAGCATCTGGGTCGGTAGCTACCACCAGGTCGGCATTCAGCTTGGTACCCAACTTCATACCCAGGGTCATAGCCTCGGCATTCTCTGGGTTTGGAGATACTACGGTTGGGAAGTCGCCGTCTACTACCATCTGCTCTGGAACAACATGGATGTTCTGGAAACCCCATGAGCGCAGGCACAATGGAACGATAACGCGACCGGTTCCGTGCATAGCTGAATATACGATGTTCAGGTCCTTCTGACGGTTGATAACCTCCTGGTCGATCAGTGCCTCGTGAACAGCGGTCATGTAGTCGAAGTCCATCTCACCACCGATAATCTCAATCAGATCTGGGTTAGCCTCGAACTTAACGTCGTTGATAGTCACCTTGTTAACCTCGTCGATGATACCGGTATCGTGTGGAGCCAATACCTGAGCACCATCCTCCCAGTATGCCTTGTAACCGTTGTATTCGCGTGGGTTGTGTGAAGCAGTTACGTTAACACCTGCCTGTGCACCCAGCTGACGGATAGCGAATGAGATCTCAGGAGTAGGACGCAGGCTCTCGAACAAGTATGCCTTGATGCCGTTTGCAGAGAAGATAGCTGCTACGGTCTCAGCGAACATACGGCCGTTGTTACGGCAGTCGTGACCTACTACTACTGACAGATCAGTACGGCCTGGGAAAGCCTTCAGGATATAGTTTGCAAAACCCTGGGTTGCCATACCTACGATGTACTTGTTCATACGGTTGGTACCCGCACCCATGATACCGCGCAGACCACCGGTACCGAACTCCAGGTTCTGATAGAATGCATCGATCAGCGGAGTCTTGTCCTCATTTTCCAACATGGCCTTTACCTCGGCCTGTGTCTCAGCGTCGAATGCTGGGGTCAGCCACTGCTCAGCTACCTCAGTACATTTCTTAATTAATTCTTCGTTGCTCATTTGTGAAGTTTTTTATTTGTAATTAGATTTATTTCCAGGGTTATAGTGTATTCTCTTATTTCTGTGCAGGAACCAGGTAACGGTCGCCGGTAGCCTTCTTAACCTCCTCGGTGTACTCAGGAGTGTAGTAGTTAGGACGCTCGGCACGACCAGCCAGACCGGTCTCGCTCTTCAGGAACTTGCCGTCCTTCATGCCCTTGATGACCATATCGTTGTGCTTAACCACGATCAGCTCGAACAGCTTGGTCCAACGGTCCATGAACTTCTGGGTGTATGAAGCGGTCAGGTCGTTCAGGATCTTAGCGCGGTCATCGCCGTTCTTGTTGGCAACCAGTGTCTCGGTGTTCTTCTGGTCAGCCTCGAAGAAGTCGTCCATCTCGTTCTGAGCCTCGCGCAGGTCAGGATAGATAACAGACCAGCGTGGGTATACCATGTTGGCAACCATGTTGTTCATCCAGAATGCGCTCTTCATGCTGAACTCTACAGGACCGGCAATCTTATCTGAGAATGCCTCAGGAACCTCGTAAGTACAGCAGTATACAGGTACGTAAGTAATCATGGTAGCATCGTCGCAGTTGAACCACAGGATACCGCCCACTGCATCAGGCAACCAGCTGCGCAGCTGACCTACCAGTGAGAAACCTGACTGTACGCAACCTACAACACGCTCGTTGAAAGAGGCACGGCCATCAGCACCGGTGAACTTGAAACCAGGTGCACGGTATGGTGATGCGTAAGGACCAGCAGCGATATCCTTGGTAGGATCCAGTGCGGTACCCTCGTAATGATCACGCATAGCGTCCTTAACCTCGCGCAGAGATACCTTGTGGTTTGGCTTTACATACAGTGGCATTGGGTCGGCGTTTACATCACCGTTGATGTAACCCAGATAGTCGTCCATGTTGTTGGTGAACTTACGGAAGATGCTCCATACACGACCGTCGCAAGCACGGATGCCGCTGAAAGTCAATGGATGATATGCAGCGCGGAAGCTGAAATCAGCATCGTTACCCTCGAACCAACCCATCTTGCGAGCAAATGGAATCAGGTCGGCACTGTAGATAACCTCGTCGTTTACATTATAGAACTTAGCCTTCTTGTCCAACTTCTTAGCCTGTGGGAAGGTGGTGATACGAGCCTGGTTAGCGTGGCCAGAGATGCAATCGTCTGGAATGCGTACTGCACACCATACAGCACCGGTAGGCTTGCCGTCCTCGCTGGTACCCTTACCAATCAGCTCCATGATCCATGCCTCGTTCTTGTCGCAGATAGAGAAGCTCTCGCCACCGCTGGCATAACCGTACTTCTCAACCAGCTCGGTCATGGTCTTGATAGCCTCGCGAGCGTTGGTAGCACGCTGCAGGGTGATGTAAATCAGTGAACCGTAATCCACAATACCGTTGCGGTCGCGGCACTCACGACGGCCACCGAAAGTGGTCTCGGTGATGCACAGCTGGTGCTCGTTCATGTTACCTACCACATTATAGGTGACAGGAGCCTCAGGAATCTCGCCCAGGTAACGGCCTGAATCCCAATCGTATACCTGACGCATCTCGCCAGGAGCGTGCATACCTGCCTTCCAGTGATACAGGTTACCGAACAGGCCGTAAGAATCGGCATTGTAAGATACCATTACTGAACCGTCAGCGCTGGCATTCTTACCTACAATCATATTGGTGCAGGCATCGGCAGAAACAAACGCTGTCAGCACTGCAAAGATTGACAATAATACTTTTTTCATTTTTGGTTTTTATTTAAAATTCTCTCTTTATACTTACTTTACAAGGTTTTACCTTTTTAAACTCGCTTCGCTCGAGCTCCTTCGCTGTCGCTCAGGATGACAGGAGGGAAAGGGGGATTTACTTGATAATCAACTTATCACTACCATCTGCCTTGAAACTCATGTCGAGTCCCTTTACAGAATGGGTTAACGCACCAAACGAGATGAAATCCACTCCGGCCTTGGCATAAGGAATCATGGTATCGAAGGTGATACCGCCGCTTGACTCGGTCTCAGGACGGGTCATACCGTGCTCCTTGGCATAGTCGGCTACAAACTTCACAGCCTTCTCGGTATCGGCTGGGGTGAAGTTGTCGAACATGATACGGTCGCAGCCCTCTGCCAGAGCCTCTTCCAGCTCCTTCCAGTTGCGAACCTCGCACTCAATCTTCAGGTCCTTGTTGTGGTCCTTGCAGTACTGCTTGGCACGGCTGATGGCATTGTGCACACCGCCACAGAAGTCGATGTGATTGTCTTTCAGCAGAATCATGTCGAACAGACCGATGCGGTGGTTCATACCGCCACCAATCTTCACTGCCTGCTTCTCCAGCATTCGCATACCTGGAGTGGTTTTACGGGTGTCCAGCACGTGGGTCTGGGTACCGGCATCAATCAGGGCCTGCTGGTACTTGCGGGTCATGGTGGCAATACCGCTCATGCGCTGCAGGATGTTCAGCATCAGGCGCTCGGTCTGCAAAAGGCTCTGCTCCTTACCGCTCACTACCATGGCAATATCGCCTGGCTTTACCTCCTCGCCATCGTTGATCAGCACCTCAACCTCCATGGTGGGGTCAAAGCGCTTGAATACCATCTTGGCAATCTCAACACCAGCCAAAACGCCTGGCTGCTTGATGAGCAACTTGCTCTTTCCCATAGCATCGGCAGGGATACAGCACAGGGTGGTATGATCACCATCGCCTATGTCTTCTGCAAACGACAAGTCAATCAACTCGTCTACCAATTCATCTACGGATTTCATAAAATATCTGTTGTTTTTTCTTAAATTTACAATTTAACAAGCAAATATACACCTTTTCTGTGAAATAATAGGTGTAAAAGCCGATTTTTCTTACTTTTGCAATATGAAAACGATTTTACTGGTGGTCGGAAAGACCGTAGAGAAACATTATATCACTGCCATAGACGATTATCTGAACCGTACGAAGCACTACCTGTCGTTTGAGATGGAGGTGATTCCGGAACTGAAAAATACCAAGAGTCTGAGCGAGGATCAGCAGAAGGAAAAGGAGGCTGACCTGATTCTGAAGGCCCTGCAACCGGGGGATGTGCTGGTGCTGCTGGATGAGCACGGCAAGGAGTTCCGAAGCATTGAGTTTGCCCAGTATATGCGCAACAAGATGAACACGGTGAACAAGCGTCTGGTGTTTCTGATTGGCGGGCCTTACGGTTTCTCGCCGCGTATCTATGCGGCTGCTCAGGAGAAAATCTCGCTGAGCAAGATGACATTCTCGCACCAGATGATTCGACTGATTTTTGTGGAGCAGGTGTATAGGGCGATGACGATCCTGAATGGGGGGCCTTATCATCACGAGTGATTTTTTCCAAAAATTACTCGTGATGAAATTGACAATGGACAATTGACAATTGACAATTATTTATTCCTCTTAATTACGCAAGCGAATCATGGATTTGAGCGGACAATGGACGATTGGCAATTATAAAGCCAGGAGGGGTAATTGACAATTATTTTCCTAAAAATAAATCGGTGAAAACGGGGAGGTGGTCACTGTATCCACCTACATAGCGAGGGCCCTGATAGGTTCGGAAGGGTTTAGTGCCTCCGTATGTGTGGTCCTTTTCCAAAAGCCATTCGGGCATGAACACCTGGGCATGCGATGGCAGCAGGGTGCCGGTGACAATCAAATGATCCAAGGTGTTCCATTCTCCCTGATACCGGTAGGTGCCGGGCTTTATTTCATAAGACAGATTGTATAAGTTCTTGGGGTTGGGCTTTTCTTTGCCTTCTGCAGGCTTTTGGGCGTTCAGCACCTGCGACAGGGAACGGTCCTGGGGATAGTCGTTGAAGTCGCCCATTATCAGAATCTGGGGCAACTTCCTTTCTTTGAGTATTACATCAACTGAATTTCGTAACACACTGGAAGTATGGAGTCTGAACGGCTCGGTTTCTTCCTTTCCATTACTGCGTGAAGGCATGTGACAGACATACACATCCAGGGTGTCACGGTTCTGCAACTGTCCGGTGACATGCAGGATATCGCGGGTAGGTTTCTGTCCTATCTGCTCGGGGTGTACATCCATCCTCTCCACCTTCAGCGGCTTGAAACGGGCAGGCTGATAAAGCAGGGCCACGTCCACACCGCGCTCGTCCCGGCTCTGTGTCATGACATACTGGTATCCGGCACGTCGCAACACGCTTTTGGTGGTAAGGTGGTACAGGCAGGTATCGTTCTCCACCTCGCACAAGGCCACCAGATCCGGCAACTGCTCCTCTCCCACTGCCGCAATGACTTTGGCTATCTTCTGCAACTTGTTCCAGTATTTCCTGTTATCCCATTTTCGGGCACCTTCCGGCAGAAATTCGTCATCATTTTTCAGTGTATCGTGGCGGGTATCAAACAGGTTTTCCACGTTGTAGGAAACAACGCGGAAACGAGATTGCGCAAATACTGTATAAGGCAAAAACAGCGAACAAAAAAAGAATAGAATGAAGCGCATTATTCCCATCCCAATATGCCTGCAAGATTTCTAGACAATGGATTCATGTCCCTAATTAATGCATCCTTTTTGGGTCTACTGAACCCTTTCAATTGTTTTTCTCTTGCAATAGCATCCTCAATAGAAGAATACTCTTCGTAATATACTAAATCATGGCAATGATAGCGCTTTGTAAATCCTTCAATTTGCTCAGTTCTATGCACGCAGTAACGCCGGTATAAATCATTCGTCACACCAACATATACCACTGACCGGTTATGATTGGACATCATATAGACCCAATACTGATGGATATTAACTACCATACGAAGTATATTAATTGTCATTCTGAGCGAAGCCCAAAGGTGATTAATAATGTCATTCTGAGCGAAGCCCAAAAGTGATTAATAATGTCATTCTGAGCGAAGCCCAAAAGTGATTAATAATGTCATTCTGAGCGAAGCGAAGAATCTTGAGGGCGTAAGCCCGAATAAAATAA
>JAZQPA010000203.1:0-12633 GCA_045628125.1 Bacteroidaceae bacterium
AGTATGCTCCATAGCTTCCATGAAGGATGCAGGAGTAATCTGCGGATTAGCCAATGGCGGCAAACTGGAGTTCACGCAACGGATCACCGAAGGCTGTAAGAACTGTAAAGCCAAACTTATCAAATAACACGGATATGGAAAAGTACAACAAGCGAAAAATCATCGTTATCGGAAGTGGGGCCGGTGGTGCCACAATAGCCAAAGAACTGGCCAAGGACTGTGATGTCACCCTGCTGGAAGCCGGAGGAACATTCCGTCCTTTAGCCTTGCCATTGCAGTTCCTCTCCCGATTCCGCTCTACCGGATTGTATCTGGACGAACGGATGATTTCGCTATTGCTGCCCAGCATGCGGATTACCAAAGTGCCGGAGCAGGTCATCGTTTACGGTTCCGGATTGGGAGGAACCACAACCCTGGCCACTGGAAATGCGATCCGTGCCGATGAGGGATTAAAGCAAATAGGCATCAACCTGGATGAGGAATTCAAGGAGTTGTATCACGAACTGCCCATAACCACCGATCACCAGCGATACTGGTCGAAAGTGACAAAGCAGACCTTTGATGTGATGCAGGAACTGGGATTGGCCCCAGAACCGATGCCAAAGTTTCTGAGAGTGGATCAATGCCGTCTGTGCGGACACTGCTCCATCGGTTGCCCTCACGGAGCCAAATGGGATACCCGGGAACTGCTGGACGGTATTCGGGTGATAACCAATTGCAAAGTAGAGCGTCTGGAGATAACCAACGGAAAGGTCAACCGGGTGATAGCCAAGCAAGGGTTACGCACAGTAAATTATGAAGCCGACACTGTCATACTGGCAGCAGGAGGACTGGGCACGCCACAGGTTCTTGCTCAATCGGGCATTTCCTGTGAGCCTCATCTGTTTGTGGACCCCGTGTTATGCGTGGCAGCCCCCATGCCAAAGGTCCGTCAGAACCGTCAGTTGCTCATGCCTTTTGTCAGCAGTCGTGAAGGCTATATCATCTCACCCTATATGGATTGGTTAAGCTATTTCTTCAACCGCAACTGGCGCAAGCCTATGGACGGCATGGTGAGCCTGATGATAAAGATGGCTGATACGGAACAGGGTTCAGTGAGTCGAGGAAAAGTAAGTAAAGTGCTGACTGACAAAGATAAGGACATTCTGCAGCAAGGCGTGGAAGACTGCCGTGAGATTCTGTTGAGAATGGGCGTAAAAGCTGAGGACATCATGCTGGGCACCCTGAATTCCGGACACCCAGGAGGTATGCTTCCGCTTACGGCCGATGATGCAGAAACCCTTCACAGCCGTTCACTTCCGGACAATCTGTATGTGGCCGATGCCAGTCTTTTGCCAAAATCACTGGGACTTCCACCTATCCTGACCATCATGGCGCTGGCCAAGCGAATAGCTAAGATTGTTATTCATTCCTAAACAGAAACATTTTTTAAACTTTAGAATTTGGCAAGGCTGATTACCTTTTGTATTTTTGCTTTCAGTAACAGGATAAAAAAACAAAAACTCAAAAAGGTATGAAAAACGAAAAACTCATTAGTTCAGTTGTCCTGGCCGTGGCTCTGATAGTAGCTGGCTTGGCATTGCGTTCAGGTATCATCACGTTCAAGGATCGTGATTGTGAGGTATCAGTCAAGGGATTGTCCGAGAAAGAGGTAAAGGCCAACAAGGTGACATGGCCTCTTCTGTACAAGGAAATCGGTAATGACCCCACCCAAATGTATGAATCGATTGAGCACAAGAACGCGCTTATTGTGAAGTTTCTGAAATCAGGAGGTATTACCGATGAGGAAATCAGTGTAAATCCGCCATCTATTACCGACCGTCAGGCAGATAATTACGGTAATGAAATGCTGAATTACCGATATAAGGCAAGCAGTGTCATTACAGTTACATCAACCAATGTCGATAAGGTTCGTGCCCTGATGGGACGCCAGACCGAGTTGATGAAACAAGGTATTGCCCTCATTTCTGAAGAATATGGCGAAAACCGGGTAACCTACGAATTCACCGGGCTGAATGAAATCAAGCCTCAGATGGTGGAAGAGGCCACAAAGAATGCCCGCACTACTGCCGAGAAGTTTGCTGCTGATTCACACAGCCGTTTAGGCAAAATCCGCCATGCATCCCAAGGACAGTTCTCTATCGACAACAGAGATGCCAACACACCTTATATAAAGAATCTGAGAGTGGTGGTTACGATGGATTATCAATTGGAATAAAAAATAAAGGCTTGCCTCATCAGCAAGCCTTTTTTATTTGTTACTTCAGCAATTCATCCAGATAGGTGTAGAACTCAGGATCCTCACCCAGAATGATTCGTGCAATCTTACCCTGTGGATCGATAACCGCCTTGCATGGATAACCGCGAACCGCATACAGAGCAGTTACATCCTTATCGGTACCGCCTGGGTTATAGACATGCTTCCATGGCAACTGGTGCTCGGCAACACCCTTTCTCCAGGCATCTTCCTTTTCACGGCAGTCAACACCCAGAATCTCCATCTTGTCACTATACTTAGCATAGTACTCCTTCATCTTTGGAATACCACGTACACACCAGATGCACCAGCTTCCCCAGAAATCGATCACCACATACTTACCACGCAACTGGCTCAATGACAATGGCTTGCCATCCAAATCATTCAATGTAAAGTCTGGAGCCATCATACCAGGCTGCAGCTTAGCCTCAGCAGCCTTCAGTGCAGCCTCTCTCTCCTCCTTTGTCTGCTGGCCATTGGTTTGAGCCTGTACGCTCAGAGCAGTCAGTGCCAGACAAAGCATCAATAAAATTTTCTTCATACTTATCTGTTTTTGTAATTTGTTCAACATCACGTTGCAAATATACAAAAAAAATGGACTATATTTGCAGAAACAAGAAAAATAGAAGAACAACATGGATTTCTTAGAATTAACCCAAAAGCGTTTCAGTGTTCGTGACTATACAAACGAACCCGTCAGCGAGGAGAAATTGCAATACATTCTGGAATGCGCCCGCATGGCCCCATCGGCTGTTAATTTTCAACCTTGGCATTTTTATGTGTGCCAGACACCTGAGGCTGTGGAGAAAGCAAAGCAATGTTATAACCGGGAGTGGATCAAAACGGCTCCTGCAATCATCATTGCCTGTATCTGTCATGATGAGGAATGGGTACGGAAATCAGACGACAAACCTCACGGCAACATCGATATTGCCATTGTTACAGAGCATATCTGCCTGGCAGCCGCAGAACAGGGCTTAGGAACCTGTTGGGTGTGCAACTTTGACACCAAGCTGTGCAGACAATTGTTCAATCTGCCTGAAAATGAGGAACCAGCTGTATTGATTCCACTAGGCACACCAACCGACCCAACCCCTTCTGAAAAGAAACGTAAGGACTTGAATACCATTGCTACTACCCTATAAAGCATAAAAAATCCCGGATGAAACATCACCCGGGATTTTTATATCTGTTTTTTCACTCAATTACTTCTTCTCGTAGAAAGGAGTGTTGTAGCACAGACGGATACCAGTAGAAGTCTTCTCCAGGCTCATGGTAGTACCATCCTCGTTAACATCATACATTACAACGCCATTAACGTTGCCAATCTGATGATAGATAACATTGAACATCAAAGTAGCGTTAGCCAAAGCATCAGCGTTGTTCATTGGAACATCGATGATCAGCTGACCCAACTTACGAGGGTGAGAAGAATCGGTGCTGTTGATAGTCAAGTAGATCTCAGTACCCTGGCAGTTACCCTTCAGGCAACCCTTAACAGGATCAGTAACATAACCCTTCTGGCTGATAGCACGAGTAACCTTTACCAAGTCACCATTCAAATCGATACCATCGAAAATATGAGCGCTAGCAGAAATGCTCATAACCATGCAAACCAATGCAAAAATAATCTTTTTCATATCGTTAAATATTTAATTGTTTCTAATTCTGTTGCAAAGGTAAGAATTTCATAACAAACAATGCAAATAATTTGCGAATGTTTTTTGCATTATTTTTCCATTCTATAAAACTAACAAGTAAAACGCACACAAAATAACAATTTGTTACTTTGGATGGCTATTTTTGCGGGTCGCATTTACACATTGCTTACATTTTGAACATTCAAAAGACAAATCATGCTAAGAATTTGGGATTTCCATTTGTTTGACGTAACTTCGCACCTTAGTAATATATAACAGACTAAGCATTATGAACGAATTAGCCTTGAAGTACGGTTGCAATCCCAACCAGAAACCTTCTCGCGTATTTATGAACGAGGGCGAACTGCCTTTCGAAGTATTGAACGGCCGTCCAGGTTACATTAATTTCCTGGATGCCTTGAACAGTTGGCAGCTGGTTAAGGAACTGAAGGCTGCAACCGGTATGCCTGCAGCTGCATCATTTAAGCATGTATCACCTGCCGGTGCTGCTATCGGCTTGCCATTGAGCGAAACCCTGAAGCAGATTTACTGGGTAGCAGACGCTCCACTGCCATTGACACCTATCGCTTGCGCTTATGCACGTGCCCGTGGTGCTGACCGCATGAGCAGCTATGGTGATTTCATCGCCCTGAGTGACACTTGCGACGAGGCAACAGCACGTCTGATTAACCGTGAGGTAAGTGATGGTGTTATTGCACCGGACTATACCCCAGAGGCATTGGAAATTCTGAAGGCTAAGCGTAAGGGTACTTACAATGTTATCAAGATGGATCCAAACTACCGTCCTGAGCCCATCGAGCGCAAACAGTGCTTTGGTGTGGTATTCGAGCAGGGACGCAATGAGGTGGATTTGGCAGATCCTGCATTGTTCGAGAACATCCCAACCCAGAATAAGAACTTCCCAGAGGAGGCTAAGCGCGACCTGATGATCGCACTGATTACCCTGAAGTACACCCAGAGCAACTCTGTATGCTATGTAAAGGACGGTCAGGCTATCGGTATCGGTGCCGGACAGCAGAGCCGTATCCATTGTACCCGTCTGGCTGGTAACAAGGCCGATATCTGGTGGTTGCGTCAGCATCCAAAAGTAATGAACCTGCCTTGGGTAGAGAAGATTCGCCGTGCTGACCGTGACAACACCATCGATATTTATATCAGCGAAGACCATGAGGACGTTTTGGCAGATGGCGTATGGCAGCAGTTCTTCACCGAGAAGCCAGAAGTGCTGACCATGGAGGAGAAGAAGGCTTGGATTGCCCAGAATACCAATGTAGCACTGGGTAGTGATGCATTCTTCCCATTCGGTGACAATATTGAGCGTGCACATAAGAGTGGTGTTCAGTACATTGCCCAGGCTGGTGGTAGTGTTCGTGATGACCATGTTATCGACACCTGCGACAAGTATGGCATTGCCATGGCGTTTACCGGTGTACGTCTGTTCCATCATTAATTGACTGCAATATGGCTACATCAGAAGACATTCAACGCGCCATGGTGGAAGGCTTTACCTTCAAAGGCAGCAGTAGTGCTCCTGCCAGCAATGGTAATAAGGTAAAGACCAAAGCCAAGAAGAAGCAGTATATCACTGGTGCGCATGGCTCCGGTTCAGCCAAGAAAAAGGCAGACATCCGTGCCCGCCGTGCAGCAAGACCTTCACAACGTCATTAGTCGCATGCTCCATCTGTATTTGGAAGATAACCTGCAGCAATACACTGCAGCACAAATAGAAAACATTATCGCCACCTTTCCTCCGCAGCGGAGAGAGGTGGCGATGCGTTATAAATTTGAGCAGGGGCGAAAGGAATCGGCTCTAGCTTATCAGCTTCTGTGTCAAGGCCTTAAAGAACATTATGGTATTGACAAAATGCCATCGTTCAGTATTGGAGAACACGGAAAGCCAACACTTACGGAACATGCTGAAATTCATTTCAATTTCAGTCACTGCAAGAATGCTGTACTCTGTGCCATCAGCGAATCCCCCGTTGGAGTGGATGTGGAACGCATCGGACGTTACCGGGAAGAATTGGCCAGACACTGCATGAGCGAGAAAGAAATGCAGGAAATCCAGACTTCGGACAATCGGGAAGTGACATTTACCCGATTATGGACGCAGAAGGAAGCCCTGGTAAAACTTCAGGGCACAGGCATTACCGATAATTTAAAAAACATCCTCACTGAAACTGAGAATGTTCACATAAAGACAATTGTGAACGAAGAAAAAGGATATGTGTACAGTGTGGCAACATTCATGAGTGAATCATGATGCCATTCAGTATGCGTCCGGACTGAACGCCTAATTTACGGGCAGAGTAAAACTTCTCACTGTTCTTTACTGTGCAAACATCTGTAACCCCGATCTGAGAAGCAGGAACGCCACAGTTCAATAACTGCTGGCGGTTGCACTCCCACAAATCTATATGCCATTTCTCTGGTACTTCTTTTGCAGGATAACGGCGAGCTATCAGCGACATGTCATGACCCTCCTTTTGGAATGCCTCATATACCTCATCACCCACCTCGAAGGAATCCAAAGAAATACCCGGACCGATATAGGCATGCAGATGGGTGCCCTGGGTACCATAAGCCTCATGCATCAATGCAAAAGCTTTGGACACTATGCCTGCGCAAGTACCCCGCCAACCGGCATGAATAGCGGCAACGGCCTGATGAGCCTCATCATAGAGGAAAACAGGAATACAATCGGCAGTGGACACACAGACACAAACCTCCGGCAGATTCGTTATCACCGCGTCTTTCTCATCCAAGAGTTTCCACTGTTCGTCAGCAGGCAACTGCATGAAAGTCTCATCAACCTGCAGGATATTAGTAGTATGCGTCTGGTGAGGAACCACCATCTGAGTATCCTGAATACCCAATTCGGTAATAACCGGCAGACGGTTTTCGGCATATCGCCAAGGGTGAACACCATTACCGCCCGCAGCACGGGTGGTGCTGAAGGCGGTTACATGATTATGTAAAGGATGATAAACCAGTTTATTCATCTTCCTCCTCGTATTCAAAATCTTCCAGATCCTCGATATCCTCAACAACGATTTCCTCCATCTCTTCTGGAACGTATTCTTCCATATCGTCCCAATCCAGTTCCAAATCGTCATCTTCGGTATCCTCGCCCCAGTCGCGCAAGTCATCATCCTCGCCCAAAGCAGCAAGTTCGGTGCGCAGGAAGCTCATATCCTTATTCTTATGAACAATACGCTCGGCCTGAATATCGTGCAACTTATTACTCTCGCTGTTCATAGCCACCCACAACAGGTCCTTCAGTTGCTGAATACCCATACCGGCAACAGCGGAAATGAACACATGAGGGACATCCTCAGGAAGTGTCTCTTCCAGCATGTCCATCAGTTCCTGATCCAGCATATCACACTTGGTAATGGCCAATACGCGCTGCTTATCCAGAATTTCCGGATTAAAACGTTCCAATTCGTTCAACAGGATCTGGTATTCCTTGGCAATATCATCGGTATCTCCCGGCACCATAAACAGCAGTAGCGAATTGCGCTCGATGTGACGCAGGAATCGCAATCCCAATCCTTTACCCTCGCTGGCACCCTCAATAATTCCAGGGATATCAGCCATCACAAAAGACTGATTATCACGATAAGATACAATACCCAAACTTGGCTCAAGTGTGGTAAACGGATAATTCGCGATCTTTGGCTTTGCGCTGGACACCGCAGAAAGCAAAGTGGACTTTCCCGCGTTAGGGAAACCTACTAAACCGACATCGGCCAGCAACTTCAGTTCCATAATAACCACCAACTCACGCATAGGCTCACCCGGTTGCGCAAATCGGGGTGCCTGACGGGTAGCAGTGCGGAATTCCCAGTTGCCCAAACCTCCACGGCCACCTTTCAGCAAAATGACCTCCTGGCCATGTTCCGTTACATCACAAATGTATTCACCGGTTTCGGCATTGTACACCACGGTTCCGCAAGGAACATCAATATACTTGTCCTCGCCATCACTACCGGTACTTTTGTTCTTTCCGCCATTACCTCCATGTCCGGCAAACACGTGACGGTCATAACGCAAATGAAGCAAAGTCCAATAGTTGCGGTTACCACGCAAGATTACATGGCCTCCACGTCCTCCATTGCCTCCGTCAGGACCGCCATTTGGCATATATTTGGCACGGTGCATGTGCACGGAGCCTCTACCGCCCTTTCCGGAACGGCAGTAAATCTTCACATAATCAACGAAATTCGATTCAGCCATTTTTCTTTATACAATTTATGTGGATTACAAAAAAAGATTGAAGATTGAGAACCAGACATAATCCGTCATTCCCAATCCTCAATCCTCATTATTTATGATTATTCAGCAGCGTCAATAGCCTTCTTGATATCAGCATAGATACCATCGATAGTACCAACGCCCTGAATCTTAGCATACTTACCCTCACCGATATAGAAATCCTTCAAAGGCAATGTCTGGCTATAATAAGTATCCAAACGCTTCTTTGCAGTTTCCTCGTTGTCATCAGCACGACCACTGGTCTTACCACGGGCAATGATACGCTTAATCAATTCTTCGTCATCAACCTCCAGACCAATAACTACACTTACCTTCTCACCACGGGCAGCCAGCATCTCGTTCAAAGCCTCAGCCTGTGCAATGGTACGTGGGAAACCATCAAAAATAACACCAGGGATATCCTTACCCTTGGCATCCAAAGTTACAGCCAACATATCGATAATCAGAGAATCTGGAACCAACTTACCCTCATTGATATAAGCAGAAGCAGTCTTACCCAACTCTGTACCAGCCTTAATCTCACCACGCAACACGTCACCAGTTGAAATGTGTGCCACTCCATACTCAGCGATAATCTTATCGCTCTGGGTGCCCTTACCAGAACCTGGAGCACCAAAAATTACAATATTCTTCATTTTATACTATATTTGAAAAATTACTCGTTTATTACTGTATAAATGTCGGCCAGATTGCGGCCATAATCGTCATAATCCAAGCCATAGCCCACTATAAAATCATTAGGAATCTCCAGGGCCACATAATCCAAAGTTAATGGTACCTGCAATTTATCCGGTTTTGCCAACAAGGTACAAATACGGATTTCAGCCGGATTTTTTTGCTGGAGCGACTCAACCATCTGTTTCATGGTCAAACCCGTATCAACGATATCCTCAATAATAACCACCACACGGTCAGTTATATCTTTGGATAGACCGATCAGCTGCTTAACGGTTCCTGAGGAAGTAGTGCCCTGATACGAGGATACTTTTACGAAATGAATCTCTGCAGGAATATTCACCAGCTTCATCAAGTCAGAAGCAAACATGAAAGAACCATTCAGAATGCAGAGGAAAATAGGATTCTTTCCCTCCAAATCGCGAACCAATTCAGATGCCACACGTGCCACCTGCTCCTGCAGTTTGCCGGAAGGAATTGATACCTTGAATTTTTTATCTTTTACCTGAATAATATCCATTAGAGCCTTTTTATTAATTTGATGCAAATTTACTAAATATTTGTAAGGTTTGGAAAAAACAAAGTTGTTTATTTTGTTCATGAAACATTTTAATGTATTTTTGTACCTATGAAAGTCTTGACCAACATACAAATCAAAGAGCTCGACAGATACACAATTGAACACGAACCCATCTCCTCCATAGATTTGATGGAAAGAGCTGCGCAACAGATCACAAGGGTAATTGTGTCCAAATGGGATGTCCACACATCGGTCAAGGTTTTCGCCGGACCGGGAAATAATGGCGGTGATGCTCTGGCAGTAGCACGAATGTTGACCGAAATGGGCTATCTGGTAGAGGTCTTTCTTTTCAACACCGGAAACAAACTCTCACCCGACTGCGCCATGAACCGCGACCGGGCACAGTCTGTGCACGGATTGCTGTTGCATGAAATCACTAATCAGTTCACTCCACCTGAACTGACAGAGAATGACCTGGTGATTGACGGACTTTTTGGCTCAGGGCTCAACAAGCCACTTAATGGAGGATTTGCCTCATTGGTCAGATACATCAATTCCACCCCTTCCGATGTGGTCAGCATTGACATTCCATCAGGATTGATGTGCGAAGACAACGAATACAATATAAGAAACCATATTGTTCGCGCAACGCTTACATTAACGTTACAGCAACCGAAATTATCTTTTTTCTTTCCTGAATATCAAGAATTTATCGGTGAGTACCTAATTCTTAATATCGGCCTTCACCCCCAAGGAATTGAAGAGGCCAATGCTGTATACTATGTAACAGAAGAAAGTGACCTGAAAAAGGTCTTGCGTAAGCGTAATCTATTCGCCCACAAAGGCACAATGGGACATGGACTTCTGATAGCCGGAAGCTATGGCATGGCTGGAGCATCCATTCTGGCCGCAAAAGCAGCCTTACGTTCCGGATTGGGAAAGATTACGGTTCACGCCCCAATAAAGAACAATGACATTTTGCAGATTAGTGTGCCGGAAGCCATACTTAGACATGATAATGATGATTACAAGTTCACTTCACCTTGCAATCCGGACATTTATCAGGCAGTAGCCATTGGACCAGGTATTGGCACGACAAAAGAAACCGCTTTGGCTTTAGTGGAACAAATCCGACGCACTCAAGTGCCGCTAGTCCTAGATGCCGATGCGTTAAACATTTTAGGCGACCACAAAGGATGGCTTCAGCAATTACCTCAAAACAGCATACTGACTCCCCACATCAAGGAGATGGACAGGATAAACGGTAACTGCCTGGAGAGTTACGAACGCCTCAACAAAGCTCGTGATCTGGCCACACGCCAGCATATATATATAATTTTAAAAGGTGCATGGACCGCCATTATTCAGCCAAACGGAGACATCTACTTTAATCCTACCGGGAATCCGGGTATGGCTACGGCTGGAAGTGGCGACGTGCTGACAGGTATCATTTTAGGTCTGCTCAGCCAGGGCTACCCTCATTCGGATGCATGCCGTCTGGGTGTTTACCTGCATGGATTAGCCGGAGACTTAGCAGCTGAAAAATTAGGCGAGGAAAGTTTATGTGCCAGTGACATCATACGCTATCTGCCTAAAGCATTTAAGAAATTAAAATCTTGACAACTATGAGAAAATTGATGTTTTGTGCCCTTTTGGCCTCATCGCTCACAGCAATGGCCCAAACTGAAGTTTCACCATATACACCTGGTGTAAATGCAGAAGGTATCACCTATATCCTTCCCCGCACACTGATAAAGGTGGATGTTCTGGTTGAAGCTGAGCATTTTACACCTGGTGAATACGCTAAATACGCCGAGCGTTTCCTGCGTCTGCCTGATGTACAGACAGAGGAACTGGACACTTACACCATTAAGGATTTGCATCTGGACGTATTGGGAAAGCCCGATACCACTAAAGTCTTTACCGTAAAACTGAAGGATAAGACTATTGCTCCTATGGTAAAACTGTCAGATAGCGGTTTATTGCTGGCCATTAATGCACCTGCATCGGAATATAAGACCTTCAAGGGATTTGAAGAGAGCAAAAGCGGCAAGAAGTATAATTCGCGCGACTTCATGACCGAAGAAATCCTCATGGCCGGATCTACCGCCAAAACTGCTGAGCTTTGCGCACAGGAAATCTATAACATCCGTGATAGCAAAAACAGTTTGAACAAAGGTCAGGCCGACTTCATGCCAACCGATGGAAAGCAAATGGAGATTATGGTAAACAACCTGAACGAGCAGGAAGCCGCATTAATGCAGATGTTCGTAGGCTACACCCTGAAAGAGACCAAAGCCTACACCTTTTATATTGATCCGACAGAAGATATTAAGAAGCAGATTCTGTTCCGTTTCTCTCAACGACTGGGCATTGTGGACAAGGATGATCTTGGCGGTTCTCCTGTATATTTCGATGTTACTGACCAGCATACCGTCCCAGCAGAACCGGTTATTGCCGATAAGAAGCCAAAGAAACTGACAGGCGTTCAATACACCATTCCAAGCAAGGCAAAGATTGCGATTTATGATGCAAAGAATAAAATGCTGGACGCTGAGATTGCAGTTGCACAGTTCGGAAATGTGGAAACACTGGACAGCAGTCTTTTTAACAAGAAAACATCCACTAAAATCACATTCTTTGATGTGACAGGCGGTATAAAGAGCATTGAAGCCGAATAAATAATACATCCCAATAAATCCCTGATATGACCCCCGAAAGTAAGACAAAAAACTTTCGGGGGTCATATCATATGGCCTTCAAGGGGTATTTCAGTTGCTATTAATATTATGCGGGAGAAGGGAGTGTAGTTTATTATCCTATCCCTCTGCTTGCCTTTTTTAGGTACCCCGTTTTGATACAACGGTTTTCCGGAAACGCAACCCATCAGAGGCTTAATGTCAGTATGTCAGTGTCAGCATACTCCTTGCAAATTTTGCTACTACGCGAGGTAGCAAATTTTCCATCGGGACGGAAATAAATGCGGCACGTTAATAGCTTCGCCACCCTCTTGCTGACTGACTGACATGCTGACAATAAGCCTGACATAGGTAGAAGTGACAGAGAGTGAGTGAGCACAAAAAAAGGTGTGCCTTTCGACACACCTTTTATATTTAAAAGATATCAGATTATAACTTGTCGTTAGAACCCAATACATTCACAATCTTGTGGATGTACATCTTCTTCATGTTCTCGCGAGCTGGCTTCAGATACTGACGTGGGTCGAAGTGATCTGGGTGCTC
>JAZQPA010000204.1:0-2086 GCA_045628125.1 Bacteroidaceae bacterium
ATTTCAGCATCACAGCGCTTATATGGTCTTAATCTCATTTATACTACCTCTATATTTCACAAAATTTGAATTTTTAATCATCCCTACAAGCCTGGGATTTCACTAATTTCTGCACAGGGAAATAAAGCCTCTTGATTCCGGCCGCAGGTTCCATGTAGTCAAGGATACAACGGTTAGGGGAAAGCCTCATGCCCATTTCAGGGATTATTTCGTTGATATAGCGTGAGTAGATTTCTTCGTAAGTTTCATCGGTGACATCAACCACAGCATACTGACCGGCAGGAATAACCGTGGAATGCCATCCTGCAGGTGAGTGGAAGTCCTTGTGATTATCGGAATCGTAAAGCTCTGCATCAACCTCGAATCCTGCAAAGTAGTAGCCTTCACGGTAGTAGTAATTCCAGGGGTTATAGTTCCAATAGCAGGGGCTGGCACCACTCATCACACCCCAGCGTTTGGCAGCTGAACCATCGGGATTTGTCTTAATCATGGAAGGCTTGCTCTGAAGCATCTGATGAACTTTCTGCCAAAGCTCTTTAACATTATCTGTCCAGACAGGTAGAGTGAAAATATTTAAGTCGTCATCTCTGGTGTATCCTTTTTTTCTTATTTCATCACCTATAACCGGAATATACGGGAGCTCAACAAGCTTAACCTCAGGGTGCTCCTTCCTCTTTACAAAACCAAGAAAGCCCTTGGCTTGTCCGTCATTTGCAAGCTCCTCCTTAAGATCCCAATGGCGCGGAAGCATAGAAAGGAATTCTTTAAAATCGTCTTTATTTGCAAAGTAATCTCTACCGAGGAAAGTAGTCCAGGCTCCACCGGTATACCGGTCACCTTCCTGCTGTACCAGCGAATAATCGCCGGAAGTCAGAAGGTTAAACACATATTTCTCAAGGTGGTAATACTCGTCTGAATGTGGATAGAAGGGAACTTCGTACGAATCAATAATCTTGTTAGACTCGACAACTACACGCATATAGCAATCCTCAATCCATTTGATAGCAGCAGTTCCTGAATTGTAATCCACATAATACCAGTCATCACCACTGTATGTGATGTACTCAAAGTAACCATCGAGGATTTCGATTCCGGGTTTGAAATTGGAGTTCTCGATGATATCCATGGTTGCCCAGGAATATTGTTTCCTGATGATTTCAAATGCAAGTTCCTTATAAGTGTTTATATCCAGGCCGAGAGGGAATTTGGGGTCACCGGCTTTTTGGCAACTGTTTTCAAGTTCATCTGCTTTATCGATTTTGCAAATAAATTCCTTCGGGATTGCCTGATATCCGTAGTATAATCCAGCCAAACCGCCTGTGAGAGCAGCGACAGTTTCTGTATCATTACTAAAACTTAATGCCTTCTGAACGGCATCATTGAATGTATTTGTTGTAGAAAGGCAATTGATTGCAGCTTCAATGGTCGTTGCTAATTCCTTGAGACCAGAAAACTCGGATTTATCGGTATAGTAATTACGTGCGTTTTCAATTCCTTTACTGAGCAGATTGGCTAAGGGAAGGTTATCTTGCTTGCCCTCGAGAATTGCTTTTACAAGGAAATAATAGTAGCCGCAATGCATCATGACTTCAAATGAATAGCAGGCGGTAGCAGCGATGTCGTGGATTAAGCTGAGAGCCTCATCTTCAGTAACGCTGGCAACCGAACGGGGATCTCTTCTGAAACTGCAGATTTGGCCACCACATGCAGACATGGCAGTAGGATTATCTGAACATGAGGTCGGGGTTTCTTTAAGGACTGCCTTAGTATTGGCTGCAGTGGCAGGAACAGGCGCGGTTCCCTCATTATGGAGAACATCATAGTAAAATAAGCATGTCGGAAGTATGCTGATAAGAGCATAATCTTCGCCACTGATGTGCTGCTTTAATGCACCGTCTTCCGTGGAGGCATCACACGTGAACATTTCCGTCATCTGACGTATATTCATATATCGCTTGTATTCGAAACTATATAAAGTTGCGGACGCAAGTGAGCTAATGGTTGCAGGTGTGCTGCATGCAACGAGTCCGAAAAGACCATCATGCCATTTGTTTTTATCCATAGTATCCCCTTTCACCGGAAAATC
>JAZQPA010000205.1:0-14045 GCA_045628125.1 Bacteroidaceae bacterium
ATAACCTCAAAAGATTTATCTATTATGAAAAAAACTTTTCTTTTAGCGCTTGTAGCCATAATGTGCTGCAATGCAGATGTGTATGCTCAGGGATGGCTGAAACGTGTAGGCGATGCTGTGAAAAGAACTGCAGAGGATGTAGTTGAAAGCAAGGCCGTACAGAAGACCTCTGAAGTAATTGAAGGAGCTATTGATGGCGCAAAGAAAGGCGCCAAGAAGAATAACAAGGGTGATGACGGAGAGATTACAGCTTCGGACAATGCACCTCAAGTAAACACTTCTACCGACTTCAAGCGTGGTGGTAAGATTCTTTTCCAGGATGATTTCCAGAGCGAGAAAGTTGGCGAGTTCCCATCAAAGTGGGATTTGCTCGCTGGCAAGGCCGAGGTGAAGAAGTTTGGCAACCAGCTGGCAGTGGAGGTTACAGAAGATGGTGTCATCACACCGCTCATCAAGCAGGAAGGTGCCTACCTCACAGAGGAGTTCACCATCGAGTTTGATTTCTATTACTGGGAGAAACCTATAGATGGTGTTGGTCTGAATGAAATAGATCTCTATCTGATGAACAATGATGACCGCAATGATTTTGATAGTTATAATGCTACATGGGCAAGTTTCGGTGTCTGCGACATGCAGCCAAAGACATACAAATACTGGACCACAGCCGACAAAGAAATCAAAACCGGCTACGACTACAATCTCTCGAATGGTTGGCACACCGTGCAGTTCTCATTCAACAAGCGTGCTGGTAAGATGTATATTGATGGCAACCGTGTGATGAACGTACCAAACATGAAGCAGCCTAAATGGTTTGCCATCAAGGGCTGTTTTGATTACAATAACCTGAACTTCATCCGTAACGTAGTGATTGCACAGGGTGCAGTGGAACTCTATGACCGCAATGCTCAGGATCTCACAGCTGTAGAGAAGGCAATGGCTGAGACTGGTAAGTTCGTAACCAACAACATCAACTTCGAGACCGGCAAGGCTACTCTCCTTCCTGAGTCAATGGAGGAGATCCAGAAGGTGGCTGACTATATGGTAAAGAACAAGTCTGTTCGCTTCGAGGTACAGGGTCACTGCGACAACCAGGGTTCGGACAAGGTCAACGACCCACTGTCACAGCAGCGTGCCGAGGCTGTAGTAGCAGCTCTTGTTAAATTAGGTGTTGACGAGTGGAACCTCCGCGCTGTAGGTAAGGGCAGTCACGAGCCTGTTGCTGACAACAGCACCAAGGAAGGTCAGGCTAAGAACCGTCGTGTAGAATTTATCAAGCGATGAGAGCAGAGTGTTATAAACTTGTTTATAACCTATGCCGAAGAGCGACGATAAATGGACGGAGTCAGTTCATCAAGCGATGAGAGCAATATGAAGAAGTATCTGAAATATTGTCTTTCGGCATTAATGCTCATCCTTTGCGGTTCCGCACATGCCCAGGACATCAAGGATCTGACTATAAAGGAAAAGATAGACAATACCTATGTATTCGGGTTCGACTTGCGTGAATCGCGTTCTGCCAAGGGAGGCATCTGGAACGTGAAAACGGGTAAGGCAGAGACACCGCAGAACTACACCCAGATAAAGAATGACACTATCGATGGCAAACCAGTCATCAAGCTCTATCGCGAGGTAGTGCCAGGCAATCATCCCCTGAACAGATGGGAGACCTGGGTATGTAAAGAATCTAAGTGGATTAATGCTGAAGAAGCAGAAAACGAGCCTAAAGAATAATACATTTTTGAATAAAGACAAGGGGGTGGCTGCACAAACCACCCCCTCTTTACATTCGATTCTATGGGTTATACGAGTTTCTGCTCTATCGCTACGCGTACGAGAGCTGCCGTGTTTGGTACACCTAATTTGAGTTTCAGGTACTTGTAGTACGAGTGTACCGTTTCGAATGCCAGACAGAGTTTATCGGCAATCATCTTGATGCTATAGCCTTCCACAATGAGCTTCAATACCTCACGTTCACGGGGAGTGAGTTCCACCACATCCATTTGCGGATGAGCCTTGAGAATATCCACCACCTCAGGACAGATGTACTGTTCGCCTTTCATAACGGTCTCAATGCCCTGCAGCAGTTCCTCCTTACCACAAGTTTTCAGCACATAACCGTCAGCACCACTTGATAGGGCTCGGTTGATCACCGCTGCCTCGGCATAGGTGGAGAACACCAGTATTCGCACATCGGGATATCTATCCTTCCATGTCTCCACATAATCCAGGCTGTTGCCATCGGGCATGCCCACATCCAGTAATAATACATCAATGTCGTTATGCTGCTCCAACATGGCCTCGCACTCTGCGTTGGTAGCCGCATGCGCTATCACCTCGAAATCACCGCTCTGTCTGAGCATGGTGTCAAGGCTCTGGGTAATGACCTTGTGGTCGTCTGAAATAGCTATCTTTATCATATCGAGAGTAAAGATAGCGAGATTATGTGGCATACGCTTCGTTTCTGCTTGAAATACCCCCATTTGGGGGGAGAACAGTTGATAATTCTTGCTCCTCTTCGATACGCAAGCGAATCAAAGATTCGAGCGGAAAATTGACAATTGACAATTGAAAATTGATAATTGAAAATTCTCTCTCCGCTTCGCTATGAGAGCGAGCAAGCTCGAGCGGACAATTGACAATTCTTGCTCCTCTTCGATACGCAAGCGAATCAAAGATTCGAGCGGACAATTATCTTGGGATTTCGATGTTTATCTCGGTGCCTGACGGTGAACTGCTGATACTCATTCTGCCCTGTTGCAGTTCCACACGCTCGCGGATGTTGCGGAGGCCCATATTCTTTGTTACGGCATCAGGGTCGAATCCCTTTCCGTTGTCGGCAACAATCACGGCAGCAAATTCCTCATCCATCATCAGTTGTACCATAATGTGCGAGGCCTGGGCATGCTTCAGGGCATTGTTAACCAGTTCATGGGTAGCGCAATACAGCATTTCTTCCTGCTGCTCCGGCAGGCGCAGGTCCTGTCCGTGGTGCGAGAAACTGACAATAGGATTCACCCTACAGAAGTCGCGCAGTGCAGTGGCCAGTCCCTTTTCCTTCAGCGATGCCGGCATCAGGTGGTGGGCCACACGCCGCATTTCCTCGGTAGCCTGTTTGGAAAGATGCTGTATCTGTTCCTCGTGCGACTGCATCTGAATGCTGGTCAGCAGTCCTCCAAGACGATCGTGCAGGTCGCGTCCCAACCGGGTGCGCTCGTCGGTCTCTCCCTGCATGCGTGACAGCATGTTGCTGATGCGACGGCGCTGCCTGCCGGTATGGATAATGTAAATCACCGCCAGGATAAGAATAGCTATCAAGCCTAAATATAACCAGTTCTGCAACTGCGACATGCGGTGGCGCTGTTCCAGTTCCTTGAGCTGTGCCTCTTTCTCCAATGTCTCATAACGGACTTCTATTTCTGAAAGGGCCGATTGGTATTTGGTGGTACTTTGCTCAGCCATAGTTTCCTGAAGCAGGTGTATATAATGTTGAGCCTCAGTTGCATCTCCCACTCCACTATAGGCTTCCGCCAGGGTCTGATACACTCCGATGTTATGCTGAGGGTCCTGGTCGTTAGTTTCCAGGGCCTTCAGTGCCCATTCTATGGCCTTAGGCCATTCCCTGCGTTCCAGGCACAACGAAGCCTGCTGGGCATAGGCATCACTCAGGTAGGTAGGTCCCACCTCCTCATCGCCAATGGCCTGCAGTCCCTCATCCAGGTACTGCTGGGCAGTCTTCAGGTCATGAAATCCCTGTTGGTAGATGCGCGAGAACAGCACATAGCCATCCAGCATACTGTCCAGTTCCTCGTCCTTATGGGCCTTATAGTAAGCAAATCCGTCCTTGGCATGCTCCAGAGCCTTGTCGTACTGTCCGGCTTTCAGCAGGGTCATGGCCAGCCCGAACTGGGGACCGGCTACCATCAGCGAATCACCGGTAGTGGCGCCCACCTCCATGGCTTTCTGATAGTTTTCCTGCGCAGCATCGTAATTGCCCAACTCCAGATAAAGCTCGCCCACATTATAATATAAGATGCACTCGCTCTCCTTCCACCCGTTGCGTTTGAAAATGGGCAGTGCTTTCTGGTAGTAATCCAGTGCCAGGTGCAGTTTTCCCTGAATGTTATAGAGATTGCCTAAGGTACCATAAAGACGGGAGTAGCTATTATCCAAATCTTTCTGGGTATAGCGCTTGTTCCCCTTCATCTGCTCCATTGCCAGGAGCGCACGGTCGAAACAGTGCTGGGCAGAATCGTAATCGGTACGTCCGTAGGCATGAAGTCCGATCATCATCCATGCATCATACAGGCCATTCCAGTAGCCGTTCTTCTGGGCCAGTTGCACGGCCAACTGGGCATAATGGATGGATTTATCCCTGTCGGTCTGCTGGTATCCCGACATGAGTTCCCCATAGATTTTGGAGAGTTCCTCGCCCTTGGGATGCTTGGTCTTCAGCACGTTCTCCAGCGAATCCACCTTGTGATTTCGGTGGTCGGAGTATTCGGCATGCAGGCTCAGGGGCAGAATGCACCACAAGAGCAGCAGGAACGGAAGATGCAGTCTCATTGTCTTTGTCCTACCCCGGTTGTTTATTATCTTGCATTCCCTGTCCGCTTACATCAGAATCTCGAACACATGAAAAGCATAAAGGTCCTTACGCTGAACAGTGCCCAAAACCTTGTAACTGTAACGGGTCAGGGTATCGGTCATATCCACATCGGTACCTGCAACCACAAAGGTGCGGGTCTCCAGCGGAGCCTCTGTCTCGCACAATGCCCAAATACTGATACCTTCAGCACCCACTGCATGTGTAGCCACACCCACACCGGTAATTTGTGCGCCTTCTGGCATACTGATGTTGTTCACTCCACTCACATCATTGATAGGAAATCTCCAAACTTTTAACATAGCAACTAAGATTTGATTAATTGATCGTTTTTCATTTTTCAGTGGCACTGGTGTTGCCCATGTCACTCTTTCTAAAGCATAAGATTTATGGGCACAAAGGTAGCTATTTTCAGGATTCTCCCCAAAAAAATGGGCTAAATTGTAATGTCGAGTTGATAATTTGGCCATTTTTTGGAAGAGAGCTGTACGTAAATCACATAACTTTCCGATTTTTTTGTCGTGTCACCGCTTTATCGTACCTTTGCACCAGAAATTGCAGAGGGACGGTCTGTCGCTTGCGGGCTTCGGTCCGTTAGAGGAAAGTCCGGGCAACACAGAGCAGCTCACTTCTTAATGGGAAGCAGGTCGTGAGATTTGGGTAATGTGGAAGAAAATAACCGCCCCTTCGGGGGTAAGGGTGAGAAGGCGGGGTAAGAGCCCACCAGGCGCATGGTGACATGCGGGCTGCACATCCTGAGCGTTGCAAATTCAAATATACCGGTGCTTGAGGGCTGCTCGTCCGAGCCGGAGGGTAGAATGCGCAGCAGTTTGCTGGAGCCTGCTGGTGACAGCAGGTCAAGATAAATGACAGACGCCAGTCCTGACTGGTACAGAACCCGGCTTATAGGCCCTCTGTAATTTTTTTATTGCCTATGAACCGTAAAAACATCTGGAAAACCCGACTGCAGATACGTCTGCAACAATACTTTGAGGACGACTCGGTGATTCAAGTGGAATGGCTGAGACGACTGATTGTGTGCCTTAAAGTGCTGTGGCTGACTATCCGTATGTTCATCAACGACCGCATCAACACCCGTGCATCGGCCCTGACCTACACCACCCTGCTGGCCACTGTTCCCATGCTGGCCATCATCTTTGCCGTGGCCAAAGGTTTCGGAATTGCCGAACATGTGGAGAACCTGCTTATCGAGAACTTCAAGGGGCAGGAAGAGGTGGTACAGATGCTGATGGGTACGGTAAACCAATACATCGACCACACCCGGAGCGGTCTGTTCCTGGGAGTGGGTTTCATCATGCTGGTCTATACCATCGTTTTGCTGACCGGCACAATCGAGGCTTCGTTCAACCATATCTGGCAGGTCAAGAAACAGCGTTCTCCGCTGCGTAAGATCACGAACTATTTCTCCATGCTGCTGCTTCTGCCCTTCCTTCTGGTGTTCATCAGCGGTTTCAACGTGTTCCTGGGTACCATGGCCAGAAGCATTGAGGGATTTGTGATTCTGAGCAACACTACCCAATTCTTTATCAGACTTATTCCATACGGTGTGAGTAGTCTGCTGATGGTGGGACTGTACGTTTTCATGCCCAATACCCGGGTGCGCTTCAGCAGTGCTCTTATTCCGGGCGTGCTGTGCGGTGGTGCGTTCCAGGCTTTTCAGGCGCTGTACATCAACTCGCAGATTTGGGTAACCAACTATAACGCCATCTACGGTAGTTTCGCCGCCATTCCTATGTTCCTGATCTGGACACAGACATCCTGGTGTATCTGCCTGTTCGGTGCCGAGCTGGCCTTTGCCATCCAGAACCGTAACATGCTGGGTGACCGTCTGGACGGACGAGTGATGAGCCGGAACGATCATGACTTTGTGTGCCTGCTTATCCTGGCACTCATCGGCAAGCGCTTCAAGGTGCGCAATCTGGAAAATCTGCCTTATTCGGCCGATGAACTGGCCAACGAGCTGAAACTCCCTATCCGATTGATAAACAATATGCTTTACGACCTGATACGTATGCGATGGATCTATGCGCTGGACCATTCCAAAGAGGAAAAGGAGCGTTATCAGCTGGCATCGGATATCTCGGAGACATCGCTGGATGATGTGATCCGTTCTTTTGAACGGGACCACGAATGCCGCGTACAGTTAGACCGTAAGGACAAGTTCAAGAAACAGTGGGATGTGTACTGCCGCATAAAGACTGCTCAGCAGGAACGGCAGAGCCAACTTCTGGTCAAAGACTTATTCGAATAAAAAAAAGCGCCACATCATGTGACGCTTTCTTTTTTATTTCTCTCTTTTTTATTTCTCTTCCATCTCTCCCTGGATGTAAATGCGAACCATCTCGGTCTTGGCATTGGTCCGGAGGGTTACCGACTTGCGGAAGGTGCCCAACTGCTTGCCCTTGCCATCGTAAGTTACCGTGATACTTCCACGCTCACCCGGGCGGATAGGTTCCTTGGAATACTTGGGAACAGTGCATCCGCAACTGGCCACAGCCTGATGAATAACCAGCAGGTCATTACCGGTATTGGTAAAATAGAACTTACAGGTCTGAACCGGTGATGATTCAGGGAATCGGCCAAAGTCGTACATGGTCTGATCAAACTTAATCTCAGCACGCTTGTCCGCAACTGTGGTCTTTTTCTCGGTCTGATCCTTTTTCTGAGCCGGAGACTGTGCCTGCGCATTGACACCTGCAGCCAGACATAAGCCCAATAAAGCGATTACCAGCTTTTTCATAACTTATAAGGTATAGCTTACACCAAAGCTCAAAGACTCGTTCAACTGAATGCTGCTGAAGGTGTTGGCATCATCATAACGGGCATTCAGGAAGATCTTGGCAGACAGGAACTTATTAACAGCAAAATCCAATGTGTTTTCCCACATACTCTCCACATTGTGGTAAGAGGTAAACATGTAGAACATACTGGTCCATTTGATATTCTTCGCAAAGTACAACTCATGATCCATCTGAATACGGGAACCGAGCTTGAGGTCGGAATGCTTACCGTTAAAGCCAGGATAGCTGTTCTCCAGAACCTCGGTCTTATCCACATAGACATAGTTCATAGAGAATGGCAGCAGAGCCAGAGACACGTTGTACGACTTTTCCTTGCTCTTCTTGAAATCCATACCGATAGAGGCATTGAACTTGAGAGGTGACAGGAAGCTTGAGAAGATACGGGTATCATTGGTCTTGTAGCCAGGGAAGAACTGGTTGTCCATAGTAGCCAGCGCGGTATAGTACCAGTTCTTGGTAGCCTTGTAACCGAACTTACTGGTCAGACGGAACAAGTCGTTATTGGTCTTGAACTTGTGCAGAGAGTCGGCCTTTGATGAGATGAAGCCCACCTTAATTTCAGCCTTGTTCTCCCACAGCACCTTGTCCTGATCGTTATAGTTAGCCTCCAGTGTCATACCGGTCAGCATGGTGTTACTGCTTTCACCACCCTTATACCAGTCTGGAGAGACGTAACTCTGTGAGAACTGGAAATATACATTGGCATTATGCTTCCAGAACTTTGGTTTCTCTGCAATAGGATCCACATCGCCGAAATCGGCCTTAGGAGCCTCGACCTTGGCCATCTCAGCCACCTTGATGCTGGGCTGCTCCACCTTGTTCTCACGGGTAGCGGCAGTACGTGCTGTGGCAGCATCAATCTCCGCATCGGTCTGGGTGTAACGACCAGGGTTGGTTACATAAGCCGCCATTAAAGTCTGATTTACAGCGGTCTGGCTAGTTGAGTCAGCATCGATGGTGAAAGCCTCATGCAGCGCATTGCTGTAATACGTATCACCACTCATCATCTGATAAAGAAAAGGATCCACATCAGCGCCATAAGCCATAGGCTGACTGTAACGGTGCATAATGCTACTTAATGAATCCTGATACTGCGAACTGATAGCGCTAAAAGCGCTGGATGAAGTCTGGGCCATAGCCGAAAAGGAACTCATGACCAATCCGCAGAAAAGAACAATGCTTAGTTTCTTCATTATATTCTAATTTTGGAATGACTGCCGCAAAGATAGGTGTTTTTTTTGTAACGGGGAACTATTTTTTGTTTTTACTCTTCGGCAATTCAAGTATTTTCCGTAATTTTGCGCCCTTGAAAGTAAGATTTCATAAAATAAGGATATAAATTAAGTAAAGATATGGATAAAAACAGCCTTATCGGATTCGCACTGATGGGTCTGGTGCTGGTGGCATTCAGCTATTACACCCAGCCTAGCCAGGAGGAACTCCGTGAAAGACAAAGACAAGATTCTATTGCTCTGGTAAGCTACGAGAAGCAGGAGCAGGAGAAAGAGGCAGCAAAGGCTGCTGCCGAGGCCAAGAAGGCCGCACAACTGGAGACATTGCTGACCGACAGCAACAGCCTGTTCTTCAATGGCAAGAACCTGCAGGAGCAGACCATCAGCCTGGAGAACGAGCTGGTGAAATATGACCTGAGCACCAAGGGTGCAGTCATCAAGCAGGCTATCCTGAAGAATTACACCGATCAGGACCGCGTCACTCCTATCTCGCTGTTCGGCGGTGAGGCAGATTATATGGACTTTGCCATCGCAGGCAAGCAGAACAATGTAGTGGCCAGCGAACTGCTGATGGAGCCGGTTGACGCTACCGACAGCAGCGTTACCCTGCGTCTGGCTATGGGTACCGGTCACATCGACTTTGCCTACACACTGGTACCGGAGAGCTACATGCTGAACCTGAGTATCAAGGCTGAGGGTGTGAGCAACTATTTCAACCCTTCAGGCAATGTGCTGACCATGAACATGCACGAGAAGGCTAAGCAGTTGGAAAAGGGTTATACCTTCGAGAACCGCTACTCTACCCTGACCTATCAGGAGAGTGATGGTGATACCGACTATCTGAGCCAGAACAGCAATAAGCAGAAGAACATGGACGAGCCTCTGGACTGGGTGGCATTCAAGAACCAGTTCTTCAGCTGTGCATTCATCGCTGACCAGAGCTTCAACGATGCCAAGCTGAGCAGCAACATGATGGAGAAGGGCTCCGGTTTCCTGAAGGAGTACGACGCACAGGCTACCACAGCCTTCGACCCAACCGGAAAGCAGCCTACCAACCTGCAGTTCTACTTCGGTCCTAACCATTTCCAGACCCTGCAGGCACACAACGACCTGAGCATCAGCGGTAAGAATCTGGAGCTGGAGGAGCTGGTCGACCTGGGTTGGCCTTTGTTCCGCTGGATCAACCGTTTCGTAACCCTGTACATCTTCGACTGGCTGAAGAGCTGGGGTCTGAACATGGGTATCGTACTGATGATCATGACCCTGATTATGAACGCCATTGTATATCCAATGCGCCACAAGAGTTTCATGTCATCGGCCAAGATGCGTGCACTGAAGCCTAAGATGGAGGAAATCAATGCCAAATATCCGAATGAGGAAGATGCTATGCGTAAGCAGCAGGAAATCATGAAGGTATACAGTGAGTATGGCGTTAGCCCTATGGGCGGATGTCTGCCTATGCTGATTCAGATGCCTGTATGGATTGCGCTGTTCAACTTTGTGCCAAACGCTATCGAGCTGCGTCAGCAGAGCTTCCTGTGGGCTGATGACCTGAGTACCTACGATGACCTGTTGAGCTGGGGCTTCAACATCTGGGGTATCGGCGACCACCTGAGTCTGTTCTGTCTGCTGTTCTGTGCTACCAACGTTATCTCATCTGTCATCAACATGAATCAGCAGGATAACGGCAGCAACCCACAGATGCAGAGCATGAAGTGGATGATGTATATCATGCCTGTGATGTTCTTCTTCATCTTCAACGATTACAGTAGCGGTCTGTGCTGGTACTATTTTGTCAGCGGTCTGGTAAGCGTTCTGATGATGCAGGTAATGAAGTGGAGAACCGACGAGGCTGCCCTGTTGGCTAAGCTGGAACAGCGCCGTGCCGAGCGCAAGGCAAATCCTAAACTGGCAAAGGGTGGAAGTTTCTCTGACCGTCTGCAGAAAATGATGGAGATGCAGGAGGAGCTGCAGCGCCAGCAAAGAGAGCAAATGAAAAAGTAAGATAAAAAAAAGCAGTGCTTCACGGCACTGCTTTTTTATTTAAGGATTAGAAAGGAAGATCATCGGTGCTTCCGCCACCACCCTGTGCAAACGGGTCACTTGCAGGGAATGGCACCTCTGGTGGCACTGGAGCAGCAACCTGAGGCTCAGGCTGTACACGGTCCACCTTCCATGCACGGATTGAGTTGTACCAACGGCCCTGATATTCACGGGCATCTATATCGAAGGATACAGTCACCTCCTCACCTGCCTGAATGGCAAACTGAGTGATCTTGTCCTCACCGAATACATCAAAACACATCTTACGGGGATACTGGTCATGAGTTTCCAGTACATAAGACTGTACAGCCCATGGATTTCCCGTAGCTTTTGCTACGCCTACTCGTTTTTCAAGTACGGCAATAATTTTTCCACTAAGTTCCATATCGTTCGTTTAAATCAGCGCAAAAATAGTAAAATACTTTTAATGCGTCTAATTATTGGGGGTATTTTTCGTCAATGTGTGGATAATTTTGTAAATTTGTACCCAATATAGAATAATCAAAAATCAAACGAAAAGACTATGAAATTTGTGGTTTCCAGCAAGACACTCAGCAGTCACCTGCAGGCTATCGGCCGCGTGATTCTGAGCAAAAACTCCCTAGTGATTCTCGATAATTTCCTGTTCGAGGTAAAAGACGGACAACTGGTCCTGACTGCCAGCGACGGTGAAACTACCCTAATCAGCACCCTGGAGCTGGTGGAGAATGAAGGCGAAGGCCGCTTCTCTATCAAATCCAAGAAGATTCTGGAGGCGCTGAAGGATATTCCCGAACAGCCACTGACATTCGAGGTGAACAACGAGACCCTGGAAATGACAATCACCTATATGAACGGTAAGTACAACCTGTACGCTCAGGACGCTGAGGCATTCCCTCTGCCAATGGCTATGGGCGAGGCTACCACCCTGACTCTGCCTGCCGAGAAGCTGCTGAAGGCTATCGATTACACTCTGTTTGCCAGCAGCGTGGGCAGCATCCATGCCGTAATGAACGGTATTTATTTCGATATCACTACCGATGGCCTGACCATCGTGGCTACCGACGGACACAAGCTGGTTCGTTTCCGCGACTTCACCAACAAGGCTTTGGACATGAACACCAGCTTCATCCTGCCACGCAAGCCTGCTCAGATGCTGAAAAACATCTACAGCAAGGAGAGTGGCGAGGTGGTTGTGGCTTTCGACGGTAAGAACGCTACCTTCACCGCTGATGGCGTGAAGATGATCTGCCGCCTGATTGAGGGCCGCTTCCCTAAGTATAATGCTGTAATCCCTACCAACAACCCTTACACCCTGAGCGTGGACCGTCACGGCCTGCTGGGTGCACTGCGCCGCGTGCTGGTATTTGCCAGCGAGTCTGACACTCTGGTAAAGATTCAGCTGAACAATAACGAGATTACCCTGAGCGGTCAGGATCTGGGCTATAGCACCAGCGCTGAGGAGCACCTGAACTGCTCATACAATGGCAACAAGATGGAAATCGGCTTTAAGGGCTCATTCCTGCTGGAGATGCTGAACAACCTGCCAGGCAGCGAGATTACCATCGAATTGGCTGACGCTACCCGTCCAGGCTTGCTGATTCCTAACGAGCAGCAGGAGGATGAGGACCTGCTGATGCTGCTGATGCCAATGATGCTTAAAGACTGATCCGCATGGCAAAACTGAATTTAACAAAGCCTATCGTATTCTTCGACCTGGAAACCACAGGCGTGGATGTAAGCAAGGATAACATTGTCGAGATCTGCCTGATCAAGGTTTTCCCTGACGGACACGACGAGTCCAAGACTTACCGCGTTAACCCTGGTCGCCCTATTCCTGCACAGGCTACCGCGGTTCATCACATCACCGATGAGGATGTGAAGGACTGCCCTACCTTCAAGCAGCTGGCTCCCGAAATCGGTGCCTTTATCAAAGGATGCGATCTGGCTGGATTCAATAGCAATAAGTTTGATATTCCAATGTTGGCAGAAGAGTTTCTGCGCAACGACTACAACATCGACCTGACACATACCCGCTGTGTGGATGTGCAGAACATCTACCACAAGCTGGAGCGACGCACACTGGTGGCTGCATTCAAGTTCTACTGCGGCAAAGACCTGGAGGCTGGATTTGAGGTGGACGGCAAACACGTGGAAGCGCATGCTGCCCTGGCCGATACCATCGCTACCTACGAGGTTCTGAAGGCTCAGTTGGACATGTATCCTGAAGAGCTGACGAACGATGTGGAGGCTTTGGCCGATTTCTCACGCATGAACCGCAATGTGGATCTGGCAGGCCGCATCGTGCTGAACGATAAGAATGAGCCTGTATTCTCATTCGGCAAGTACAAGGATGTACGCGTGAGCGATGTGCTGCGCCGTGATCCGGGCTACTACGGATGGATACTGCAGAGCGATTTCCCATTGGAAACCAAACAGACGCTTACACGCCTGCGCCTGAGCGAGTTGAACAACCGCTAAGCCACGTATGCTGAAACAACTCTACATCCAAAACTATACCCTCATTGACAAACTGGATATCAGCTTTGCCAACGGTTTTTCTGTCATCACTGGTGAGACCGGAGCCGGAAAGAGTATCATGCTGGGTGCCATTGCTCTCCTGCTGGGACAGCGTGCCGATTCCAAGGCCATCCGGCAGGGTGCATCGAAGTGTGTCATCGAAGCCACTTTCGGATTGGACAACCCTGCTGCTGTTTCTCTGCTGAAGGACTTTGACGAGGAGAGTGATGCTCAGGAATGCATCATCCGCCGGGAACTGATGGCATCGGGCAAGAGCCGCGCGTTCATCAACGACTCTCCCGCCCCACTGACTGTCCTGAAGGAACTGGGTGAACTGCTGCTGGATGTACACTCTCAACATAAGAACCTGCTGCTGAACCAGGCTGACTTCCAGTTGAATGTTCTGGATACCCTGGCACACAACGAACAGCAACGCAAGGAATACCAACTGACTTATCAGGCATACCGCCAGAAGCAGAAGGAACTGCAGGAGGCTATAGAGACTGCCCAGCAGAACCAGGCTGAGGAGGATTACCTGAACTTCCAGTTCAAGCAGTTGGACGAGGCACGGCTGGAACCGGGCGAACAGGAGGAACTGGAAGAGGAACAGGACATGCTGACTCATGCCGAAGACATCAAACAGGCTCTGTTTGAATGCAACGGCCTGCTGCAGAACGACCAGCAGGGTACCATCGGCCAGTTGCGCAGTGTGCTGAGCACCCTGAACAGCTTGTCGGACATGTACCCGAAGAGCCACGAATGGGCCGAGCGTGTGGAAAGCACCTATATCGAGCTGAAAGATATTGCCGATGAACTGGAGCAGGAGGAAGAGCGTGTGGAATTCAA
>JAZQPA010000206.1:0-3755 GCA_045628125.1 Bacteroidaceae bacterium
TCAAGGTTACTGCCGAGTATTTCCCTAAGCGCGACCGTGCCTATGCCACTTCCATCATGAATGCCGGTTCTACTGTAGGTGCATTGGTGGCTCCATTGAGCATTCCATTGCTGGCCAAGTTCTTCAAGTCGGCCGGTGTGGGCAACGGATGGGAAATGGCTTTCATCATCATCGGTGCATTAGGCTTTGTCTGGATGGGTTTCTGGATGTTTGTCTACAAGCGTCCGGCCGAGAGCAAGCATGTCAATGAGGCCGAACTGGCTTATATTAACCAGGATGCAACCGAGGAACCGGAAGCTCCAGTGGCAGAAGGACCTAAGGTTGGATTGGCCAAGGTACTGACCTATCCGCAGACTTGGGCCATTTTCCTGGCAAAGCTGGTTACTGACGGTGTTTGGTGGTTCTTCCTGTTCTGGACTCCTGCCTATATCTCTGATGTATACGGATTGCCTTCGGACAACCCGGTAGCCATGATGCTGATCTTTGTGCTGTACGCCATTACCATGCTGTCTATTCTGGGTGGAAAACTGCCTACCATTATTATGAACCGCACGGGACAGAATGCGTATGATTCCCGCCTGAAGGCCATGGCAGTGTTTGCCGTTATTCCTGTTTTTGCTTTGTTTGCTCAGCCATTGGGCGCTTATTCCTACTGGTTCCCTATCATTATCATTGGTTTGGCAGCTGCAGCTCATCAGTCATGGTCCGCCAATCTGTACTCGGTGGCTAGTGACTTGTTCCCAAAGAGTCTGGTGGGTACGATTACCGGTATCAACGGTATGGCTGGCGGTATCGGCTCATTTGCCATCAATAAGTTCTCCGGTCAGTTGTTCGATTATGCCGATGCCACCCAGATGACCTTCATGGGCTTGCAGGGTAAGCCTGCAGGTTATTTCATCATCTTCTGCTACTGCGCAGTGGCTTACCTGTGTGGATGGATTATCTTAAAGACCTTGGTTCCTAAATACAATCCTGTTAAGTTATGAAACCTTTTATTCACGAAGATTTTATGTTGCAGAGCCCTACTGCCCGTAAATTGTACCACGAGCATGCTGAGCGTCTGCCTATTATAGATTTCCATTGTCATCTGTCACCCAAGCAGGTGGCCGATGACCATCACTTTGCCAGTATAACAGAACTCTGGCTGGGTGGTGACCATTATAAGTGGCGCGCCATGCGTGCCAACGGTGTGGCAGAGGATTACATCACGGGTAAGGCCAGCGATTGGGAAAAGTTCGAGAAGTGGGCGGCTACCGTTCCTTACACCTTGCGTAATCCGTTGTATCATTGGACTCATTTGGAGTTGAAGACGGCTTTTGGTATTGATGAGGTGCTGAATCCTTCCACTGCCCGTAAGATTTTTGATGCCTGCAACGAGCAGATTGCTGATTCTTCATTTTCTGCCCGCTTCCTGATGCAGAAATATGGAGTGGAGTGTGTTTGTACCACCGATGATCCTATCGATTCTCTGGAGCATCACCGTGCTATCCGTGAAAGTGGTTTCGCTGTGAAGGTGCTTCCTGCATGGCGTCCGGATAAGGCCATGGCCGTAGCCGATCCTCACACCTATTATATATATATACAAAATTTGCAAAATGCCAGTGGGGTGGAGGTGAAGTGTCTGGATGATCTGTTACAGGCATTGCAAAACCGCCATGATTATTTTGCTGCACAGGGTTGTTCTGTGGCTGACCATGGTGTGAGCCAGTTCCCTTGGCGTACTGCTTCAAAGGGCCAGTTGGATCAGTGGTATACCCAGGTGTTGGCCGGTCAGGCTGTAAGCGAGGAGGCGGTTGAGGCCTTGCAGACTTACATCCTTTTGGAACTGGCCCGTATGAATGCCCGTAAGGGATGGGTGCAGCAGTTCCATTTTGGTCCGTTGCGTAATACCAATACCCGTATGTTCAATCGTCTGGGCCCTGATACCGGATTCGATACCATTGGCGACTTCCGCTCGGCCCATGCCATTGTATCCTTCCTGAACCAGTTGGACGGTGAGGATCTGTTGGCTAAGACCATCCTTTATAACATCAATCCGGTAGAGAATGACATCATGGCGGCTGTGATTGCCAATTTCCAGGACGGTATGACTCCAGGAAAGATGCAGCTGGGTTCCGGCTGGTGGTTCAATGATCAGAAAAGTGGTATGGAGAAGCAGATGAATGCCCTTTCCGAGCAGGGTTTGCTGAGCCGATTTGTGGGTATGCTTACCGATTCCCGTTCCTTCCTCAGTTATCCCCGTCATGAATATTTCCGCAGAGTGCTGTGTAACCTGTTGGGCGATGATGTGGAAAAGGGACTGATTCCCGTTCAGGAAATGACCCGTTTGGAACAGATGGTCCAGGATATCTGCTATTACAATGCCAAGCAGTATTTCCGTTTTTAAGATTAATGAATCTTTGCATGAAAAGTGCGGATAGTATCGAAAAATGCAAATAAAATACAGCTAATTTGTTAAATCATGCTAAAAAAGCGTTGTGTTCGTGCACAGCGCTTTTTTTTATAAATGGGCCTAAAAAAAGACTGGAAAATGTTTGTTTATAGTCAAATATTTGCTAATTTTGAAATCGGAAAGTGATAACCACACTTTGCAAAATGTGAGAAACATAGGGTAAATCCCTGTTATTGAATTTGTTATTGCAAAATGCAATACTGATTTAGCGAGTGTTTATTAAAAAATAATGTATTATTAACCTTATCAACAAAACATGAGAAACTATTCTTTAAAATCTCATTTAGGATTATGCGCTATGCCGCTTTTCCTAGCCGCTGTTTGCATGCCAACAGCCTCTTGGGCAAGTGTTAATGAGACAACAACAATCGAGAGTATCCAGCAGAAGGGTAAGACTATTAAGGTAGTCGTTAACGATGCTATGGGTGCAGTCATTGGTGCTAACGTACTGGTTAAGGGTACTACCAATGGTTCTATCACCGACTCTGAGGGTGTTGCCAACATTCAGAATGTCCCAAACAATGCAGTTCTGCTGATTTCCTACATCGGTTATCAGACCCAGGAAGTAGCAGTAGGTAAGAACTCTACAGTAACCGTTACTCTGAAGGAGGATTCAGAGGCATTGGACGAAGTTGTAGTAGTTGGTTACGGTACTCAGGCTAAGAAGGATATTACCGGTTCTGTAGCTGTTGTATCTCGTGACGCTTTGACCGAAACTCCAGTAGCAACCTTCGCTGAGGCATTGCAGGGTAAGGCTTCCGGTGTTTACATCTCTAACTCTGGTGGTCCTGCAGGTGAGACCACAATCCGTATCCGTGGTGTCGGATCCGTTAACGGTTCAGACCCTCTGATCATCGTTGATGGTGTACAGGGTGTAGATATTAGCTCCGTTAATCCTAACGATATTGATTCCTTCCAGGTATTGAAGGATGCTTCTGCAACCGCTATCTACGGTGCCCGTGCTGCTAACGGTGTCATCATCGTTACCACCAAGCAGGGTAACAAGGAAGGCAAGGTTAAGATTTCTTATAACGGTTATATCAGTGCCTCTACCATGGCTAACAACGGTTACGATATGCTGACTGCAGCTGGTACCGTAAAGGCTATCGAGAAGTCACAGAAGAACCAGGATGTTGTCTTTGGAAAGCACTCTGCTCATCCTCAGTTCGGTGATATCAGCAACGGTGGCGTTAAGATGCCATACGCTATCTGGCCTGCAGGCGCATCTGAGGCTGATATCGTTGCAAAGTACGGCAGTATTGCTGCATGGGAGGCTTCTTACGATGCTACAGGTACCAACTCT
>JAZQPA010000207.1:0-3675 GCA_045628125.1 Bacteroidaceae bacterium
AAACTTAGCTGTTGTCTCTGGAGTAACATTCTGTGCCATAACTGGTGAGATGAAAGTTGCCATAAGCAACATGATGATTAACTTTTTCATGGTTTTATAATTTTAGATTTTTAATATCTTACCGTTCTCACACACTTTCTCGCGTTTGCCATCGGCAATCAGCCACGCCTCTCCGCGAATTTCCTCATGACCGGCACCACGTGAGAAGATATAGCTGCCGTCAGGCAGGCAGTAGTATTTGTGTCCGTAACTGTCATTGAATGCAATATCCTCCATGATGCGCATGCCGTCCAGAACATAGTCCTTTACCTGCTGATAGTGGGGGAGGATGTTGCACTGCGTCAGGCCCAGTCCGCGAAGGAAACGCTTATAGTTGGGGTTGACGGCCTCTCCAGGCAATTCCGGATGCGAGTACACCCAATCGGCACAATTCATGCTGCCGGCGCTGATGCCCAGTACCACACCCTTGAAGTCCTGCATGATCTCGCGCAGATGAATGCGCTCGAAGAACTGGTTTTGGGTAGGCACATGGCCACCGCACAGAATCACCAGCGATGCCTTCTTAATCAGTTTCTCAGCATCATGTTCGTTGCGTCCGTCCAGCAGATGAAAGCTGTTCATCTTAATTCCGATTTCCTCCAATGAGTCCTTCATACCGAAACCGAAGCCATCGGTAAAGGCCACATTGTCAGGGTCGGAGGTAATGTACACGGCATCCGCCACGTGGTGGGTAAAATGCAGCAGCCCGTCCACCAGGCCATTGAGTGGGTTAATATGGGGTGTCCCTATAATGCAGGGACTGCTTGTCAGGAATAATGTCATAATCAGTCTTTTGGTTGAATGTCCGGTATCTGCTTGGTTACGCTGATGCCACATTCGGTTAATCTAAGGATACGGTTCTTCAGGTTGCCCTTTCCGTCCTGTAATTGACCCAGAGCGCTTGAATAAGTCTTCTGTGCTGTAGCCAGCTGATTGCCCAGGGTCTGGAAATTTTCGGCAAAGATAGCGAACTTATCGTATATATCCTTGCCCATCTTCAATATTTTTTCGCAGTTTTCCTCCTGGCGGTCCTTGTTCCACAGAATGCTGACCAGTTGCAGAGTCAGCATCAGATTGGTAGGATTGATAATCAGCACACCTTGTTTATAGGCTTCCTGACCCAGGTTAGGATACTTGTTCAGTGCCAGGATGTAGCTGCCCTCATTCGGGATGAACAGGAATACGATAGGCACGGCATCCTTTACGATGCTGCTGTAATCCTTGCGGGCTAACTCCTTGATATGGCTCTGGATAGAGCGAAGGTTATCCTTTGCGTACTGCTCCTGTTGCTCGGCTGTTTCCGCATTCAGATAGTTGTAGAAGGCGGTCAGAGTCACCTTGGAATCGATGATGATGTTCTTGTCCGCTCCCGGCAGTCTTACGATAACATCCGGACGCTGCTCATCACCGTTGGCATCCTTGATGCTCTTCTGGAAAAAGTATTCGTAGTCTTCACGCAAACCGCTGTCCTGCAGGATACCTGTCAGGATTTGTTCGCCCCAGTCACCCTGCACCTTACCCTTGTTTTTCAGCGCTTCGGTCAGGTTGTGCGCCTCGGTACCCAACAGCTGTGAGTGCTCCACTATCTGTTTGATGGATGCTGAAATGGCCTCGGAATTGCGGTCATTACCCTCGCGGTTCTTGTCTATCAGTTCGTTCATCTCCTTCAAACGGTCGAATACCGGCTGAAGAATGGTCTTCATCTGGTCCTGATTGCCCTGTTGCAGAGCTTCCTGACGGTCTTTCAGAATGGTGGATGTGGCATTCTCCACCTTTTCCTTGAATACGGATAACTGCTCGGCCAGGAACTGCTGGTTCTCCTTGATTTTAGCCTCGTATTCTGCTTTCATGGCAGCCTGCTGTTCCGCCATTTCCTTACGCATAGCCGAAAGAGCATTGTTGGCCTCCTCCTTGGTCTTGGCCAGTTGCTCGGCAGCCTCGGTCTTGCAGGCCGTCAGCCGTTGTTCCGCTTCCTGCTTGGTATCAGCCAGAATCTGGGCATCCTCTGCCTTCTCCCGGTTGAACTGCTCGGTGGCCTCACGCTTGGCCGTTTCCAGCTGTTCTGTGGCTTCGCGTTTGGCCGTTTCCAGTTGATGGATAGCATCGGCACGCTGTTGCGCCAGCTGGTCCTTCAGCATGTCCTTTTCCTTGGTCAGCGACATGACCATGCCCTGTTGCCGACTGAATCCCAACCGGTAACACAGAAAGAGGGCTCCGGCAACCAGCAGAGCCAGGATGACGATAATCAGATACTCCATATATATTCCTCCATGG
Source organism: Bacteroidaceae bacterium (assembly GCA_045628125.1). Classification (GTDB taxonomy): domain Bacteria; phylum Bacteroidota; class Bacteroidia; order Bacteroidales; family Bacteroidaceae; genus Minthousia. The sequence continues at coordinate 2,314 of JAZQPA010000207.1, forward strand.
CTGGGGTATGAGCCTCTACGCTTTGCAGAAGGGCAAACTGAGCGTATGAACGAACCTTGTTGTGCTCCGGGTATTGAATCTTATAATAGGTGTCGCCATTGATGTAATCGGCGAAGAAACGCACGGTCTGCATGTAGGGGAACAACATGGCGGCATACGGAAGGTGCTCAATCTCAACAGGAAGCAAGAACGGCTTGGCACCTTCGAGATAGCCTTGCGCAAAAGCCTCGAAAATGGACATGTTGAAATGCACTTTGTCCAAGTCGGGGTCGTCTTCGGCACCCGTATTGGCTGCCGAGCGCAAGAAATCGCCAAAGTCGGAAAAGACGAAACTCGGCATGATGGTATCCAAATCGATGATACACATTACATTACCATCCTTGTCGAAAAGCATGTTGTTCACCTTGGTGTCGCAATGGCAGATGCGTTTGGGCAGTTTGCCTTCGCGATAGAGCCTCTCTCCTATGCACATCTCATCCGCCACCGCATTGATTTTCTGCACATACGACTGCACTTCGGGGTCAGACATGCGCCCTACCGGATTGGTTGCGATGGCTTCATCAAGCTGGTGCAGACGGAATTCGATGTTGTGGAAATCGGGAATGATTTCACCTATGGGTTCCTTCAAGTCGGTGAGTTGGGCTTCAAATTCGCCGAACTTACGTCCTGCACAACGGGCATATTCTGGTGTTACGGCTTCGTAGGTGTAACTATCAGGAATGTAATCCATTACACGCCAATACTTGTCATCTTCCTTTATGTAGGTCTTACCCGTGTCGGCTGTCAGGAAATGCAAGGTCAGGATGCCTTTCGAGCGCAGGTGTCCAGTCACCAATTCGATGTTGCGTTGCAGCATTTCCACATCGGTGAAGACCGCATTGTTGATGCGTTGCAGCACATAACGGGGCTTCTCGTCGCCATGCACCATCACCTTGAAGGTGTCGTTAATCAAGCCATTTCCTAACGGAGTGATTTCGGCCACCTGGTTTCGTTCCACGAAATGCGAAACCACATCGAGAAGTGTATGTAAAGTATTCGTTTCCATTATTTTACTTCGATTTCAATGTTTTGCAGTTGGATTATTTCTCCAGTGGTTATCTTGGCGCGTTTGCGTGTTTCAACATCACCGTTGCGCAGCACGAGGCCGGCGGTCACCACTTCTTGCGCTTCGCTGCCCGTATCGACCACGCCAGCGGCTTTCAGCAGTTGGATGAGCGGGATGAACTCGTCGCCTTCACGGAGTTCGAAAATGATTCGTTGCGTTTTCATGTCGTGTCAATTACGTGGCAAAGGTATAAAAAAACCCGCCTCCAAACGGAAGCGGTTTCCTGATTTATCGTCAAGGATGATTATTCGCCTTTA
>JAZQPA010000208.1:0-7826 GCA_045628125.1 Bacteroidaceae bacterium
GGAATATCCTATATTATCTATACCTCCGGTTCAACCGGAAAGCCCAAGGGAGTGATGATATCCCGTCGGGCATTGACCTCATTTGTCCGCTCCATGGCACAACTCTATCAGTTGTCCGAAACCGACCGCATCCTGTGTCAGGGCACGTTCAGTTTCGATGCATCGGTCGAGGATCTGTACCCCGTACTGACCTGCGGCGGAACCCTGCATATCCTGCGGCAGTCGCTTACCAAGGACATTCACGGCATTGCCCAGTATATCCGTCAGCAAGCCATAACCGGTTGCAATTTCACCACCGTCCTGGGCAGTATGCTGCTGGAACTGGTTCCCGATTTGCCTTTGCGCTACCTGACGGTAGGTGGCGAGAAACTGGTCAGCGTACCCAAGGGACTGCCGTTCCCGGTTTACAACACCTATGGCCCTACCGAATTTACGGTCAATGCCACCTATTATATATGTCACAGCGGACAGGTTCCCGCCAATATTCCTATCGGACGCCCTTTGTGCCAAAGCATGGCATTGGTATTGGACGCTAATGCCCGTCTTTTACCCAAAGGCTGTGTAGGCGAGTTGTATCTGACCGGAGCGCAGATTGCCGATGGCTATGTGAACCTGCCGGAACAGACCCGGAAAGCCTTTGTGCCCATGCCGTTTGCCAACGGGAAGGGTTTGCACACCATGTACCGCACCGGAGACCTGGTGCGATGGAATGCCGACAATCAGCTGGAGTACGTGGGCCGTAACGACAATCAGGTAAAGATTCGCGGATACCGCATCGAATTGGGCGAGATTGAGACAGCCGCCTCTATCTATCCGGAAGTGATTCATGCAGTTGCACAGGTATGCAAGGTAGATGGTACCGCCCAGCTCTGCCTGTGGTATACCGCAGCCAAACCCATCAATAACGTATTCCTGCGCAAGTTTATCAGCCATCGCCTGCCGGAATACATGGTTCCCGATTGGTTGGAGGTCATCAGCGAGATACCGCTGAAAGCCAACGATAAGGTAGATTATGCGCGACTGCCCAAGCCACAGCGCAAGAAGGAGAAGAAAGTGGTGATGCCCGCCATTACCGCTACCGAGGACCGTCTGGCGCGACTCCTTTCCACCATTATCGGAGGAAAAGACATCAGTGTCACCGACGATCTGTTTACCGAAGTGGGCATCACCTCCATTCAGGCCGCGCGATTCTCGTTCTGCGCCATGGAGCAAGGCTATCAGTTGCGCGTATCCGACCTGTATCAGTGGCGCAATATCCGTCACATCAGTCAGAACATCTCCCGTCTGCCCAATCATCAGGAATCCTTTGCCTACTGGCTGGAACCGCCTACCGACCGTCCAACCGTAGTGCTGGATTGCGGTTACATCTACCTGCATCCGCTCTATACCGATTACGTGGAGTTCTATCGCGAGCGTTTCAATTTTCTGATTCTAGAATCGTTTGTGGAATATTTCTGGAAAAAGAAGGATATCAACCTGCAGGATATGATGGCCGATTACAAGCGCGATATGCTGCGTCTGCTGGATGGACGTCAGGTGGATATTGTAGCCGGTTTGTGCTTTGGAGCCGATTTAGCCCTCCTTATGGCCCACGAAATCTGCGAGTTGCAGGACAAGAAACCATTGGCGCTGCTGTTTGATCCTATCTATCACCGTGCCCAGAGCATCGATGTGATCGACGAGATGGAATCACCCATTGTGGCCGAACGCATGCGCATCTCCAATGCCCTGTCGCCGCAGGTCTTCCCGCCCGAATATCAGGGACCTATGCTCATCATGCTGGCAGGAGTTACCCCACAGCATATCTCGTTCGAGTTCCCCGACCGCAAGATATCCGAGGAGGAGCGGAAGGCGTTGGAGCAGGACATCATCGACAACCGGGAATGCTGGCATACCCATTATCCCGATGCCGAGATACACACGCTGCCCATCAACCACTTTGAGTTGCTGAAGGAAGATTACCTGCCCGAGGTGGTCAGCACCATGAAATCCAGTCCGTTTACCCAGAACCTGTAAAGCAAATGAAGAAAAAGAAGAATACATACAAGGAAGAGCAGTTGGAATTCCTGAAGCAGAAAGCCCAGGAAGAAGGCATGATTGTGCTGGAGAGTGGCGTGATGTACCGCTGGATAGAGCGGGGCAGTGGCGGGCAGTTTCCCAAGAGCAGCAGCATAGTGTATGTGAACTATACCGGACGCCTGACCGACGGCACCGTGTTCGACACCACGCAGGGGCAGCGCCTTCCGGCGTGTTTTGTGGTGCGCACGCTCATCATGGGTTGGCAGATAGCCCTGAGCAAAATGCACGAGGGCGACCGCATGGAAGTGTTTATTCCGGCTCAGTACGGTTACGGAAAAACCGCCTGTGGCGATATACCTGCCCATTCCACCTTGATTTTTGATTTGGAGCTGCTCAAGATAGAACAGCACTAAAATATGCAGACCGGATGCCCAAACATCCGGTCTTTTCATTTCAATTTTGTTCATTTTTGGTGATTTTTACAATAAACCGGACATTTTTACAAAAACTTGTAGAAAAAAAAGATGAAATTACAATAATCCGGGTGCTGTTGCTGCCTACATTTGCATCAGCAAAACAAAAAAACATCGAATATGAAAAAGTTGATTTTAACCGCACTCTCTGCCTGTTTCCTGGCAACCGTGCTTACCGGATGTAAAGAGAAGACCGCTGCCACCGCAGCAGCTCCTGAACTGTGTAATACTCCTATTGCAGATTATCTGTATGGTGTGGAATATGACGACTATGATTTTGACGCAGCCGCACAGGCTATGGCCAAGCGTTTCAGTTCTGCCGCTCCTGCCTGTTCTGAGGTAAGAAAGGGCAACTTTGTAGGCCGCAACCTGGACTGGTACATCAATACCGATGCCGCAGCCATCATTAAGATCAACAAGAGCGATGCACGCTATGCATCCATCGGTATGATTGGTGCAAACAGCGTATTCAGCAACGAGTTTGCCAAGAGTGGCGAATACAGCCCTTTATATAATGCATTGCCTATGGCTACCACCGATGGAATCAATGAGAACGGTGTATATATAGGTGTGAACGTGATGCCAACCGGTGAGACATCGTTCGACGAATCTACCTGGGAGCATGGCAAGTGGGGACACGGTGCAGCTTACACCAATCCCGATGCCAAAGAGACCCATTGCGTGACTTACCTGGCCCGTGTTATTCTGGACCGTGCCAAGTCGGTAGCCGATGCCAAGCAGATTATCGAAAGCATCAACTGGTATGAGCCAAACGGTTTCCCTGTTCCGGGTTCGTCACAGGCCTTCCACTGGCTGATCAGCGATGCCACCACCAGCGTGGTACTGGAGTTCCTGGACAACAAGCCTTACTATTGCGAGACCACCGATATTAACGCTCCATCATACGCTACCATCATGACCAATTTCACCAACAAGCTGATGGAAGAGAAGGGAATGATACAGAACAGCGGTAACGGTTACGAGCGCTACGACCTGCTGAAAGAGGCTTATCCTACTACCGAGGAGTCATTCACCGGCATGCAGGACCTGCTGAAACAGGTTTGGTACTCAAAGGCTTACACCAAGGAGATTGGCAGCAAGGACTTCTGGTTTACCGAGTTTGTTGAGGACGTTTCTGCCAAGGACCTGTACAAGAATCCGGATGTATGGAAGAACGAGACCTACACCAATTCCATGAAGGTTAATCAGGAAAAATTCAACAATAAGGCCAACTGGCATGTGGCAGACTCTCCACTGTGGTACACCACACATACCACTGTATACGATCTGGCAGCCCGCAAGTTCCACGTGCTGATTCATGAGGGAATGGACGAGCAGAAGGAATTTATGGAGGTAAGTCTGAACGACACCCATTTCGAAAAACCACTGGAACATCAAAAATAATAGAGTCTCCAAACTCATCATGTGGCAGGATTAAGCGTAGTCCTGCCACATTTACGTCCTTACTTTTACGGAATGAGAAAATTGTTTCTATACGTGCTATGCATGCATCTGGGCATGCTGGCACTCTTGTCATTTATACGCCTGGCAACCATGGGCGTTCTACAATCCGATATGGATACCTCCGGTGTCGGAATAGCGCAATACGCTGAATCACTGTATATTGGCCTCCGGTTGGACAATGTGGTGATGACCTACGTCAGCCTGTTGCCCTGCCTGCTTTCGCTGTTTCTGGCCACCCGCCCGTCAGCTCTGAACGCCATCATGCGTTTTCTGCGCGTGTATTACGGCATCTGTTGCACGGTATTGCCCTTGCACGCCATTGCCAACATTCCGTTCTGCAACGAATACATGCACCCCATCGACATCTCCTCGCTGAAATGGCTGGATAATGGCGATGAGGTATTCACTATGTTGCTGAGTGACTGGTCGTTCCTGATTTATGGCATAGTCATGCTCATCCTCATTCCGCTGTGCCTTTGGGGAGTGATGCGTATCAGTAAACGGCCGATTGCGCTCGGCAAACCATCCGGAAGGAAGAGCATCATCACCGCCTTTCTGGTGGTAGCCGTGCTGTTCCTGTTGGGCGTTCGCGGATTCAAGGTCACCGGTCATGCGCTGAACTCCAGCAATGCCTATTTTACCAGCAATCACTACATTAATCTCTGCACGCAAAGTCCCGCCCTGTACTTTGTCAATTCCGTAAGCCGTTACCAGCGCCTCAATGCCGTCTCCTTCTATTCGGCTCAGGAACTGCAGCAGAACATGCAGGAGTTTTATGGCACCACCGATTTGAAAGAACCCTGGAAACACCGCATAACCGTCCCCGATTCCGCCCTGTTTGCCGGAAAGCGGCCCAATATCGTGCTGATTTTCATGGAATCCATGAGTTCGCACTACCTGCAGGCATTTGGTCAGCAGGAACCCCTCACACCCTTCCTGAATCAGTTGTATGATAAGTCGCTGCACTTCAGCCGTTGCTACAGCGCCGGATTCCGCACCGGGCAGGGACTGCTGGGCGTGCTGTGCTCGTGGCCATCGTTCATGAACCGCAACATCACCAGCGAGCATCGCCTGTCGGTATTCGGTGGCCTGCCTCTGGAACTGTCGGGAATGGGCTATTCCACCACCTGTTTCATCTCGCACGATCCCAATTATGACGGATTGTACGACTTCTTTTCCTCCAACGGCATCCGTCGCATCTATTCCATGAACGATTATCCCGAAGAGGAGTACGTGGGCATGTGGGGCGTACCGGACGGCTATCTGTTTGATGCTGCCCTTCAGGCCATTAAGGATAAGGAATTAGGTTATCCGAATGAAAACCAGAAAGATGCGCCCTTCTTTATCTCCATTCTCACCATCACGCATCATCCACCGTATGACCTGCCGGCCGATTTTCAGCTGACCTATGAGGACGAGGATTACGATTCCGTGCGTTATGCCGACGAGTGCCTGCGCCGTTTCTTCGAGAAGGCCAGTCGCGAGCCCTGGTATGACAATACCGTTTTCGTACTGGTGGGCGATCATGGCGTGAGTATGGAGAAACAGCAGGAATGCGAGTTGCCCGATATGATCAACCATGTGCCGCTGCTCATTTTCGGTAAGGATATTCAGGCAGGTGAATACGACGGCATGGCATCGCAGACCGATATTGCCGCCACCGTGCTGTCCATGCTGGGGCACAGCTACACCACCAACAGCCTGAGTGTGGACCTGCTGAATCATCAGCGGCCGTATGTCATTTACAGCAACGGATCCTGGGTGGCCTGCCGCGACCGTGAGCACCTGTTTCTGCTGAATTACATCGATAATATCCGCCGTTACTACCGTGTTCTGCCCGATGGCAGTGTGGAAAATGTCACGCCCGATGCCCGTCTGCTGGAAATGGAGCGCTACTGCCTGACCACCTATCAGTTGGAATTGGAGCAGTTGAAAAGCAGATAACCGGCGAATTTTGTGGAAAATCCATTTTAATAATGTTCAATTGGTCATTTTTACAATAAAAACGGTGATTTTTACAAAAAGTTGGCAAAAAAAAGGGCAAAATTACAATGATTCGGGTGATGAAACCCTCTACTTTTGCATCAACAAAAACAAATTAATGACTCAATTAAACATTAAAAAATTACCATTATGAAAAAGCTTTTCAGTTTATTCGTATTGTTGATGGCCCTGGGCCTGAGTACCACAATGACATCTTGTAGTAAGAATGAGGATAACCCAACAGAGTATCTGGCAGTAGTAACCGTAGTTCCTGGAACCGGTCAGGCAGGCATGGCTCTGAGAGTGGATGAGAATACCGTACTGCACCCAACCAATATCACCAAGTGTCCTTTCGACAAGGAGGTTCGCGCATTCGTACGTTATTATAAGACCGATAGTCAGAACACAGCCGGAATGACCGATGTGAACCTGACCTGGATGGACGATATGCTGACCAAGAATCTGGCCGAGAACAAGGGCGCTGACAATTCCACCGCTTACGGCAGTGACGAGGTAGAGCTGTTCAACGACTGGTGCACCGTAGCCGAGGACGGTTACATGACCCTTCACTTCAGTACACTTTTCAGCGCGGGTACCACCCATTACATCAATCTGGTGAATGTAAGCGATGCCGAGCACCCATTGAAGTTCCGTCTGTATCACGATGCCAAGGGCGATAAGATGGGCCGCGAGAGAGATGGCTTTGTAGCTTTCAAGCTGTTCGACCGTACCGCTTATGACAAAGATGTAACCATCGAGTTGGAGTGGGATTCATTCTCAGGTGTAAAGACCGCACAGTTCAAGCACAACGCTCCAAAGCCTGTCGCTGCCGGCAGTGATGTGACCGTAAACCACGATTTGAAGTAACGCCAAATAATGAAGAGTAAATACCGGCTTCAGCAGTGCAGCCGGTATTTTTTTTGTTTCTCTACAGAATCCCATAAGCCGTCAGGACTCCAGTAAGTGCCGTGAGCAGTGCATTAATAATGATGCTCCATTTATTCTGCTTATTCATAGTTGTTGAGTTTTTAGTTTTATTTCTTCAGTTTCTCATTGATGTAGATTTCTATCCCAAATATACTGCCAGCATAGATCAGAATCTGTGCGAATATGTAGATAACTGTCTCATGAATTTCGCCTGGTGGTGGCAGGAATAAGGAGATGTAAGCCAGCAGAATGCCTGCGCATAGCAGCATCACAGCTGAAAAATTCTTTGATTTCATAAGCATTCATTAGTTTTCCCTTAGTTTGTCATTCTTCCCCTCTATGTCATTCTGACCCTCATTGTCATTCCGAACGTAGTGAGGAATCTTGAGGGCTTTAGCCCGAATAAAATAAGGCTTTACTTATTGTCATCCTGAGCAGAGCGAAGGATCTTACCTCGCGAGTATGAAAAGTATGCACTACTTATTCAGAAAGATGCTTCGCTATCGCTCAGGATGGCAGAAAAAAATCTCAATCTCAAATCTCAATTATGGTGCAAGCCGAATGCAGAGTCAAGCTTGCTTGAACTATGCTGAGGCGCAGCCCATAATCGAGACGAAGTCTCAATTAGAAAAATGGAAAAAGTAATATTGAAACTCAAACGCCACCGCATCCAGGATAAGACCTGTGACGGTAAACTATACACAGAGGGCGGAGCCTACATCTGCGATACGGCCGAGGCGGCACCTTATATGCTGGAACCGGGCGAATACCCACTCACACCCCGGTCGCACCGGATAGGGAAGGGCAATGGTGTTTATACTCTTCGTAAGCCCACCATCTATGTGGGCACCTTCGTAGCACCCGGAATAGTGAAGTGCAGCGACCAGGCCTACGAACGCCTGCGTCAGCGCATCAAGAAAGCCCGGCAACGGGGCAGCAAAACCTTCCTCGTGGTGGAAT
>JAZQPA010000209.1:0-4483 GCA_045628125.1 Bacteroidaceae bacterium
TTTCAACTGGTCAAACTGATCGGCTGTGATGTAGGCGCGGAGTATCATCTCCTGGAGGTCAGCCACCTTGAAGAGAGCCTTGCCCGGAACGGCATATTCTCCACGTTCGGCATACTTCTTCAGAATGGTTCCGTTGATAGGCGACTTAATGACGGCATCGTCCATCTGGCTACCTACGATTTTCATCTGCTGTTCGGATGCATCTGCCTGATGCTTAATGCTCTCGTTGGCTGAACGCAACTGTGACTGGTTAGCAGCGAGCTGTGCCTTCATCACCTTAATCTGATTGGCAAGGTCATCCACCTGCTTCTGTGTAGCGGCACCTTTGACCAGCAATCTGCTGAAACGCTCATGTTCATGTTGAAGGTTACTGATCTGCTGCTGGATACTGGCTGTTTGCTCCTGCAAGTTCAGGATGCGAGCCGTCTGTGCATCACGGTTCTCCTGCAACGACTGCTGCTGAAGGTTCAGTTTGGTGGCATCGATGATACCCAGTACAACATCGGTCTTTACCTCGTCACCTTCATTCACTTCAAAGCTGATAAGCTCACCCTGAGCTTTGGCTGAAACCACCACCTCTGTGGCCTCAAACACGCCCATGGCATCGTAATTACCTTCATTGCCTGCACACGAGAATAAGGTTAAAATGTTTATTGTTAAAAGTGATAATATATTACTTGGTTTCATATCCGTTAATGTTTTGAAGTTTATACTGATGTTGCAGAAGTTCTGTCTCATGGATGGCCTTATTGATTCCGGCCTGATTCTCCCGGCTGATTTCAAGGATGAGGGCGTTCACATCTATGATGCCAGCCTCAAGTCTTGCCTCTGCCGCCTGGCGCACATTGTGACGCAACTGGCAGATGCCGTCATCCTCACTGATCAACTGACGGTAACGGCGGATATAGCTATCCTCCTGACTCGATTGCAGTTTCTGATTGAAAAGGAACAAATCCCGGTCATTGCTAATCGTCTGTCGCTCAAGTTCCAATTTAGCACGATTGTTCTTATGCGTATAGAAAGCGGAAAGATTCCACGAAGCCTTAACACCGATGAGACCATTAAGCGTTGGTGTGCGATTCATCATGTCGCGGAACATATTCATACCCAAATAACCATAGTATCCCTGGGCAAAAGCACCGATTTTAGGTAGGAGTGACGAGCGAAGAGCCCGTTCCTTGGCGTCGGTTAGCGCCAACTGAGAATCAAAGAGACGAAGTTCGGGACGTGTTAATCCTGCGGATTGCTCAATCAGTGCAGAGGGGGCTACAACGCTGGTTATGTCCTTACCAGTAAACAGTGACAGCACCTTGACAAAGGCTTCACGCTGAGTTTCGATGTCAGTATGCTGCTGACGTGTAGTGGCAAGTTCCGCACTCATAGCATCCACATCGGCTTGCATCGCCACACTGCCTTCCAGCATGGCGGCAAGTCGCAGATGATTAGCACCGATGGTACGCTGCAGTTCTTCGTTCAACTTCAGGCGCTGATCCAGAAGAAGAATGGCAAAGCAAAGGTCGTTGACACGCTCACGAAGGGCATACATCTGCACATCGGCACTGGCCTCCTGCACCCTACTGCTGGCTTTTGCCACAACACGTTGGGCATCCATCGCACCTCCGTCATAGATAGTTTGCTGCACATCAATGGCTGCTTTGTACTGCAGCGGACTGATACCTTTCATTTCGGTACCCATCTGGCTAAGCATGTTCGACAACACTTCGGGATATTCGGGCACTGCACTCTGATAACTGCCCTGAGCGGATACACCAATCTGTGGCATCCACCCCTTAGCGATGTTCTTTAGAGTGAATCCTTCCGTCTGACGGATCAGATCGTAGCGCTTGGTTAGCGGATAATTATCCTGCGCCCATTGCTGGCATTGTCCGATACTGGCAGATTGCGCAGATAACGACAAGGGCAACATCAGTAGAATTGTCGATAGAATTTTCTTCATAAAGTAATGATTGTTGTTTGATGTGCAAATTAATTTAAAATCCGAATAATACACAAAACCAATAGGACTATTTAATGTGCAAATTATGACTTTTGGTACTATTTGTGATAAATAATTGGGAAAATGCACTAACTTTACGCTCAATTAGTACAATACGCACATAGATTATGTCAAAGGAACTGACCATATTCTCGCTTCAGGACATTCAACCAGACACGATGCGCCAAAGTCTTGACTCATTACACATGACATCCGACTATGCCGTGGCAAAGGGGCTTCGATTTACAGACAATCCGTACGTCAGTAATGGTATGTTACTGCTGCTCAAGGAGGCGCGTGTAGGTATAGTAAGCGGAGGTGAGGCTGTTGTGGAAATAGACCTTACGGAGTATCACGTCACAAAGGGGATGATTATCCTACTGCCCCCCGATACCATTGTCAACATACGTTCTGCATCCAGTGACTATGCCCTGAACGGAACCATCTTTCTGCCCACTATCAGCGTTGATGAGCCCATTGTCCTCCACCCTGATGATGATGTGCATCAGGACACGATGCGCATCTATGAAACCCTATGCGCATTCTGCCAGAACCACCCGGAACGCAGGAATGTCATTGAGCATCTGCAACGTGCCATCGTAGATAATGTCTGTGCCATACAGGCAGACAAAAAACCGCAGCAGTCATCATTATCTGCAGGTTCACGGGGAGAGGAAATCTTTCACAAGTTCAAGGTACTGGTCAGCCGCCATGCCCGCAAGGAGCGTAAGGTAACTTTCTATGCCGACCAGCTTTATGTCTCGCCCCATTATCTCATGTCGGTCATTCAGCGAATAAGCAGACAGAGTGTCATGGCATGGGTAGAACAAGCCGCCATGCTTCAAGCCAAGATTCTACTTACTACAGGAAACGCATCCCTTTCTACTATTGCCAGCGAGATGAACTTCCCCACTAATACAGCCTTCTGCCGGTGGTTCAAGCGCATTGAAGGAATCTCACCAGGGGAATATAAGAATCATACCACAAATGGAAATGATGTAGGCGTGCAACCGGTCTGACTATGTTTTATTTAAAATCATCCGGATAGGTAAAGTCATTAATAACCTTGGCATCCTTAAGACGGATCCAGGAGCGGAAAGAGCGCTGGCCCTCCTGCAGCAGGATGACACGGGCACCATTACCGCCGGCAATATTATTGTAAACCGTATTTCCACCGGAATAGCGGCCATAACACAGCAGCACGCCTTTCCACAGGGTGGCATAATCGTTGATGTGGTCATGGCCGGCCATGGTGGCCATCACATCTCCCCTCTCGATAATGGCATTGAACATACCCGAATTCAGTTCAGGCGAGCATACCATCTCCTTACGGGTACCAATCATGGGATTACCCACGGTGGTGTTGGCCTCGGCATATTCAGGCAGAGGAATATGGAAGAATGCCATGGCCGGAATGGTATCGCCATGATTCTCCTCCAGAATGCGGGCACTCTCCCGTCGGTACCACTGTACCTGGTTATCCTTAATCCAGTCGTATCCCTTGATACTGGGAATCAACGAGTAAGAGCCACTGTCCAGCATGTAGAGTGTGAAAGCGCTACCGGTACCCTTGCTGTTCTGAATAGGCAAGATATAATTGGTCACACCAAATAATCCCGGTGTAGTGCCGGTAAGATTACCCGGCTTATTCTTCATGTGAACAAACAGTTCCTGACGGGTAAATCCCTGTTCATCGTCATGATTACCCCAAACTACAGCAAATGGAATCCTGTGATTCACAACGGGTTCTAGAGCCTTATCCAACGCCACGGTTCCCGGTTTGCCGAAACACAAATCACCGGTATAGACCACCAAATCAGGTTTCTCCTCATCCAGCACCTGATTCATGCGCTCGGCCGCAATCTCGGAATTCGGATCGCCCGGAACCCAGTGCACATCGGTAAACTGCACAATCTTGAATGTTCCGTCCTGATGGAAACGCAGAGACTGAGCCATGCCGCTCAAACACCACAGCAACAGCATCATCGATGCTATGAGTCTATAGTTTTTCATGTCGATAAATCATTAATAAGGTGTGATATGCAAAGATAGTGTTTTTTTGATTATCCTGGTTTGTAAAGGCATAAAAAAGAAGGAGGGATTCACTCCACTGAGTTTCCCTCCTTCGCTAACTAATATATAAATGTTGGAAAATTTACTCCTCAACAGCAGCCTGTGCGGCAGCCAAACGTGCGATAGGCACACGGAATGGAGAGCAAGATGCATAGTTCATGCCAATCTTAGCACAGAACTTGACTGATGTAGGTTCACCACCATGCTCACCGCAGATACCGGTACGCATGCCTGGACGAACACCACGACCCTTGGCAACTGCCATCTCGATCAACTGGCCTACACCGTGCTGATCCAGTACCTGGAATGGGTCAACCTTCAGAATCTTCTTCTCCAGATATGCAGGCAAGAAGCTGGCAATATCATCACGGCTGTAACCGAAGGTCATCTGAGTCAAGTCGTAGGTACCGAATG
>JAZQPA010000210.1:0-3084 GCA_045628125.1 Bacteroidaceae bacterium
ACCCAGTGACTCCTGAGCCCAATCCATGATTTCAGTTGCAGCGGTAGGAGCGAACAAGGCACCTACGTTGATAGCCATGTAGAACAGAGAGAAACCACCGTCACGAGCACCTGCATATTCTGGGCTGTTGTACAAGTCACCTACCATTACCTGCAGGTTACCCTTGAACAGACCGGTACCGGCACTTACCAGCAGCAGGGCAGCACCCATAGCTGCAATAGCAGTAGCATCACCACCCAATGGCAATGACAGCAGCAGGTAACCTAAGAACATGATGATGATACCGATAATTACCATCTTGTTGTAACCGAACTTATCGGCCAGCATACCACCAAACAGTGGCAGGAAGTACACTGCAGTCAGGAACCATGTGTAAATCTCGGCAGCTGTACCGGCTTCGAAACCGAAGTTCTCACCCAGGAACAGGGCAAACACAGCCAACATGGTGTAGTAACCAAAACGCTCACCGGTATTGGCCAGAGCCAGTACCCAAAGGCCCAGAGGCTGACCTTTGTAAGAGTAGTACAGGAAACAACCCCATACGATAAAGAGGGCGGCAATCCACCCGATTGATAAAATTTCCATATGATTTAATAGGTTTTAGAATTATTTCTTCAAATTAGCTTGCTGCAATCCGTAGCCCTTCTTCTTGTCCTCGAACAGCAGCAGGAAGGCGATGACGATGGCTACCACACCAAAGCAGGCAAAGATAGTCATGGTCTCGGTATAGTCAATAAAACCAGTGGCATCGGTGTTCTTCTCGTTCACTGCACCAATCCACATTGGAATCATAGCCAGACCGATGTTCTGGATGTAGAAAATCAGCGCGTAAGCAGTACCCAAAAGCTTCATTGGGATAACTTTTGGAACAGATGGCCACATGGCTGAAGGCACAAGACCGAAGGCGATACCCAGGAAAATCATCAGGATGATGGCCAGTACCCAACTGTTGATAGGCAGGGCAAACAGCACGTGTACCAGAGTCAGCAGGCAGGAACCGATAATCATCAGGGTGGCACCCTTACCAATCTTATCGTATACACTACCGAACAGTGGGGTCAGGATAATGGTACCGAAAGGCAGCATGGCAGGAATAAGGCCAGCCACTTCCTCGCTTACACCATATTTAAATATCATCAGTTTGGTGGCAAACTTCAGGAATGGGAACACACCGCCGTAGAACATCACACACAGCAGGGCAATGTACCAGAAACCACGATTGGTGAACAGGAACTTCAGGTCGGCAAACTTGAACTCGTCCTCAGGGTCGCTCTCTACCTGAGCAGACTGAGCATCCAGCTTGCGGTCCATTACGTTGTATACCAGGAAGCTGATCATACCGATGCAAAGCATGCTGGCACCCAGACCTACGGATACCGATACACCGCCAAATGCCTTTGCGATAGGCAGTGCGGCACCCAGTGCTACGGCTGTACCTACACGGGCCAAAGCCACCTGAACACCCATGGCCAATGCCATCTCATGTCCGGTGAACCATTTGGCAATCACCTTGGTAACGGTAATTCCGGCAATCTCAGCACCCACACCATAAATGGCAAAACCCAGGGATGCGATAACTACCTGCATCTGGCAGTCGCCACCGAATGGCACCCACATGGTACCCTCGAACGAACGGCTTACCGCATACCACTTGATGATGGCACCGCCAAACATCAGGGCTGTACTCATCAGTCCGGTGAAACGGATACCGAACTTATCCAGGATGATACCGCCAAAGAACAGCAACAGCAGGTATACGTTCATCAGACCGTAAGCGCCTGAGAAGAAACCGTATTCAGATGAGGTCCATCCTAATCCCAAACCGTTCTCACCACCCAGCTCTGCAGTCAGCAGGGGCTCCAGAGGGGACATGACGTCGGTAAAGAAATACGCGAACATCATGGTGCATGATACGATAACCAGCGCTGTCCAACGGGCAGCTGCCGAATCGCTCAGCTTTTTCTGCAAATATTCAGTCATAATAATAATGTTTATCGTTAGTCTGTCATCCTGAGTGAAACGAAGGATCTTACCTCGCGAGTTATACCATTCGGAACAAAAAGATTCTTCGCTACGCTCAGAATGACAGGAGGGGGTCAATTATCAATTAATCCTTCAGCCACTTATCCAGCCAGCGGAAGAAGGTACGCTGCCACAGTACACCGTTCTGTGGTTTCAGTACCCAGTGGTTCTCGTCTGGGAACTGCAGCAACTGTGCAGGAATGCCACGGATTACAGCTGCATTGAATGCGCTCTCGCCCTGGTTGGTCATGATGCGGAAATCCTTCTCACCCTGGATACACAGGATAGGGGTGTCCCACTTGTCCACATAGTGATGAGGGCTGATGGCAAAGGTCTTCTGCGCAGCGGCATTGTCCTTTTCCCATGGAGCACCCTTCATGTCGAACTGGGCAAACCACATCTCCTCGGTCTCCACGTACTGCTGCTCCAGGTTGTAGATACCATCGTGAGCGATAAAGGCTTTGAAACGCTTCTCGTGATTTCCAGCCAACCAGTATACGCTGAAGCCTCCGAAGCTGGCACCCACACAACCCAGACGGTCCTTATCCACGTAAGGCTCCTTGCACAGGTCGTCGATACTTGTCAGATAGTCCTTCATGCACTGGCCACCGTAGTCGCCGCTCACTTCCTCGTTCCAGATCTGACCGAAGCCTGGCAGACCACGGCGGTTAGGAGCGATGATGATATAGTCGTTGCTGGCCATGATCTGGAAGTTCCAACGGTAGCTCCAGAACTGGCTTACAGGGCTCTGAGGTCCACCCTCGCAGAACAGCAGGGTAGGGTATTTCTTGTTTGGATCAAAGTCGGCAGGATAGATTACCCAACTCAGCATCTGCTGTCCGTCGGTGGTGGTAGCCCAACGAGGCTCAACCTTACCTACGTGCAACTGGTCCATGATGTGCTTGTTCTCCTCGGTCAGCCGCTTAACGTCCAGCTTGGCCAAATCCAGCATGTACAGGTCATCAGGAGCCATCATGCTGTGGCGGCTCATCAGCATCTGGTTGCCAGTCAACTGGATAACGCTGTCGTCAAACTGGCCTTCGGTCAACTGCTTATGCTCGC
>JAZQPA010000211.1:0-2309 GCA_045628125.1 Bacteroidaceae bacterium
TTCTTCGCTCCGCTCAGAATGACAGGAGGGAAGGATTAGTATTTCCCATCAAATTCCACACGATTCACAATACTGCGTCCCAACGTCACCTCATCGGCATACTGCAACTCATCGCCCACCGAGATACCCCGGGCAATGACACTCAACTTCACACCCGTAGCCGCCAGTTTGCGGTAAATGTAAAAATTAGTCGTATCGCCCTCCATGGTACTGCTTAACGCCAGAATAACCTCGCGGATACCGCCTGCGGCCACACGTTCCACCAGGCTGGCTATCTGCAAATCCGAAGGTCCTATGCCATCCATGGGCGAGATAACGCCACCCAGCACATGATACAAACCGTTGAACTGCTGCGTGTTCTCAATAGCCATCACATCCTGGATATTCTCCACCACACAAACCAGCGAAGGGTCACGTTTGGGATGACTGCAGATGTTGCAAACCTCGGAATCACTGATGTTATGACATACCCTGCAATACTTCACGCCCTGCACCAATCCGGTTAGGGAATCGGCAAAAGTGACCGTGAATTGAGGCTCCTGACGCAACATATGCAGCACCAGACGCAAGGCTGTCTTACGTCCGATACCGGGAAGCCGGCTGAACTCCCCCACCGCTTTTTCCAGAAGAGCCGACGGGTATTTCTGTTCCATATTTCCTTAAAAAGATTAATCTTGATGCAAAGATAAGGTATGTTCCACAATTTTACCTATCTTTGCACTTGTTTTTCAAAAAGTTTTGCATTATGAATATTAAAAGTGCCGAATTTATCATCAGTAACACCGATGTTAACAAATGTCCGGAGGGACAACTGTTTGAGTTTGCATTCATCGGACGAAGCAATGTTGGTAAATCCAGCCTCATCAATACACTGACCAACAGAAGAGGATTAGCCATGACATCAGCCACTCCTGGAAAGACTTTATTAATCAATCATTTCCTGATCAACAAGGAGTGGTATCTGGTGGATCTTCCGGGTTACGGTTACGCACAGCGCGGCATGAAACAGCGCAATCAGTTGCGACAGATCATCGAGAGTTACATCCTGATGCGCCAGCAGATGGCGTGTCTGTTCCTGCTGATCGACTCCCGTCACGAGCCTCAGAAAATCGATTTGGAATTTATCGATTGGTTGGGCGAGAACGGTGTGCCGTTTGCCATCGTGTTCACCAAGGCCGACAAACTGGGCAATGGAAAGGTAAAGGATAATGTGCACCGTTACCTTCAGAAACTATCGGAACAGTGGGAAACCCTGCCTCCACATTTCATTACCAGCAGCGAGGACAAGCGCGGTCGCGAGGAGTTGCTGGATTACATCGACCAGATTATGAAAACCCCGGTTGAGGAATGATAAAAAGCGTAAAAAATGTTCAATTTCTCCTATAGATAAAGTCGGAATTTGTCTATACCACGTTAAATGCGTAAATTTGCATACGTATTAGTTTTACAGTAATAGAATAGATAACAATGAAAGTAAAAAGTACACTTCTACTTTTTTTCTTGCTCACCATATGTAATCAAATTTTCGCCCAGATTCACGGCAAGGTTATTGACGCCAACACGGGTGAACCCATCTCGTTCTTAAATGTCTTTTATGATGGGAAAGGTGTAGGTACCACTACCGACGATAACGGTGAATTCACCATTACGGCACATGTTGGTTGGAATAAACTGACTTTCTCGGCCGTAGGTTACCAGACACAGGACGTTCAGGTGAGCAGTAACACCCGCCATCTGGAAGTGAAAATGGTGTCGTTCGAGTTGGCCGAAGTCATAGTCAAACCTAAGCGCGAGCGCTATTCCCGCAAGAACAATCCTGCGGTGGACTTCATGCGACGGGTTATCGACAGCAAGAAGGTGAACGATCTGAGTAACAACGATTACTTTTCCTACAACTACTACGAGCGTCTGACGCTGGCCAAGAACAACATCACCGCCGATACGCTGAAGAACAACTCGTGGTTCCAGAAGTATCCGTTCTTCCGTGAGCAGGTGGAATACAGTCCTGAGATTGGCAAGAACATTCTGCCTATCTCGGTTAATGAGAAGGTTACGCAGAAGGTATTCCGCAAGAATCCGCACAGCGAGAAGGATATTGTGAAGGGTATCAACGAGCAGGGTATCAACGAGTTGCTGAACACCGGTGACATGATAACCACCATGCTGAAGGATTTCTTCCAGAAGATTGACATCTACGAGGATAAGGTGCGTTTTGTGCAGAATCCGATTTGTCGAAAAAGCCCTCCTGCTTGAGCTGCATAATGACAAGCAGCAAGATCGGGAAAGCGAGCAGTCCGACGCCGCCGACG
>JAZQPA010000212.1:0-22839 GCA_045628125.1 Bacteroidaceae bacterium
GCTGTAGATGGTGTTTCAGTAACCACAACCAATAATATCTATTCACTGCTGGTGGGCAAGGCTGGCAAACTGACTGAGCTGACCGTTAATGCCAAGGCTGCTGCTGGTGGCCGCAAGGTTGTAGTGAAGCCTATTGCTGATGAGGATCCGCTGATGCACTATGAGTGGGTACAGAAGAACATCAAGTATGTAGAGGAGAAATCAGGAGGTAAGATTGGTTATGTCTATATACCAGATATGAGTGCAGAGGGTTTGAACGAGTTTAGCCGTTACTACTATGCACAGCTGGATAAGGAGGCTCTGATTGTTGACGACCGTGCTAACGGTGGAGGTAACGTATCTCCTATGGTATTGGAGCGCCTGATGCGTGAGTGCTACCGCATTACCATGCGCCGTGGTTCAAACTATCTGGGAACCATTCCTGAAGGAACTCTGGTTGGTCCTAAGGTTTGTCTGGTGAACAAGTATTCCGCTTCTGATGGCGACCTGTTCCCTTGGAGCTTCAAGGCTACCCAGACCGGTAAGCTGATCGGTACCCGCACATGGGGCGGTATCGTAGGTATCAGCGGTTCACTGCCTTATATCGACGGAACCGATATCCGTGTTCCATTCTTCACTAATTACGATGCAAAGACCGGTCAGTGGATTGTAGAAAACCGTGGTGTGGAGCCAGATATCCTTTTGGATAATGACCCAGTGATGGAAGAGAAAGGCATTGACCAGCAGTTGGATAAGGCTATCGAGGTATTGCTGGAAGAGATCAAGACCCGCAAGCCATTGCCAGGTGTTCCTGCTCCTCGTGACTTCTCTAAAGTGGGTTTGAAGTAATATTATCAACTAAATACGGCAAACAGGCAGCAGAACCGTTCTGCTGTCTGTTGCTTTTGTGTCTTCTATGCGAAGTAACGTTACAGACAGATTACTGGAGATGATCCGTAACGGACAGCCGATGGTTTTGAGCCAGAAAATAGAGCTGGCTGCCCGGTTGAGTCTCCCTGCCATTGTGGCTCAGTTGTCATCCGTGCTGATGCAGTATATCGATGCCAGCATGGTGGGTCATTTGGGTGCCAACGAATCGGCCAGTATTGGATTGGTAAGTACATCTACCTGGCTGTTTATGGGTCTGATTTCCTCGGTGGGAACCGGTTATTCGGTACAGATTGCTCATCGTATCGGAGCAGGTGCCATTGAAGAAGCACGCAGTATTGTGCGTCAGGCCTATGTAACTATGTTGTTATGGGCTATCTTCATCATGTCTATAGCCTTGAGTATCAGTGCATCTCTGCCAGCATGGCTGGGAGCAGGAGAGGAAATTCATGCCGGTGCCACTACCTATTTCCGCATCTTTGCGTGCACCCTTCCGTTCATGGGCCTGTATTGGGTATCCGGAGGTATGCTGCGTTGTAGCGGTAATATTAAGGTGCCTAGTATGCTGGGTGTGATGATGTGTTTCCTGGATGTTGTATTCAATTTCCTGTTCATCTTCCCGAGCCGTGAAGTGACATTATTGGGACATCCCCTCACCATTTGGGGTGCCGGATGGGGGGTGGCCGGTGCAGCATTGGGAACAGCGGCTGCTTCATTCACCACCATGCTCTGCATTGTGTATTTCCTGCTGTTCCGCTCACCGGAACTGAACCAGAGAGGTTTGGGTAAGTGGAAACTGCATCTCTCCAAGGCTGTATTCCGTAAAGCCGTAACCATCTCAAGTCCTATGGCTTTTGAGCGCGTAGTGATGTGTGGAGCACAGGTGCTTTCAACGGCCATTGTCGCACCGTTGGGAACCATTGCCATTGCGGCAAACAGTTTTGGTATCACCATCGAGAGTTTGTGCTATATGCCAGGATATGGTGTGGCTGAAGCTGCAACCACATTGACTGGCCAGACATTAGGTGCTAACCGCCTGGATCTTACACGCAGTTTTACCCGTATTGTCATCAGTATGGGTGTAGGCGTAATGACACTGATGGGATTGCTCATGTATGTGTTTGCCCCTGAAATGATGGCGGTAGTTACTCCGCACGAGGGAATTGTGGCATTGGGCTCCGATGTGCTGCGTGTGGAAGCATTCGCCGAACCTATGTTTGCCGCATCCATCGTAGCATACAGTATTTTTGTGGGCGCAGGAAAAACCATTGTATCCAGTTCCATCAATTTCACCTGTATCTGGGTGGTTCGTTTATCACTGGCATGGTATCTGGCTCCTCAGTATGGACTGATGGGAGTTTGGGTGGCTATGGCTGTAGAACTGTGTGTGCGAGGAATTATCTTCCTTACTCAGATTTTCCGTTGGAAGTGGCTTAAACACTAATCGGATTCTTTTTGTCGGATAATTTGTGGATTTCGTCGAATGAGGTTTGGGCAATTAATTAAAGATACTTACATTTGCAGAAACAAATAATAAGACTGAGAATATGAAAAAGTATTTTATGCTGGCAGCATTAGCTTGCTGTTTGGGAGTAAATGTGGCAAATGCTGCTGAGACAGTAGAGGTTAAAATGGTTCAGGTACAGGAGGATAGTCCATTTGTAGGCAATTGGAAGATGATTGTTAAGGACACTCCAATGGGTGACTTTGAGTTGCCTATCTCCATTGCTCAGAATGAGGACGGAACCTTTACCATGAAAGCAGAGGAACTGGGTGAGACTAAGGGTGAGTTGAGCGAGGGTAAACTGATCTTTATCATTGACAC
The DNA here is from genome assembly GCA_045628125.1 of Bacteroidaceae bacterium. Lineage (GTDB taxonomy): Bacteria > Bacteroidota > Bacteroidia > Bacteroidales > Bacteroidaceae > Minthousia. The sequence continues at coordinate 2,693 of JAZQPA010000212.1, forward strand.
TCAGGGCGTAAGTGTAGATATTGTTCTGGAAAGTGTAGATGCAGACAATCTGAAGGGCATGTCAATGGGTGAGTGGCCAATGACCGCAACCCGCATTAAGGAATAACCGTTAAACCGATGAATAGGAAAGTCCTATGGTGTAAAAACCATAGGACTTTTTTGGTTTTCTGCATGAAAAGTTGTTTCTTTGTATTTCAGTAAATATTTATACTATGAAGAAAACAATTGTTAGCCTCTTGTTGGGTACTGTCGCATCAGTCTGTATGGCACAGGAAGGATATGTACCTGCACCCGAAAATGTAAAGGCACGACAGGAATTCGCTGATTATAAGTTGGGTATTTTCCTGCACTGGGGCATTTACAGTCAGTATGCACAGGGAGAGTGGTATTTACAGAATGCCAATCTGGACCGTAATGAATATGCCAAAGCTGCCGATGCATTTTATCCTCACCGTTTCAATGCCGATAAATGGGTGGCAGCCTTTAAGGACGCAGGGGCAAAATACATTACTTTCACCTCGCGTCATCATGATGGTTTCTCCATGTGGAACACCAAACAGTCTGATTATAATATTGTTGAATCAACTCCCTATGGCAAGGATATTATAGCTCAGTTGGCCGAGGCATGCCATAAACAAGACATTAGCCTGCATTTGTATTATTCCCATATCGACTGGATGCGTGAGGACTATCCTTGGGGAAGAACCGGATTAAATGTAGGAAAAGACCGTTCTAAGATAGACTGGCCTCATTATTATAACTTCATGAACAATCAGCTTACAGAGCTGCTGACCAATTATGGAAAGATTGGCGCCATTTGGTTTGATGGCTATTGGGATCATGATTCTGATCCGACACCGTTCGACTGGCAATTGGGGGAACAGTATGCGTTGATTCACAAACTGCAGCCGGGATGTTTGGTGGGCAACAATCACCATATCAATCCTTTCCCTGGTGAGGACATCCAAATCTTTGAGCGCGATCTTCCTGGTGAAAACACTGCAGGATGGAATACCTCAGAAATCAGCAAACTGCCTCTTGAGACCTGTGAAACCATGAATGGCATGTGGGGATACAAAGTGGCTGATCAGAACTATAAGACAACTGACGACCTGATACGTCTGTTGGTTAATACCGCAGGTAAAGGTGCCAATCTGCTGATAAACATAGGTCCACAAGCCAATGGAGAATTGCCAGCTATTGCATTAGACAGACTAAAGGGATTAGGCGAATGGATGCGTACATATGGCGAGACTATTTACGGCACAACCGGGGGAGAACTGAAAAACCAACCTTGGGGTGCCACAACCCGAAAGGGTAATAAACTGTTTGTCCATATTACCAACTTGCAGAGTTCAGTTCTGGCATTACCGCTCAATGGAAAAGTTGCCAAGGTCATATCATTCTTGGATAAGAAACCCATTCCTTATCATTCCATGAATAAAGGTATTACACTAGAACTTGATGGTATGCCAAAGGTGGTGGATTATGTCATTGAGATAGAGTTTAAATAATAATTGCAACATTAATATAGCAAAATGCACAAAAAAAGTACTAATTGTGAAAAATAGTGTTAAAGACTTACTGAAATGCATAAAAATACTTGTGAAACCCTTGGAAAGTAGTACCTTTGCAATGTGTTTTTCATAGTATTAGATTTAAGGTTAAAGGTCGGGGAACAGCGGTTCCCCTTTTTTTATGAATATTCATAAATAATAAAATAAAATAAGCTCTCAGACTTTGTGTCTGAGAGCTTATATTTTTTAGGGTCAGGAAATTATCAGATAACACCCTGAGCCATCATAGCCTTAGCTACCTTCATGAAACCAGCAACGTTAGCACCCTTTACGTAGTTTACGTAACCATCAGGCTCGGTACCGTACTTCACGCAGTTCTCATGGATGTCAACCATGATAGCCTTCAACTTAGCGTCAACTTCCTCTGCTGTCCAAGACAGACGGATAGAGTTCTGAGACATCTCCAGACCAGATACAGATACACCACCAGCGTTAGAAGCCTTACCTGGGCAATACAGAATCTTAGCCTCCTGGAATACGCGGATTGCACCTGGAGTAGATGGCATGTTTGCACCCTCAGAAACAGCGATAACACCATTAGCGATCAGAGCCTTAGCAGCCTCCTCGTTCAACTCGTTCTGAGTTGCACATGGCAGTGCGATATCAGCCTTCTCAAACCAAGGCTTAGCACCCTCTACATACTTAACGCCCTCGAACTCCTCAGCATACTCGCGGATACGGCCACGGTACTGGTTCTTCAGCTCCATAATCCAAGCCAGCTTCTTTTCGTCGATACCGTTTGGATCGTATACATAACCGTTAGAGTCAGACATGGTCAATACCTTACCACCCAACTGCAGAACCTTCTCAGCTGTGTACTGAGCTACGTTACCAGAACCAGAGATCAGAACTGACTTACCCTTCAAGTCCCAACCCTTAGTCTTCAGCATCTCCATCAGGAAGTATACGTTACCGTAACCGGTAGCCTCTGGACGGATCAAAGAACCGCCGAACTCACGACCCTTACCGGTCAGAACGCCACTGAACTCATGAGTGTGCTTCTTGTATGCACCGAACATGAAACCAACCTCACGACCACCAACGCCGATATCACCAGCAGGAACATCAGTGTCTGGACCGATGTGCTTCCACAACTCCAACATGAATGCCTGGCAGAAACGCATTACCTCGGCAGTACTCTTACCACGTGGAGAGAAATCAGAACCACCCTTAGCACCACCCATAGGCAATGTTGTCAAGCTGTTCTTGAAAGTCTGCTCAAATGCCAGGAACTTCAGGATTGACAGGTTTACAGAAGAGTGGAAACGGATACCACCTTTGTAAGGGCCAATGGCGTTGTTGTGCTGAACACGATAACCCATGTTGGTCTGATAGTTACCCTTATCGTCAACCCAGTTTACACGGAAAGTGTAGATGCGATCTGGAATACACAGACGCTCTACCAGGTTCATCTTGTCAAATTCAGGATGTTTGTTGTACTCCTCTTCAATGGTTTCCAATACCTCTTCTACAGCCTGATGATACTCTGGCTCATTTGGGAAGCGCTGTTTCAAGCTCTCTAATACTTCTTTTGCGTTCATAAAACAAAATCTTTTTAATTATTTAATAACACCAATTTTTCATTCCGAAAACTATGCAAAGTTACAAAAAAATATCAATATGTAAATAACATATTGTATAAAAATGTGAGTATTTGCTATCAAAAAGGGATTTATTTGTAAAACATGTGATAAAATTCCACAAATATGCAGTTTTAGCTAACCACGAACGGCAGATGTGCTCTGGAATGGTTATGGCCTGATGCGGTTATCCCTCAAAAAAATACCTTTTGTTCAACTAACACGGTGCAAAGTTACAAAAATCATATGACATAGATATGATTTGACTTTTTTTATTTGCATGAGAAAAAAAAGGATATTTTTAGTTTGCCGTTTCGATAAAAAGGCCTAAATTTGCATTGCATTAGGTTTTAAACAATATAGTAATCTTATTGTTTAAACGAAGAGGGAACGCAGTGAGAATCTGCGACTATACCCGTAGCTGTATGATCTATTTGATACGATGCATCCTAAATGCCACTGATTGATGAATCGGGAAGGCGCATCGTTGGATTAAGCCAGAAGACCTGCCTATTGCCTTTGGGACGTGCCACTTCGGGAGCAAGGTGTACACTGACACATTATTTATCACATAAGAGATTAACTGATGAGCTAATCATTATGCAATTACGGGTATATTGTATGCCTGTGGTTCGACTGAAAGTAATGTAAAGGACTCGATGGGTGTATCCATAACTGATGCTGGAATTGAATGGGCTTAATGCTGATCAATACGATATAACAGGTATATTTGCCTGCAAGTCAACTATCAATTTTAATGCCCCCATGGATAGTGAATGCTGGGGGTTGTGATTCAACCGTAGTTAAAATTAGTTTGTGTAAAAAAAGAGGGACTCGTGAGAGCCCCTCTTTTTTATATTCCTTAATCGCGTCTGCTGCCAAATATACGAAGCAAGTAGAGGAACAGGTTGATGAAATCCAGATACAAGGTCAAACTGCCAATCAGGGCAAGTTTGTTGGTGGAATCATTCACATCATCACCGTATGCCATAAGCATGTTCTTGATTTTCTGGGTATCATAAGCGGTCAAACCCACAAAGATTGCAACACCAGCATAACTCAATATCATCATGAGCATATTGCTATGTACAAATAGGTTAACGACAGTGGCAATGATAAGTCCAATCAGCAGCATCATAAGTGTTCTACCCATAGTGGACAGATCCTTTCTGATGAAGAAGCCTACAAGAGACATGCCCGCAAATGTACCGGCGGTAATAAAGAAGACCTGTGCGATGGACTGCATGGTGTAAATGACGAAGATAGCAGCCATATTCACACCATTCAGGATGCTGAATAATGCAAACATCAGACCTGCGCTCATGAAACTGATACGCATAATGCGTGCATTCATGTAGAATACGATTGCCAACTGAGCTAAAATAAGACCCCACATGACAATGCTGTTTCCAAAAATCATCTGCATCAGCTGATGGCTTTTTGCCACATACATCGCAGCCAGTCCGGTCATGGCCAAACCCATGGTCATCCATAAATAGACGTTTGTCATTAACTTACTGAAAGCCTGTGTCTTGAAAAAGGTGATAGGCTGTCCGTATTCGTTGTAGATCATTTTGTCGTTCATATCTGTATTAATTTATCTGTTTTCATTAAAGTAAGGTGGCATAGGCATATCACCGTGACTAACGGATACTCCTACATGAAAGGAGAAGTTGCTGTTTACCTTCATGCCGAAATCTGCACCCACTGTTGTCCGGTTGTCCATGAGGTATGGCAGTACAATCATCGAATAATTGTTTGGAGTGATGCCCTTGCCAAAAGTGTGTGATGCAAAACCAGTTAGACTCATCTTCTCATTCAGCCTATACGATGCCAAACCCTCGACGGTAAGATTGTTGACATATTTGCTGAACAAGCGGTAGCGCTCCAGTTCTGCTCCTGCAGCCAGTGTCCACCGTTTTCCGATAGGTTGTGCATACACTCCCGAGATATTATGGAAGAACGAACCGCCCTTGAACGGGTTGTAATGTCCGAATCCTACCATCACACCCATGTCTATGCTGGCATTGAATCCTCGGTGGATATCCCAATTGCTGTAACCAAATGTCCGCCATGGAGCGACAAGACTGAACAGGGTTGGTTTGAATTCCATCAGGGTTGCATCCTTTATATATAAGGTGTCATTGGGTTGCAGGTCGCTCACCTGAACCTTGTCTAACACCTCTTGAGCTGAAAGCTGCAGAAAGGATGCCAGCATCAATACTATTGCTAATGCTTTCTTCATGTTTGCAAATATACGATGAAAATCTTTATTTGCAAGTTTATTCCTGATTCTTTAGGAATAATAAATATAAAATGTGTTTAAGCCATTTTCTTACGCAGATAACCCACATAAATCAGCAGTATCACATTCATCATCAATGCATACAGGATGGCAGGAATAGCAATGGTTCCGTCGTTGAAGATAAATGGACTTGTGGCTATGGCTATGGCTTGAGCAGCATTCTGCATACCTACTTCGATAACAATGGTCTTCCGCTCGTTTCCCGCCAGTTTGAAGATTCGGCTTAATCCGCTTGCCAACAATACGGCAGCTATCAGAAGAACGGTGACTGTCAGTCCTAATGAGGTGAAGTTGTCAACAATAGTGGCTCGATGCTGAATGAAGAAGATACCAGCCAGCAGCATCAGTGCAGGGAATGCACACTTTGAAAGAACAGCATCAATTTTGTGAGCTGTCTGTGGATACCAGCGGCGGATTCCTAATCCGATCAGGATAGGGATAAGCATGGTGATAATGTTCTGTACCAGCAGATTACCCACAGGAAGTGTTACACCAATCTCAGCACCGATGGCAGAAGTGGTCCACTGCAGGATTACGGGTACAGTAAACAGGGTGATGATGCTGCTCAATGCTGTTAACGATACGGATAAAGCCACATCGCCTTTTGCCAACATGGAGAACACATTGGAAGAGCTTCCACCAGGGCAGCATGCTATAAGGATAAGGCCGATAAAGAATACAGGTGATAATCCTAACATTGTGGCCAATGCATATGCTAGCGCAGGCAACAGAATCAACTGACCCAATAAACCTGCAAGAATAGCTTTTGGGCGCTTCACTACCATTAAGAAATCTTTTCCTTCCAGAGTCAAGCCTAAGTCAAACATTAAGACTGTTAGGATCGGCAACACAATCAAAATACTGTTCATTTTATATTTATCGTTAAGTGATTACATAAAAAAAGGGCTTCCGCTGAAGCCCAACCTTGTTAACCTTAAATCTAATACTATGAAAAACACGATGCAAAGGTAGTGCTTTTGCACAAAAAAACAAGCATTGTGTGCGAAAACAATGCTTGTTTTATATTTCATTAACACAACCGGCCCTAATTTTGCTGGTTGAGTTGTGTTTTATTCTGCAGTCTCTGCTGGTGCTTCTTCAGTAGGAACAGCCTCTTCAGCTGGTGCAGGCTCTTCGGCAGGAGCAGCTTCTTCTGCAGCTTCAACAGCTTCTTCTGAAGCGTTTTCTACTGCTTCAACAGCTGGTTTTGCAAATGGTGATTCGATTCCTGGAATAGTGAATACACCTTTCAGCCATAAGCCACCGGCTACCAGAACAATGATCAGCAGGCAGATCAGGAATTTGCTGAAACCAGACATCGTTTTGTCAGCAAATGGATCCTCTTTCTTCAAGGCAGCACTCATAGGGAATGTAGCCTGCTTACACATTGAAGCACCGAAGCTGCTGTTGATTCGTGCTACAGCATTCACAGCCCAACCGTTGGCATTCAATACTGGAGACAGATCGCGTTTGCGCAATTTCAGCCATGCGATAAACATGGATGGTCCTGAAATTACCAGCAATACACCAAGGATAGCCAAAGGCATCTGCCACCATGTCATAGCCATGAATCCGGAAATAATAGCCATTACAAAGGTTCCGATAGCACCAACGGCAATGCTGATGGCTGCAAAGATTCCGGCAAACTTAGCGATGTCAAAGCTGCTTGCCATAGCCTTGGCCTTGTCTTTAGCTGATGCTGCAGGAGCACCTTCTTCTGCAGGAGCCTCGGTAGGAAGTTCCAATTTTGATGTATCCATGGCATTAGCCTCCTTTTCAGAAGCGAACTTGCTGATCTTATCTTCAACAAACTTGCCGGCTTTCTTATATGGAGCCCAAATAGCCTGTGATATAGAAATAGGATTGTCAATGACGCTGGTAACCTTAGCATCCCAGTCATTACCCTGGCGGTCATAGAAGATACCGTTCTTTCCTGGAACGATATTATTGGTCTCGCCTACAGTAATGGCAGCAATAATTTTCATGGTCTCATTCTTCACCTTGCTTACGCAATCACAGAATACCAGACACAGGCCGCTGCTTCCTGCAATGGCCGACATAGCACCGGCATCATTTACCTTGATACATAAGTCGCATGAACGCTGGTCGATGAACAATGTACCTGCCTGGAAAATACCCTTCTTGTTTGGATTATAGAAATCCTGAAGAGTTACAAAGTTGTTCAGCAGAGTATAGAAATCGCGTGTCAGGTGCAACAGCTTGTCTACAAGTTGAGTGTTGATGGTGTCATCATCCAACTTGATGTCAGCCTCATTCACTACGATGCTTGCCTGATAATCCTTGTAAGCCTGCAACTTAGCACCTACAGCAGCCCATGCTTCCGGGGTCAGAACGGTAATGTCGCCAAGTGCCTTCTTGACCGTCTGGAACTGTGCATTCCATACAGGATTGATGGCTGCATCCAGAGGCAGTTCAGCCTTATTGCTGATTCGTGCAATAGGGTAGGCTGCAATTTCTGCGGTCTTATCGGTCAGGTTCTCAGCACTGATAGCTTCGATACGGCTTACCTGAACATCCAGTGTGGCAGTTGATTCCTCAGCAAATGATGCCAGTTCCGCACGCATGAAGTAATCACGAATCTTGGCATCCAGTGCCTGATATGCGGTATCAATAGCTTCAGTATCCTCACCGTAAGGTGCTTCTATTGCATTAATCTTGGCAGCTTCAGCCTTAGCAGCCTCAATCTTATTCTTCAGCATGGTATCCAGGCAACTGCTGCTGTCGGCCAGTGTAATCTCATTGGCATCGGCCTTACCTACCTGAACCAGAATAGCCTTAGCTGTTTCTTCCATCTGCTTGCCTGCTTCAGTCTCTGTATTCAGAGCGCTCAAGGCTAATGTATCTTTACCTTCCAGCAGGACATTCATGTCTTTCAGAATGGTCTTCAACCAGTTTGCGGTTGCTACTACTTCGTTGACATGAATCTTTCCATCATTGTTGGTATCCATGTAAACGAGTGATTTTTCATCAATTTCAAGTCCCTTTACAGGGCAAGAAAGTACAGTCCAGAGTTTCTGATCTAATTCTTCCAAATGAGCGATATCCTCACCCTTTGCAATTTTTACGCGAGGCACACCACCTACGTAAGAATAAGTCCAATTATAGTTTCCCATTTTTTTGTATGATTAAATTTGCGACAAATTTACAAAAAAGTCATATCTTTGCCAAAAAAATAGGACGAAATGGCAGTTAAGATTCTTTTAATCTATCTGATAGTAATTAATATCCTCACATTTCTGGATTTTGGTCTTGACAAATACAAGGCCAAACACGGGAAGTGGCGTACTCCTGAGGCCTCTCTGCTTATGATGGCTGTGGTGGGAGGAAGTATTGGTGCTTGGATGGGAATGAACACGTTTCATCATAAAACCAAGCACTTAAAGTTCAAGTATGGCATTCCTGCCATTATGATTTTGCAACTGGCTTTCCTGATTTGGATGCGCACCCGTTATTAATGAAAAAAACCAATCCAGGAATACCGGATTGGTTTATAGTTTAGTCGCTTTCAGAATCGTTCAATTTCTGTTCGTAATGGAACCGTGAACCTGGGCCTTTGTAAGAAGTGTCCAGATAAACTCTTCCACCCAGACAACCTGCCAGCGAGCGGCAGATGGGCAGTCCCAATCCGGTACCCTGACGTGTTGTGTTCAGTTTCTCGAAACGCTCAAAGATTGCTTCGGCCTTGTCGGCAGGTATTCCTTCACCCGTATCGGTTACGCTGAAACGGATTTCATCCGCTCCCAATTTACTGACACTTAGTGTGATAGAACCTTCATCGGTGTGTTTGATGGCATTGGTCAGGAAATTCACCAGTATCTGCTGCACACGGGCAGGATCTGTATAGATAAGGTCTGTGTCCGAAAAATCCGATTCAAAATTCAGGGTCAGAAAATCTGGTACACGGTGACGGATAGTATTTATGGACTTGTTGCAGATCTCATTGATGAATGTGCAGGATTTGTTGATGCGGTATTTGCCACTCTCAATATCACCCAAGTCCAGAATGTCACTGACCAGTGTGTTCAGCATCTCGGTACTGCTGGAAATGATTTCTCCGTAACGCTTGCGTTCCTCCGGTGGAAGCATATCCGCCAGCTCAGGGTCGGCCAGCAACTGGCTGAAACCGCAGATGGCATTCAGAGGGGTTCTTACCTCATGACCCATATTCTGTACAAAGATACTCTTCAGGGAGTTCATGCGTTCCAGTAGTGCATTTTTCTCTTTAAGATTATCCAGCAGCTTCTTTTCACTTTTCACATACGTGTAAATCCAGCTGGATCCCAAAACGATGGCCACCAGACAGGCAATGCCGAACACTATCCACAGATAAGTGTGCAGTCTGGTACGGCTTTCCTCCAGTTTCAGGTTTTCCGTAATCAGTTCCTGATTCATCAGTTCGGCTTCGAACTTGCGTACATCCGATTCGTAAATGATTTCTGCCTTGTTGTCGAAGAACACGTTACGCTTTTGCATGACAGACAGCAAACTGTCTTTCTGTTGAGTCTCGTGGAACAGCAGCGATTTAAAGGTGTATCTCAATGGAATGTTTACGTTTTCAACCAGTTCCAGAGCCTGGGCATAATCACCGTTCTCGAAACACTCTATCACTTTTAGTGCGTTGACATCCGTTGGCCTTACTTTTCCCTCATTGTCCACCAACAGGAGGTCAAACTGTTCCTTATCTTTTTTGAACTGCACAGAATCCTGCAACCAGAAGTCGATGGTCAGTGCCTTACCTAAAATGGATATGCGGGCACCGTCGTCAGTAACGTACTGCTGGTATTTATTCAGGAAATCGCGGGCCTTTTGCCAGTATTCACTCTCCTGACAGCACAGCATGGCCAGATAAATGGCGGTACCAAATTTATGATCCTTAAGGGTTTTCTCTATCTCTGCTGCCTGCAAGCACTCGTCCACGGCACGGCTATTCAGTTTGCATGTGTTATAGAAGCGGGCCATCATGATGCGGCTGATAAAGATACCGAAATCATTCTTATCCCGATATGCCTTCTTTAAGGTTTTCTCGCACACATCGAAAGCCTCAGAGATTTTATCTTCCTGCAGAAAGGTCAGACTCTTGGTGGATGAATTATTATAATAGTACTGCATCAGACCGTACTTTTCAGCTGCAGCCATGATGGAATCGCAGTAAACATGCAGTTCCGGCAATTGTTTCAGGTTGTAGAAACTGTCCACTTTCTCCTGTAGTCTGACGCATTCCTGATAGCCTCTGGAGTTTGTGTTCTGAGCATGCAACTGCACACTATTCACTGCCAACAAAATGAATGTCAGCAGCATAGCATACAGGCTCCGGCAGGTTATGAGGAATTTCAGATTCATACGGTAGTGGGGTTAATGGCGGTTTCAGGATTCTCTTCCATAAAATATTTGCTCCAAGTCACATATTCCTCGGCATTCCAACGGATCATCTCGTCAGCTTTCTCTGGAGTGATTTTCTTGATGAATTTGGCAGGAACGCCTCCCCAAATCTCATATTCTCCGATGATGGTATCTTTCAGGACCAGTGCATGAGCGGCTACAATGGAACCTTTTCCGATATGGCAGTTGTCCAATAGGGTTGCTCCCATACCGATGAGCACACAATCGCTGATCTTTGCTCCATGAACGATGGCACCATGACCTATGGTCACATCATCACCCATGATCACATCGCCATATCCTGGGGCCACATGAATAACGGCACAGTCCTGAATGTTCACACGGTTGCCTAAACGCACTTTTTCCATATCCCCCCGAACCACAGCACTGAACCACACGTTGCAGTTGTCGCCCATCACCACATCACCGATGATGGCTGCCGTTTCGGCCACATAACAGTCTTTTCCCAGTTTAGGGGTATTGCCTTGTATTGTCTTGATCATCTCTCTTGTCGCTTTGCAATCATCTGTACATGAGGAATCCCGTCCTCCAGAAACTCCTCAGAACTTACAGTAAATCCCAGATTCTCGTAGAATGGAATGGCATAGACCTGAGCCTCAATATAGATTTCCTGCGCATCCAATTCGTTGAATGCCACATCCATAGATTTCCTCATCACTTCTGTGCCTTTTGCCAGTCTGCGGTATTCCATGGCGGTTACCATTCGCCCTATCTGAGCCACATGCTGCTCTTTGTCACGGTGAAATACTCGTGCACAGGCCACCAGCTTATCTCCATCCTTCAGCATCACGTGCCATGAGGGTTGGTCCAAATCGTCCAGATCCTGATACAGGCATTCTTGCTCCAGAACAAACACTTTTTCACGCAACTGCAATATCTGGTACAATTCCTGTACTTGAAGTGATTCAAATCTTGAAACGGATAATTCCATGTACTGATGGTTATACTCTTACTTTAGTTTTGCAAATGTACATTTTTATTCCGGATTATGCAAGTTATTTACAGTCCAGAATTTGTGTTTTATGCAAAATCACTATACCTTTGCATCATTATAAAGTAGAAAGAAATGACGCTCAATGAACTGATACAGATTGTAAAGGATGCATCGCAACTGATGCAGACCGACTCTTTCGAGATTTCACAAAAAGGTGGTTTCTCGAATATTGTGACTTCTTCCGATGTGGCTGTTCAGGATTTCCTGTGCCGTAATCTGGCTGAAAAACTCCCCGGATGCGGTTTCCTGTGTGAGGAGGAAGATAAGCATGATTTGAATCACGAGTACATTTGGATTATTGACCCTATCGATGGTACTGCCAATTATAGCCGAGGAATCGGTCAGTGTGCCATTTGTGTGGGCTTGCGCCATTTTGACGCCATGGAGATGGCTGTGGTTTATATTCCTTGGACTGGTGAGCTCTTTACCGCTGAAAAGGGTAAGGGCGCTTTCCTGAATGGCCGTCCTATACATGTATCCGACCGTCCGTTCCAGAATGCCATCATGTGTACGGCTTTGGCAGTCTATCATAAGGAATATGCTCAGGTTTGTTCTGACATTATTGTCGAGACGTTCAAACAGTGTAACGATATCCGCCGTTTCGGAGCTGCTGCTCCAGAATTGTGCTATCTGGCTATGGGACGATGCGAGCTGTATTTTGAGTATCTGCTCAGTCCATGGGATTTTGCGGCTGCTTCCCTGATCTTGACCGAAGCGGGTGGTGTGCTGTCTGATTTGAACGGTAATCCGCTGGATGTCACCCAATCATCCGGAGTTCTGGCTGGAAACAGTCAGGAGAATCTGCAGCAACTGGTAGGAATTGTACAAAGTAAGTTATAAGAAAAAGGGGAGTAGAGCTCCCCTTTTTCAGTATAATCCATTTATCAGTTTAAAATAATGGTTTCTGATCAGCCATACCCTAATCATCCAAACGACAAAGAAACCTTCCGACAGCACATCGTATACGGTATCCCAGGGTTGGGGAAGAGTGAAGAAGAAACTGGCCAGCCATATCACAAGGTCGATATTGAACAGAATGTCCCACCATTTCTCACGATCGGTAATACGGATGTTCAGCTCTTCGGTTTCCTGTATGTGATAGGTCTCCTCTGAACCGATGGAGAACTGCCATTTCCACACCTGAAAAATCATCTTCACACCTATCTCGTAAGTGCCTTCGGGCAGTTGTATGTAGGCTTCCTTACCTTTCATGATTCCCACAGCCCGCTTGTTCACGAACACCCAGTACGGAATGCCCGTTTTGAAGAACTGTTTCCTATGCAGACAGATTGCCCCCATCCGTTATTCAGTCTTTGTCCTTCAGCACAGGGAATTTCTGTCTGAAAGCATTCAGTTTTTCCATATTGATTTCGCCCGTAATGGTACAGACTTCATTGTCCGGACATGAAGCAACCGTCCGTCCATAGGCATCGATGAGGGCTGTTCCACCGTTGTACTCGCATACCGGATCACTTCCCACACGGTCCACTCCACACACATAGCATTGGTTTTCAATGGCTCTTGCCCGAAGAAGCGTATCCCAAGGCGCACGTCTTGAGGTTGGCCATGAAGCCACATACAGGACCACATCATAGGCATCCGGTCCCTCGGCCTCATTGCGGGCAAAGATAGGGAAACGGAGGTCGTAGCACACTTGCAGCAGGAATCGCACATCTCTCCATTCCACAATCACCCGCTTGTTGCCGGCTGCATACCGCAGGTTCTCACCACTGTAGGTAAACAGATGATGCTTGTCGTAATACTCCGGTTCCGAGCCGTCGGGTTTCACAAAGTAGAAGCGATTGTAATACTTCCCGTCCTCCTCGGTGGCAATGCTTCCGGCAATGGCCGCATTCATCCGTACCGCCATTTGCTGCATGAAGCGCAACGATGAACCGTCCTTTTCGGCTATGGTTTCCGGTTCCGGTGCAAATCCGGTGCTCCACATCTCGGGCAGCACATACAGGTCACTGGCCGGAGCATTTAGGATTGCCTCTTCAGTACGCTTGTGGTTGGCCGTTGGGTCACCCCATACTATATCTTGTTGTAATAGAGTAATTATCATTTGGTTATTCTATATCCAGTTTCCAGTTATGGTCACCGTGATAAATCATCTTATCTTCAAACTGCTTCATCGCTTACAAACCGATTTGTACATCCTTTCCGAAAGGAGCCAGTGACAGTTTAGCCATCTTGAAATGCTGCTTGCCGAATGGTATGCCGATGATGGTGATACAGAGCAGCAATCCGAAGAATATGTGCATGATCCATGCCCATAAACCGCCAAAGATCAGCCAGATGAGGTTCAGTGGAATGCGGATGCAACCCGGAGGACAGTCGGTGTTCTTGACTGTTGAACCGAATGGCCACAGGCACAACAGACCAATTTTAAAGGTCTGTAAGGCGATGGGTATGCCGATAATGGTTATGGCTAATGCCAGACTTCCGGTAAAATAACCGATGGCAGCCTCCAGACCGCCAAAGATCCACCATAAAATATTTCCTATCAGTTTCATACGTTTTCTGTTTTTAGTTTTTTATGTTAAGGTAGTATAATCTTATGATACTCATTCTGTGGCACTTACCTTGAACACGATACGGAAAGAACCTTCGTTATAGCTGGTGCTGGTAATGCGGAATGAACCTATCTGTCCGGTGCTTTCCACATGCTGACCGATGCAGGCACACAGGTCATAGTCGCCAATGCGGACAATGCGGAGAGTTTCACTGGCATCCTCGGGCAGTTTGTCCAGTTTCACACCTTCAGGAATGTTGTCACGGGTCACAAACTCGTAGGTCACAGGCAGATTATCTGCTATCAGCTGGTTCATCTTTGCCTCTATTTCTGCCACCTGTTCAGGGGTAGGGCATTCCGGAAGATTGTAATTGATCTTGCTCTTCTTGCGTTCGATGTGCGCATTCTTCGAGCGCTCGCAACCGAACATGCGTACCATGGTCTGGTTCAGCAGGTGCTCTGCGGTATGCGACGGACGATGCTCGTCCTTATTATGACTGTTCAGAACGGGTTGTTCCATGGCGACTTATTTGGTGAGTTTTGCAATGATCTTATCCATATCCTTGCCTTTGGCCAGATCATCGATGAGTTTGTCCAGCTGGCGCACCTTTTTCATGAATGGATCCTCAATCTCCTGCACCTTGTAACCGCAGATGCTACCGGAAATATGAACGGCCAGCGGATTCCATGCCGGAGCATTGTTGATGAAATCGCCATAGGTAGCTCCATCTGCATCCAGAGCCGTAAGTTGTTCGGGGGTATATCCGGTCAACCAGCAGGTTATGCCGATGGCTTCTTCAGCCGCACGTCCCTTGCGCTCCACTTTCTGGATAAGCATAGGGTAAACCTTTGAGAATAACATTGTTGATATGTCTGCCATATTTTCTTTGTTAATTTACATACAATTAATGAATTAGTACTTTCCGCCATCACTGGAGCCCAATGTTTTTTATTCAGCGGCATGCAAATATACAGATTTTTTTCGTACTTTTGCAGCCGTCGACAATTCGAAACGAATTTTTAACTAAGAAACAATACATATGAAAAAAGCATTTCAATTATCAATCAACGTGAATGACGAGGGTTCTCGTTCCGGTATGACATTGGTTTATCAGGATTTGGAGCAGGCAAGAAAGCAGTTGGAATTGGTGACCAATTTCTATGCTAACAACTGGAATGTTCCTACCGAGGAGGATGAGCATTGGCATATTTTTGCTGCTACCAGCGAGCTGGCTTACATCACTTTCGAGCATGTAGATGACAACAAGCAGGTTGATCAGGCATTCCTGGGTTCTATTACCGAGTGCAGTCTGATGGAGAAGGGTGATGCTGTAGCCTTCATGCCAGGAACCATTGTCAAGCTGACCGAAACTCCTAATGTTTGTCTGCAGATCTCTGAGGTTTATCTGGAGGGCCAGCAGAATGTAGAGACCAAGTTCCCTATCGATTTGGAGACTGGCGAGCCTGTTCAGCCTAAGATGGGTAGTATTGCTTTGGCTACCCGCGAGGAGGCTAAGAAGTACTTCGAGCAGTTTGATAAGATTACTCAGGGTCAGGCCTGATGAACATAAAAAGGTGTCCGGAAGGACACCTTTTTTTATATACTTTCTGTTTCGGTAAAACGGCTGAACGTCCGTCCGTCGCGGGTTACCTTTTCAAAAAACATCTTTTCAGGACGCACCCAATATCTCATCTCACCATATAGCGCCTGATACACCACCATCCGTTCCTGTGTCTCGCTATCGAAAGCAGTTTGAACAAAACGGTATTTTCCTCCCTTAAAATGTTGGAAATAACGCTCTTCAGGTTTGTGGTAAGTCAGCAGCATCTTCTCAATCAGCGGCACATACCATGTCTTCACCTCATCGGCAGTAGGGGTGTGGCCACCCGGAAAATGATGGCTTATGTTATAGTGCTGCAGGAATAGTGGCTCATAATGTGCCAGCGTATCCTGTTCACCGAAAATGCCCCAGATCTTATCTGTCCAGTAGGGATTGGTATAGTTGAACTGCACCTGCTGCACCTTGCGGAATTCCTCAATCAGCGGTTCATCGATGGTGAAATCCTGACGTCCGTCTCTTCGTGGTGATTTATACTGATGGTCACCGATGCGGGTTTCCAGAAAGGCGGTCATCTCGAAATGCGGATTACCCAAAAGGGCAGGAATGCCCACAATGGGAGCAATGATCTGAGCCAGAAACGAACCGTTGCTGTTGCCCACCAGCAGGTCGGGTTTCTCCTTGTCACACAGCTCACGGATAAATGCCAGAGCCTCAATGGGGTGCATGGGCAGATCGGGTGTCAGCACACGCACCTTGTCCTGAAAGGCATCTCTCAGGGCATTGGCGGGAATGCAGCTGCCGCTGGCAAAGAACCCGTGCAGGAATAAGATAGTTTTCATGTTGTCCGGATGGAATTATTTCAGAGCACAACCGCCCGAAGCGGGTTTGGTCAGTTCGCCAGCCTTTACGGCACCGGCATGTTTCTGACTGAATTCCATATTGATATCAGCCAGTTCCTTCAGTCCGTAGATGTAATCATCGTACATGTCCGACAGGTCCACACCCTCACAATCGGTATCGCATCCCAAAGCCTCACGCACTATCTGTGCTCTTTCCGATACCGTAGTATCTTTAATCAGTAAACTTTTCATTTGCTTAAATTATTTCTTCTCATGCAAATGTACGCAAAAATTCCTTGGTGTGTTTAATTATTAGACAATTTTTAACGGGCGGAACCGTGATGTCCATTTTTTCCTGTTACAAATATTTTCACACCTATTACCTTTGCCAAAAAAATAATGACAAGATGAAAAGATTTTATTGTTTATTGGCTATCGCATTCCTGATGCTGGTTCCGGCACAGGCGCAACAGGTGACTTTTGATGAGTTTATACAGAAGTATCAACCCTTGAAAGAGAAGGAATATCAGTTTATCGCAGAGAAGAAATATGCTGAATGCATTGAGGTTCTGAAACAACAGATTGATCTTTGTGAAAATGCTCAGATTGTAGATAATCAGCGTATTGTGTCAGAAGAGGAATTAAAGAGTTCCATGGGTTTTGCCTATTATAATATGGCATGCTGCTATGCCCTGACCGGCAAGAAGAAACTGGCCATTGAGGCTTTGCGACAGGCTATCGACCACAATTGGAATAATTACATCAATCTGAAAAATGACATGGAATCGGGCGATTTCGTTTCCATTGCCAAGAACAAGGAAGTGATAGCTATGCTGGAGGAAACCCGCCTGCAGCAGCCGCTGGCCAAACTGCAGAATGCTGGTGCTTACTGCAAGGAGAATGCCGATACATTTCCTGCTTTCCAGTATCAGTCTATGGACGATGCGAATCTGAAGGAGTTGCGTGATTACTTCAAGTTGGACGAGGTGGCCGGTAATGGCGATGAGATTTCCAGAATCAAAAACCTGCTGTCTTTCTGCAATAAGCTGATTGTGCACGATGGCAGCAACTATGCTTTTGCCGAACTGGATGCTATCGACCTGTACCATTACCATAAGGTTACCGGAAAGGGCATCAACTGCCGCCAGATGGCTACCGTCATGATGGAGATGTATCTGGCCATGGGTTTCAAGGCCCGTCTGGTATCGTGCATGCCTATGGCTTCCAACGATTACGATTCACATGTTATCAATTGCGTTTGGTCAGAGACCCTGAACAAGTGGTTGTGGATGGACCCATCGTTCAATGCCTGGGTGATGGATGAGAACGGCAACCTGCTGAGCATTGCCGAGGTTCGTGAGCGACTGGTCGACAACCGTCCGTTGGTACTGAACGAGGAGGCAATTCATAACGGTACAGAAAAGCAGACCGTGGATTATTACCTGAGAACCTATATGGCCAAGAATCTGTATATGATTGCCTGTCCTATGAAACTGATGTTCAATACCGAACCCCGGTACGGTAAACCTACCATCGACTATATGCAGCTGGTGCCAACCGGTTTCGAGCCTTACACACATCCGGCCTATACGGTACATGATGCCGATATCTTCTGGGCAGCACCTAAATAATAAAAAAGAAGTGAGCTTTCCGGCTCACTTCATTTTTATTTTACTCTATCAGGATGGAACACGATGACAGCTCTTCGTAGGGCAGTCATCTGGATAGGTGATGTTCTTCTCATATAGATAACAGGTTTTATGTCCATTCAAAATTCTCCTTGCCCGCACCAATCTCAAAGTGGCACTTGGCAATGCCCAGGTCCATTTGGGTATAACCTATCATCGAGAACAGGCGTACAGCCTTTACCCGGGGCAAACCGTCACCATCAGGAATCTGGTATTCAAAGCGGAACTTCTGCTGGTTCACAGCTGTAGGAGCCAGTACCGCAGCATCCACCCCTTGGTTGAACCATTTCGGAGTGATGTCGCTGATATTGCTCAGCTGTTCGGCAGTTTTTTTCTTCATGTTCCGTCCCGGATCATCGCCATAGCCCAGAGCAATCATGCAACCCAGGCGCTCGCCCTCACCAATGGTGTACGCCTCCTTAATATTATTATAGGTAAGGCCCACCCAACATGTGCTCAATCCCAATGTCTGAGCCAGCAGCACCAGTTGCTCGCCATAGTAACCCAGGCGTTCCGACAGCCCCTTGTCCTTAGGGCCCACCAGGGCAAAGTAATTGCTCACCCCGCTGAACGTGCCATACGCCATCTTACCCTTGAAAGCCCTTGGCTCGTTGGTAATCAGCTGAATATGCAGGTTGCCCGCAGCATTCACCTCATCCACCTTCTCCTGCAGGATACGGATCAGTTCCCCGTCAATCGGCTTGTCGATGTATTTCCGCACCGAGTGCCGTTCCTGTATAGCTTCTAGCAACGTCATACTTATCCCAGGATAATCTTCTCCGCCATGTGAATACCGGCATCGAAGGCCTTTTTACGGTCAGCCTCAAAATTCTCATTGCGCCATTTCTCCTTCGCCTCGGCCAGTCCCTCCATGAAATCATACCGGCTGTAGTCCTTCACCTGGCAGGTATTGTAGGCACAAACACGCTCCGGCTTGGTCCATCCCAGCACAATCATATTCTCGAAACTGTCGAATGCTGCATCCTGACCATACAGTTCGGAATGCTCCGGAGTGGCATTCATGGTATAGATGGTAGCGGTAGGCACCCGATTCGGGTTCTCCACCTGGAACGACTTATACGACAGCCAGGGGAACAGCAGGCGCTCCATGGCCGAACGCAACTGTCCGGTCACATTACTGAAGTAGGCAGGCGAACCGAAGGCAATACCATCGGCCGTGCGGGCAGATTCCAGCACAGCAGACAGGTCATCCTGCTGGGCACAGCGGCCCACATTCTCGCCACCGGCCAACTTGCACGCCATGCAGCTGCAGCAGCCGTGATAGTTCAGGTCGTACAGATGCACATGCTCAATCTCAGCATCCGGAATCACACATTTCACACCCTCCTTGAACGACTCAAACATAGCGGCCAGGTTGTAAGTCTTTCTGGCACCACCGTCAATAATCAGTATCTTTTTCATTCTAGTGATATTAGTTTGCCCCAAAATTACAAAAATCTTACCAATTATTCCTTATCTTTGCGCCCAAAATACAGACAGACACCTATAAGTTGCCTTAATTATTAACATAACACTTTGATTATAAAGAAAAGACCTGTTATCAACGAATCGATAGCAGGTCTTTCTTTTGTTACAGGATCCCGTAAGCTGTTAGGACTCCCGTGATAGCAGTGAGCAGCGCATTAATAATGATGCTCCATTTGTT
>JAZQPA010000213.1:0-22133 GCA_045628125.1 Bacteroidaceae bacterium
CGTTGATTATCTGCGTTGTGGCT
Organism: Bacteroidaceae bacterium; assembly: GCA_045628125.1. GTDB lineage: Bacteria > Bacteroidota > Bacteroidia > Bacteroidales > Bacteroidaceae > Minthousia. The sequence goes on from JAZQPA010000213.1 coordinate 24, forward strand.
GAGCAGGAGCCTCAGGAGCGGTCAGCACCTGAGCATTCAACCACTCGAACAGGTTCTTGTGACCCTGAGGAGCTACAGTACCACCACCATTGTTGGTTGGCTTCATGTCGGCTGTAGACTGCTCCTGAGCACCCAGTACCTGATCATTGAACACGTATACCCATGAGAAGTGACCCATCAGCTTGCGTCCTGGAGTGTCGGTTCCGGTAACGTTCTCGAACATGGAAATCCAGGTGTTCTTGGCACCTGCCTGCATCAGTCGCTTGTAGGTAGGAATGCAGTACTCCAATGGCTTAACGGTAGTGTCATCGAACGACTGGACAAACCAGATGTTCTCCTGTGACAGCTGCTTGATCTGCAGGTCGGAGATGTTGGCATCAGCATAAGCCTCGCAGGTAGGGTAGGCTGCAGCAAAGAACTTAGGGTGACGGATCAGCATGTTCATGGTCATGTAACCACCGTTTGAGCAACCGCCGATGTATACACGGTTGGGATCAACGTCTGGGTTCTGCTTGATATACTGGTCGATGCAAGCCTTCAGAGCGTCAGAGTACAGCGATGGATAGTTGCCGTTGTTGAAACCCATGGATGAATCCATCCACATGGTAGGGCACTGAACAGCCAGCACGTAGATACCCTTCTCGCCACCCTGAGTGGTGAAGTGTGACTGGATGTCATTGCGGATCAGGGATACCACCTCGTTACCCATCAGCTCGATGGAAACATCGGTACCGCCCTCGCCCATACCGTGCAGCCAGATGATCAGCGGGTTCTTCTTGCCGTCGGTACGCAGAGCCTCTGGCTCGTAAGCACCATAGGTCAGAGTCAGCTGTCCTGGTTTGCCGGTAGCCGGTGTGGTGTAGGTTCCACGCTTGAAGAAATCACTCTCAGACAGGAAGTTGCGCAGAGCATGAGGAGTCTCGCACTCTACAGCGGTAACCTTCTTGCCACCCACCTTGATGGTCTTTCCAGGCTTCAGAGCCACCTTTACAGGATAGGCTGTGCTCCAGGTACCCATGCCGCGGGAAACCAGCGGAGCGGCTCCACGCTCAGAGCTTACCTCCAGACCGAAAGCCAGATAATCGCCATTGTCGGTCCACTCGCCACGGTCGTCGCAGGTATATACAATTTTCACGTTGCGTGCAATGCCGTTGGTCTCAACGGTAAATACCGATGGGTCCAGCACATCGATTTTCTCTTCAGGCTTAACCACTACCAGATTCACTGAGGTGGAAGCCTCGTAAGCTGTGATGCGCACCACCTGATTGGTCATCTTCAGGGTCTGAGCGCCAGCACTGGCTGCAAACGACAGGAATGCGGCAGCCAGAAAGGTCTTGAATTTGTTCATAAAAGTCGGTTATGTGTGTAATAAACTTATGCTTTAGAGTGAGATGTTCTCAATACGGAGCTTCAGCTTGCCGTTGGGCACCTGAGCCTCTACCACATCGCCCACCTTCTTTCCCAGAAGGGCATCGGCAATGGGCGATTTGATGGAAATCTTTCCCTGTTTCAGGTCGGCCTCGTGAGGGTTGACAATGGTGTAAGCCATACGGAAATTATTGGCCAGATTGGTGAACTCCACCTTGCGGAGAAGTCCCACTGTATCGCAATTCAGTATGTTGGTATCCAGTACCTTGGCATTCTGCAGTACATTCGTCTTGAAGCGAATCTGCCCCATCAGGCGTCTCAACTCACGCTTGGCGGCATGATACTCAAAATTCTCGCTCAAATCGCCCTTGGCACGGGCCTCCGACAGCTCGTCCTGAGCTTTGGGCAAATCCACTTTTACCATGTGCTCCAGCTCGGCCTGAAGCTCTTCATAGCGTTCCTGTGAAAGATATTCCATTATTGTATTGATTTATTTTCCGTCGTATCTCAATGGTACACCCCAGGTAGAGTTGGATGGCTTGCCACCCAGGGCAATCTTGGTCATCAGCTCGATTCGGGTCTGATCGGCCAGATAAATGTTGCTCAATCCGTAACCGCAAACACCCTTGCTCTGTTCCTCGGCTGGCTTGCAGCCTTCAGGAAGCTTGCGGGTGCGAAGCAGGTCGACAGTGGCCTGAACATCGTCCACATCCAGATCCAGATGGTTGAACAGGCCCAGTTCCTGCTGGTTCAGCTCATGGTCAATCAGCATCAGCTCTACATAATCCTTGCTGTCGGGCAGACGCATCTTGATCCAGTTGATCTTGGAATTGTCCTCACCTCCACGCCAGAACTCGGTGAATCCCAGAATGTAGCCGTAGAAAGCGATGTCCTTGGCAGAATCCTTGCACACCCAGCCCACATGGCGCATGCTGGTGCTGATGCGGCTCATAGGCATGTCCTGACCCTTATGCTCGGCCACGGTACCTTTATCGGTGTACTGCACAAATTCCACCGGATTGCCGTTGAAGTCATTTACAAAAAAGGCATTGAAACCAAAACCGGTATCATTGATCTTATCAGGCACTACCACACCCATGGCCTGCAGGTACAGACGCATAGCCTCCAGATCATCCACCTCGAAAGCGGTATGGCGGTATTTTACCAGACTCTTATTGTCATCTTTTATAAACTCCACATACTGGCGGTCATTAATCTTGGCAAACATCATGGTAGGCTTGCCCGGGCGCTCCACAATATAGGGCTTGCCGTAACCCAGGTATTCGGTAAACAGATCGCTGGCGTTCTGCAAATCGTCGGTGAGAAGACTGATGTGTGCAATACCCTGAATCTTAGGGCGCTGTGGCTTGGTGCTCTGTGCCATAACCACCCATGGACAAAGCATCAGCATGATGCTCATGAACATTTTTTTCATAGTCGTATTTCCAATTTTTAGATTTGTGATTACATTCTTAATCTGCAAAATTAGGCAAAATGTGCAAGAAACCAAAGAAAAAGTTTGAATAACCCATTTTTTTATTAATGGTGTGCTCCTGAATAGCCCTCAAAAAAACTAACAATGAATGTTAATTGTGAAGGGTTTTCCCATATTTGTGGAAAAATGGGAAAAGTAAAAGGTGATTTTTACTATCTTTGCATGAAAATGTACCAATTGTAAATAACACCGGATGAGAAACAGTACTATACTACCCATCGTTCTGCTGGCTCTGCTGACTGCCTGCTCGGGACAGACCAAGGAGGTTTCCGAGAAGGAAGGAGTAGAGACCGTATTACCCGACACTCCACCCGAGGTGACGGTGATGACGCTTCAGACACAGACCTTTCATCATGAAGTGGTGAGCAACGGTAAGGCTTCGGCCACCAATTATGTGGACCTGAACTTCAGGGAGGCTACCGAGCGCATTGCTCATATCTATGTGAAGAACGGAGATCATGTTTCGGCAGGACAGAAACTGGCGGAACTGGATATGTTCACCTTGCAGAACCGTCTGCAGCAGGCCGAGACCAGTCTGGGGCAGGCTAATCTGGAGATGAAGGATGTGCTGATAGGTCAGGGATACAATCCGGACAAGATGCAGTCTGTTCCGGCCGAGGTGCTGAAACTGGCCCAGGTGAAGAGCGGTTACGAAAGGGCCCAGCAGGAACTGGAACTGGCCCGCTACGAACTGAAGCATGCCTCACTGACGGCCCCTATCAGCGGTGTGGTGGCCAACCTGTCTACCAAATCGGGCAACTTGCCCACGGCTGAACCGCTTTGCCGCATTATCAATACGGGTGCCATGGAGGTGGAGTTCTCTATCCTGGAGATGGAGCTGGCTCTGGTGAAACCGGGTGACGGTGTGGACATTGTGCCTTATGCTGTTCCGGACAAGCTGTTCCAGGGCAGCATTACGGAAATCAACCCTGTGGTGGACGAGAACGGTATGGTGAAGGTGAAGGCATCGGTACAGCAGGGCAACGGCCTGTTCGACGGCATGAACGTGCGTGTCAATGTGAAGCGCGATGTTCCGGGCATGCTGGTGGTGCCTAAATCGGCTGTGGTGCTGCGAAGCGGCCGTCAGGTGCTGTTCACCCTGAAGGACGGCATGGCTCAGTGGAAATACGTGACCACCGGTCTGGAAAATATGAACGAGTATACCGTAACGGGTGACGACCTGCAGGAGGGTGATCAGGTGATTGTCTCGGGCAATGTGAATCTGGCGCATGAGTCCCGTGTGACTGTGGTGAAGGAGAAGAAGGAGGCTGAGTGATGATGCATTTCCTGCTCAAGAGACCCATTTCGGTGCTGATGGCATTCCTGGCCTGCTTTATAGTGGGTCTGGTGACCTATTTCACGCTGCCGGTTTCTCTTCTGCCCGATATTGATATCCCTCAGATTACCATACAGGTTCAGGGCGACAACCTGTCGGCCCGTGAGCTGGAGAACACCCGCATGGTACCGCTCCGGAGATCCTTGCTGCAGTTGAGCGGACTGGATGAGATGCGGAGTGAGACCCGTGACGGATCGGGTGTGATTCACCTGTCGTTTGATTTTGGCACACGTACCGACCTGTCGTTCGTGGAGGTGAACGAGAAGATAGACCGTGTGATGAACGATCTGCCTAAGGATGCGGTACGCCCCAAGGCCATCAAGGCCAGCGCCACCGATATTCCCGTGTTTTACCTGAACCTGACCCTGAGGAGCGATAGTGCCTTCTCGGCTACGGACGAGAGTGCATTCCTGGAGATGAGCGAGCTGGCCAATCAGGTGATCCGCCGGCGCATAGAGCAGTTGCCGCAGGTGGCCATGGCCGATGTGACCGGTATTCCGGGAAGGATGATCCAGCTGGTGCCCGATATGAACCGTATGCAGAGTCTGGGACTGACGGTGGGCGATCTGGAGCAGGCTCTAATGCAGAATAACGTGGAACCGGGAAGCATGCTGGTCCGCGAAGGTTATTATGAATACAACATCCGCATCTCCTCGCTGTTGCGCACAACCGAGGATGTGGCGGATATCTATATGGAAAAGAACGGCCGTATCTTCCGGCTGAAGGATGTGTGCCGTGTGCAGCAGGTGATTAGGCGCGAGATGGGACAGTCGCTGGCCGGTGGCAAGCGTGCGGTAACCTTGGCTATCATCAAACAGAGCGAGGAGAATATGGATGGCCTGAAGCAGCAGCTGAAGGAGTCCATCGACCAGTTTGCCGCACAGTATCCCCAGATTGAGTTCACCATCAGCCGTAATCAGACCGAACTGCTGGATTATACCATAGCCAACCTGAAGCAGAACTTCGGACTGGGCTTCCTGCTCATGTTCATTGTGGCCATACTGTTCATTGGCGATTTCCGCTCGCCGGTGGTTATCGGTGTCACCATGGTGGCCTCGGTCATCATCACCTTTTTCTTCTTCTACCTGTTCCATGTGTCCATGAATGTCATCTCGCTTTCAGGCCTTATTCTGGCGGTGGGTATGATGATTGACAATGCCATTATTGTGACCGAGAACATAGAGCAGCACAGGATGAGGGGAGCCACCCTGCTGGAGGCGGCAGCCTGCGGTACCCGCGAGATGATTACCCCCATGCTGAGCTCCTCACTCACCACCATAGCCGTATTCCTGCCTCTGGTGTTCATGAGCGGCATAGCCGGAGCCATCTTTATGGATCAGGCCTTCTCCATCTCGGCCGGTCTGCTGACATCCTATCTGACCGGTATCCTGCTGCTTCCGGTACTGTACAGCATTGCGTTCCGTGCCGGTGAGGTGAAGCGTCACGAATGGGTGAACCAGAACCGCATAATGGGCTGGTATGATAAGGGCGTAAACTGGGTGTTTGCTCATCGTAAGGTGAGCCTGATAACCGGAGCAATGACCATTCCGCTCTGTATCCTGCTGTTTGCCGTGATGCAGATAGCCCGAATGCCCGAGATAGACCAGACCGAGCTGATCATGCATATCGACTGGAACGAGAATATCCATGTGCAGGAGAATGCCGGACGGGTGAAAGACCTGTTGCGTGAGGTGAATAAGGAGGTTGTAGAGCATACGGCCTATGTGGGACTGCAGGATTTTGTGCTGGGAAGCGAGCAGCAGTTGGGTACTACCGAGGCGGAACTGTACCTGAAGACGGCTCACCCTGAGGAGGTGACCCCTCTGCAGAAGAAGCTGCAGGATTACATGACCAGCCGTCATGCCCGTGCCGTGGTGAGCTTTGCCCCACCTGTAACCCTGTTCGAGAAACTGTTTGTGACCGGCGAGCCCGATGTGCTGGCCCAGTTGCAGAAGACCCATAAGGACATGGACCCCACACCCGAGGAAATATCGACCCTGATGGCAGAGACCGAGCGCCTGAGCGGAATAGCGCCTGAGAAGGTATCGTTCCAGCAGCAGGTCAATCTGTCGGTGGACCGTGATAAGATGCTGCTTTATAAGGTCAATCCCGAGGAAGTGTCGCGTGTGTTGCGTACGGCATTCCAGGATAATCAGGTATCTACCCTGCGCTCCTATCAGCAGTATCTGCCCATCAGTATAGCGGGCAACGAGCATTCGGTTCAGGAGGTGCTGCAGCAGACTCTTGTCAAGACCTCACCGGCCGAGAGTGCTGCCGGTTATGTGCCGTTGCAGAGTCTGGTATCGGCCCGTAAGGCACAGGACCTGAAATCGATTGAGGCTGGCCGCAACGGAGAGTATATCCCCATGCGTTTCTATGAGGTGAATGATGCCCCGGGCCTGATGAGCACCATCCGCAAGGTGGTGGAGCAGACTGGAGAGTGGGAGGTGACCTTCAGCGGCAACTACTTCCAGAGCCAGAAGATGATGGGTGAGCTGGTGGTGATTCTGCTGATCAGTGTGCTGCTGATGTACTTCATCCTCTGTGCCCAGTTCGAGAGCTTTGTACTTCCGCTCATCGTCCTGACCGAGATTCCGATGGATACGGCCTTTGCCCTTCTGTGCTTGTGGTGCTGTGGCCAGACATTGAACCTGATGTCGGCCATCGGTATCATTGTGGCCTGCGGTATTGTGGTGAACGACTCCATCCTGAAGATAGACAGTATCAATACCTTGCGTAAGGAGGGCATGCCGCTGGCGGAGGCTATCCATACTGCGGGCCGCAGACGATTACGTGCCATTGTCATGACCACCCTGACCACCGTTCTGGCCATGGCTCCGCTGCTGTTTACCCGCGATATGGGTTCGGAGCTGCAACGCCCGTTGGCCATTGCCATGATTGGAGCCATGCTGGTGGGTATGTTCATCAGTATGTTCTACATTCCGCTGGTATATGCATGGATTTATAAAAACAGAAAATGAAAAGAATACTACTCATACTAATCGTGCTGACGCTGGGATGCCACACATATGCCCAGCGACGGTTGAAGCTGAACCTGCGTGAGACCATCGAACTGGCCAACGACAGCTCATTGATGGCATTCAGTGCACAGAACCAGTTCCTGTCCAGCTACTGGCAGTACCGTTCCTTCAAGGCCGAGCGACTGCCCAGCCTGATGCTGAATGTCACTCCGGTTTCCTATTACCGTTACATCACCACCCGTTACGATTCCAATCTGGACCGTGACCTGTACCGCAGCCAGCAGACATTCAATGCCGGTGGAGGACTGACCCTGAGCCAGAACTTCGACCCTCTGGGCGGTTCGTTCTATATGGAGACCAATCTGGATTACATGCGTGCCTTTGGTTTGGACAAGGGCAACCAGTTCAGCTCCACCCTGTTCCGTGTGGGTTATTCCCAGAACCTGTTGGGTTACAATGCCTTTAAGTGGGACAAGCGTATCGAGCCCCTGAAGTTTGAGAAGGCCAAGAAGCAGTTCCTGTACAATACCGAGGCCACCTCCGAGAAAGCTGTGGCTTACTTCTTTGATCTGGCGCTGGCCCAATCGTCACTCCGTCTGGCGCGTGACAACAGGGAGAGTACGGACTCGATGTATGTGATTGGCGAGCGCAGGCATAAGATTGCGGCCATATCGCAGGCCGAACTGCTCACCTTGCGTCTGGACAAGATCAATGCCGAGAACACCCTGAAGAATGCCGAGATTACGGAAAAGCGTGCCATGCAGGCACTGGCTGTGTTCCTGAATTTGGAGAAGAATACGGAACTGGAACTGGTGTTGCCATCCATCTCATCGCAGATCTTGATTCCTTCCGACCGTGCGCTGGAGCTGGCTCAGGCCAATAACCCCTCGTATCTGGAGCAGCAGCTGAACGTGATGAAGGCGGAACAGCAGGTCAACAAGACCAAACAGGAATCGCGCTTCTCGGCCAATCTGAATGCCAGTGTGGGTATGAATCAGGTGGCCGACCGTCTGAGAGGCATCTTCAGTCACCCTCAGAGCCAGCAGCTGGTGAACATGACCCTGTCTATCCCGCTGGTGGATTGGGGCGTGCGCAAGGGCAAGTACAATATGGCACTCAACAATCTGGAGGTGACCCGTATTCAGGCCAAGCAGGAGGAGATGACGCTGGAGGAAGACCTGCTGACCACACTGACCGATTTTGACGTGCAGCAGAACCTGCTGTCCAGCGCTCAGGAGGCGGTGGATCTGGCAGAGCAGGCCTATGAGCAGACCCGCCAGCGTTTTGTGATAGGCAAGGTGGATGTGAACAGCATGACCCTGGCACAGAACCGTCAGCAGGAGGCTCAGCGCAACTATATTCAGGCTCAGCTGAATTATTGGGCCGATTATTACAAGATCCGTAAGCTTACCCTTTATGATTTCGAGAGCGGTTTCTCGCTGTCGGATAAGTTTGATTTTAGCATGGGCCGCTACAGCCGTTAACCCGATATGACGAGCCGCCGAAAATATACCTTCTCCTCATTCACCGTGATTGTGGCTTTCTTCTGCCTGTCGCTGGTGGGTCTGGCCCTGGTGTCAAGGTTGCCCGTAAAACTGAATCCTTCGCGTTCGCTCCCCAGTCTGAATGTCAGCTACACCATGCCGGGAAATTCCGCAAGGGTAGTGGAGCAGGAGGTAACCAGCCGTCTGGAGGGCTTGCTGGCCCGTATCACCGGAGTGGAGCAGATGAACTCCACCAGCGATAACGGCCGTGGTTCCATAACCTTAAGGCTGGATAAGCATGCCGATCTGGATCTGGTGCGTTTCGAGGTGTCCACACTGATCCGTCAGGCATGGTCGCAGTTCCCGTCCGAGGTGACCTATCCTGTCATCTCCCCTCAGCCGGTGGATGATGAGGAGGAGGACGAGAACCGAGCCTTTCTGACCTATTCCCTGAATGCTCCCGCCACACCGGCACTGATCCTGCGTTACGGTGAGGAGCAGATCAAACCCGTTCTGGCACAGATTCCGGGGGTGTATAAGGTGGAACTGAATGGTGCCACCGGTCTGGAATGGCGGTTGAACTACAGCCAGCAGCAATTGGAACAGGTGGGACTGACCATTCAGGATGTGAGTAGGGCCATTCAGGCCTATTACGACAGCGAGTTCCTGGGCATCTGCAGGGTGGATGCCGGTTCATCGTGGTTGCGTGTTACCCGCACCGGAGCCGATAGCTACAACGGTTTCCATCCGGAAAAGATACAGGTGGCGTGCAGCAACGGTCAACTGATTTCCCTGGATAAGGTGCTGACTGTCACTCATGAGGATGCCCAACCCACCCAGTTCTTCCGTATCAACGGACTCAACTCCATCTATCTGTCGGTATATGCGGATGAGATGGCCAACCAGCTGGAACTGGCCGGTAGGGTTAAGGAGGTGATGCAGGAAATCAACCGCAATCTGCCTGCCGGATACGAGGTGCACATCAGTGCCGATGAGACCGAATCCATCCGAAAGGAACTGGACAAGATATACCTGCGTACGGGACTTACCGTACTTATCCTGCTGCTTTTTGTGGCCCTCATCACCCTGAACCTGCGGTACATGCTGCTGGTGGTGCTCAGTCTGTCGGTGAATCTGGCGGTAGCCGTCATCTTCTATTACCTGTTCCATCTGGAAATACAGCTGTACTCACTGGCCGGTATCACCATATCGCTCAATCTGGTCATCGATAATACCATCGTCATGGCCGATCATGTGCGGAGAAAGCATAATCTGGGAGCCTTTCTTCCTATTCTGGCCGCTACCATGACCACAGTAGGAGCGCTGTCCATTATCTTCTTCCTGCATGAGGAGGTGCGCCTGAACCTGCAGGATTTTGCCGCTGTGGTCATCATCAACCTGCTCATCTCTGTACTGGTGGCCCTTTTCCTGGTGCCTGCACTGGTAGAGAAACTGCAACTGGACGAGCAGCACGCCACCCGTTTCCTTTCCTTACGTCAGAGGATGAAGAGGGGTGTGGTGTATTTCTCCCGCGGATACGAATGGCTGGTGATCCGTTTGTGTCGCCACCGTATCCTGTACAGCCTGCTACTGCTGCTCATCTTTGGTCTGCCGGTCAGCCTGTTGCCCGACAGCATACGCGATAATTCGTTCTACAAGGAAAACGTGAAACCCTATCTGGAACCCGCCTTAGGCGGCACACTCCGCCTTTTCATCGATAAGGTGTACACGGGCGGTTACTTTAATCGCGAGAGACAGGAACCGATACTGAGTGTCTATGCCACACTGCCCAACGGCAGCACCCTGCAGCAGATGGATGCACTGATCCGCAAGATGGAGAGCCACCTGAGCACCCAGAAAGGCATCCGCCAGTTCCAGACCATGGTGTACAGTGCCCGAAGAGCATCGATAGCCATCATGTTTACCGACGAAGCCCGCAAGACCAGTTTCCCGTTCACGCTGAAATCGAGTGTCATCAACAAGGCGCTGGCTTTGGGAGGTGGCTCATGGAGTGTGTACGGACTGGATGACCAGGGATTCTCGAACAGTGTGAGCGAGTCGGCCGGCAGTTTCCGTGTCAGGATGAAAGGATACAACTATGAGGAACTGCAGCTGTGGGCCGAGAAGATGAAGGACCTGCTCACTCAGCATAACCGCATTAAAAAGGTGGATATCAATGCCGAATTCTCCTACTGGAAGGACGATTATACCGAATTCTATCTGCAGCCCGACCGCAAGCGAATGGCCGAGGAGGGACTGAATGCATCCGACCTGTTTGCCGCACTCCGTCCGCTGTTCATGCACGATTATCCGATAGGCACCATAGTGACCGACCAGCAGCAGGAATACCTGAGACTGACATCGTATCAGCATCAGGAATACGACACATGGTCGCTCATGAACCGTCCTGTGACCCTGAAAGGAAAGACCTTCAAGCTGTCGGAACTGGCCAGCATGCAACAGGTTCAGGCTCCGCAGAAAATCAGTAAGGAGAATCAGGAATACGTGCTTTGCCTACAGTTTGAATACATTGGTGCCTATGAAAGAGGCGAGAAACTGGTGCGTCAGGATGCCCAGACCCTTAGGGCCGAACTGCCGATGGGATATACGGTAGAAACCCTCGACCGTCAGTATTATATCATGGAAAAGGATAAACCCCAGTATGCCTTACTGTTCCTGATTGTGGCCATCATTTTCTTCACCACCAGCATTCTGTTCAATTCCCTGAAGCAGCCGCTGGCCATCATCTGCGAGATACCCACCGCCTATATCGGTGTGTTCCTTACCTTCTACTTGTGGCGACTGACTTTTGATCAGGGCGGTTTTGCTGCCTTTGTATTGCTTTGCGGTATTACGGTCAATTCCAGCATCTATCTGCTGAATGAATACAATCATCTGTCTCAGACCCATCCGCTGATGCCGGCTGCACACCGTTTTGTCAAGGCATGGAACATCAAGATTATCCCTATCTTTCTGACGGTGGTCAGCACCATCCTCGGTTTCATTCCGTTCATGGTAGGCGATAGGGAATCATTCTGGTACCCGTTGGCTGCCGGTACCATCGGTGGCCTGATAGCCTCACTCATCGGCCTTTTCATCTGGTTGCCTGTATGGACATTACCCAGAAAAACCTGTTAATTACTAAAAAAAATTCCGTCCGCTACTAATAAATACCGTTAAAAGTGGTCTGCTTGTCCGCATAATGTCTACTAAAAGTTTAGAAGATGTTGGCTAGTGACTATATTTGCATCATTAACCCATCAGAGACAGTAGCATGAGAAAATCAAAGGAAGGTTTTACCACACTGACCAAATCCGAATCGGAGGTGATGAATATCCTGTGGGATTTGGGTAAAGGCGCCAATGTGCGTCAGGTATTGGAGCACTATCCGGACCCGAAGCCGGCCTACACCACGGTGGCCACTTTTCTGAAGATACTTCATCAGAAAGGCTTTGTGAACTGCGAACGCCGGGAGAATGCCGGTAAGCTGAATTTCTATAAGCCATTGCTTACCCGTCAGGAATATACCCGTAAAGTGATGTTGGAGGTTAAGAAGGACCTTTTCAGCGGATCGGTTAAATCACTGGTCAATTTCCTGTTTAAGGAGGAAGAGCTGTCGGCCGATGAGATTCGGGAATTACTGGAGATGATAGAGAGAAACCCTAACGATAATTAAGACAAGGTTTTGTAATGGGATATTTTGTGGTCTATATACTGAAGAATGCCTGTTGTTTATCTGTATTCTTTTTGTTTTATAAGCTGTTACTAGCCAAGGAGACGTTTCATCAGGTAAAGCGTTTCATGCTGTTTTGCTGCTTGATTCTTTCGGCAGTGCTCCCGCTGTTTCAGTTTACGGCCACTGATTTATCGGGTATTCAGGCTCCCGTTCTGGAAGTGCAGGAATTTCTGGAAACCCATTTCAATGCCATGGACAAGGTCTCTACTGTTGACTCTTTCAGCTGGAAGCACATCATAGTGCTGATTTACTTTTTAGGCGTTGCCACATTCATCATACATCTGGTGGTAGCTCTGTTCCGGTTGGCGAAACTCCTTCATCTGTGCCGTTTGCATGATTCGCAGGACGGCATCAAACTGCTGGTTCATCAGATAAATGTATCTCCCATCAGCTGGATGAACTACATTATCCTATCCGAATCCGATTTAGAAACGGATTCGTCCATCATTCTGGAACACGAGAAAGCCCACATCCGTTGCGGTCACTCATACGACCAGTTGTTTGTTGCTTTATGTTGCATTTTGCAGTGGTTTAATCCGGTGGTATGGTGGCTGAAGAAAGAGCTGGAAGATGTTCACGAGTATGAAGCCGATGAATGGGTGTTGGACAAAGGTTTCGATGCCAAAACCTATCAGCTGATGTTATTGAGAAATGTAGCCGGATTGAAATATTATACTGTGGTGAACAATTTTAACCGCAATTCGCTCAAGAAACGTATTGTGATGATGCAAAGCAGGAAGTCCTCTCCCTGTTCTCTCCTGAAATGTGCTTTCATCCTTCCGGTAACCCTTTTGGCTGTTACGGCATTTGCCCGTCCGGAAACCATAGCATTCAGCAGAGATCTCGGTCAGGTAACCATAGCCTCTATACAATACAATCCATTGCTCCGGAAAATTACGCACACACTTCCCGGATTAACTGAACCAGGAGAACTCTTGGTGAGCCAAACTGAAAATTCTGCTCGGCCCCACCATTTACAGCCCTATATGAATAGTGATGGTGTTTATCAGTTGGCGGATGAACAGCCCAGATTTCCTGGAGATGTGGTGGGAGTGATTAATTATCTGAACCGGAATATCCGTTATCCGGAACAGGAATACAACTTAGGTCATCAGGGTAGAGTCATAGTTCAGTTTGTGGTTGATTCCGATGGTACCGTCCGTCGTCCTGTAGTAGTCCGTTCCGTATGCCCTTCTATGGATCAGGAAGCCCTTCGTGTGGTCAGCGCTATGCCCCGATGGATTCCAGGAAAGGTAAATGGTGTGAATGTTCCTTGTTTCTTTACTCTGCCTGTTACATTTAAGATACAATAGAACGCTGTTTGTTTTAGTGGTTTTAGAGTACGTCTGCATTTTGTTATGAAAAACAATGATTTGGAAGAACTCTGCACTCAATTGGCGAATATGGGAAAACAGTTGGATGTTATGAAGCGCTATGTTTTCTCGAAGGTGCATTTTGAGCAGGAAATAGAGAATTTGAGAAACATGAAAAGGGTTCATGAATTGAACAGTGCTGACTGGTTAGGGATTGAAATATATCTCAATGATTCAGCCAGGGGGTTCATGTTTTCCTTTAGGGATCATTATCCTAATCTTAAAGAAAATGATCTTCAATTGTGCATGTTAATAAAGCTGGATTTTAACAATAGCGAACTAACCCATTTTTATGGCATCAGTGCAGAATCGGTCAAACATAAACTACTTATTCTTAAATCGAAATTAGGTATAGAAAAATCACATTTATCGGCGCGTGAGTATATAAAAATGTGGGTGAGTGAATAAAATGTTTCTGTGTTTTTTATTGTACGGCAAAAAACTTGTGTTATGAGAAAAATGATATTACTTCCGGTTCTGATGTTTATTTTGGCCGTTTCGGGCTGTACATCGAAAGGTACTGATCTTGTATCTCTGATAGAAACCCAGGATACTCTGCAGTACGATTTACCAACCGATGTGGAAAATTTTGGAGTCAGAATGCAGATTTATGAGGACAAGGATGGACATGAATACTTTGTCCTGATGAATAAAGAGAAAGCCCAACTGCTGTTTTATGACCTGATGACCACGGAATTACGCAAAACCGTGCAGCTGGAGGTGGAAGGACCCAACGGAGTGGGGCGTGCCGCTGGCTTCTTTGTGAAAGATTTTGAGAACATATTTATTCCGAACGCCTTCAAGTTTGCTGTATCTATCATTAATAGCGCCGGAGTTCTGCAAAAAGAGATAGAGTTTGATAGTAATGCTGTTTGGGGAATAATGGCTAACATCGGTGGAAGCCCTCTGATATTAGACAATAAACTTTATACCATTCAGAACCCCCATCGTGACATGGAAACCTCAGCATTCATCGAGTCGCCATCTGAGGTGTCCATAGATCTGACCACACAAGAGGTGAAAAGTGCCCCTTGCCTTATCCCTTCTGCCTATAAGAATGATGTGTTCGGAAAAGATTTAGTAGATGCTAAATACCTGCTTGAATCTCGTTGCTATGATGGAAACAACCTGATTTACGGTTATGGTGCAAGTGCTGAACTGGCTATCTTGTCACCTGATTTCCAGCAACTGTCCTTCAAGACGATAAACAGTAAATTCATCTCTCATTTAGTGATTGATGTGAATCAGCCTAACATGGAGATTGAAGCCCTTCAGTACCGGCACTGTACAGAGGCAGCATACGGTGATGTGGTTTATGATCCTTACCGCAGATTATACTACCGTTTTGCCTATCCCGAGACAGAACTGGATTCGGAACATGGTGAAAGTCTTTTAGATCTGGTGAGATATGGCAGGAATGTGTTCTCCATTATAGTGATGGATGAGCACATGGATATTATTGGTGAAACACTTTTCCCACGTAACACGTTCCGTTCAGATATGTACTTTGTGTGCAAAGACGGTTTCTATATCAGTTGCAACCACTATAAGAACCCGAACGCATCGGAAGACCTGTTGCAGTTTGTGAAGTTTGAAGTGAAAAAACAATGATCAGCCCTATAGTCAATGAATGACCAGGGCTGAACACGAGTAAAGACGAATACTGACGGCTTATAGCTCAAATTTTATACCCACCGTCTGGCTGCATATTTTAGGGCCGTAAGTGGACTGAAGGACAGAAGTTGGAGCATATTTGTAGTAAATGCCGATGCCATGAATACTGATTTCTGCACCGATGTTTACTTGAAAACGGTTTACTTTCAATCCTTTATTAAAATCCTTAAACTTCTCGTCACCCATTGTATAGCGTGTCTTTAGGGAACTGTAGGTGATGTAACCCAATTCAGGACCTGCAGCCACAAACACATTACGGCCAATACGCTGGTAGAACTTTACGGGAAGTGTAATTCCGAATGTCTTGATCCGGGAGAATTTGGGTGTGGCTCCCGATGGATAATCGTCGATAGTAACGGTTCCATCATTACCCATCCGGAACATCTTTCTGCCGGTCATGCGGTAGTTGCGCCAGTTTATGCCGATACCTATGCGGAAAAGGCTGTTTTTCCCAAGGTGAGCCTTGACACTGGAAATATTGTTCCATGCCAGTTCAAACGATTCTCCCATATTGATATCCACCTTGTCATCCGATCCTGCAGAACCCGTGAAACCCAAAGAGAATGAACTGGACAGATCAGGATTCCAATCCTCCTGCATGGAATCCGCCTTATCCTTACTCAGCGAGATAGGTAGGGTAAAGTCCCAACCTCCAGGGTTCTCATCTTCTTCCATCTCTGTCTGTGCGAATGTAGGCACGGTGACGAACAGTGCAATAACTGCAAATACTATCTTTTTCATAATCCGTTATTTTCTTTTAAATGTATGTTCTAATTCTGTTAATGTAGCCATTCCTTCAATGTAAACCAGTGTTATGGCATAGCTCTGTCCGGTTTTCTTTCCCTGAAAACAGATGTAGCGATGCTGTTTTCCCGTATCACTCAGTTGTACTATAGCATAATAAAGATGGTTGTTGCGCACCTCCAACTTACAGCTTTCTGACTCTGTGAGACGGTTGTTTTCCAAATCTTTCATGAATATCGCCTCTGCTTTCTCACGCTCAGTTTCCGATGCCGTGAACTTTATGGTTCTCAACGTGTTCAGCTTGTACTCCTTGAGAAGTTCTCCTTTTATGTAAGTCTCCTGTATCTGTTCCTTCCTGATCACCTTACCATCGAATATTTCCTTTATGGCCAAGCCTTCCTGAGCCCAGGAAGAAAGAGCGACCAGTGTGCAGAAGATGAGTAGATAGATTCTTTTCATGGTTTATTCCGGATTAAATAGTTCATAAAGACAGGATTCGGTATCATCCTGACTGAATAGTTCACTAAGCGTTTCAGTACTGTGAGATAAGGCTTGTGTTTCGTTTCCCACCTGAATGCCATTTATATACAATACGGCAAAGTTCTCTTTCTGGTAGAGGTAATGGCTGTAGATTCCCCATCCCAACAGAACAGCAACACTTGCGGCTATTCCCCATGACAGTTTCAGGGTGAATGTTTGATGTTTCTTCCGAGCCATGAGATGGTCATAAACGGCTTCACCTAAGGCCAGTTCCCCAAGCATCTCACTGATGGCTTTCCACTCTTCGGGTGCATCGGGTTTGCTTACAGCCAGAGCCAGTTGTTGCTCTTCTTCACGTGTTGTCTTACCATCCAGATACTTGTCTATCAGTTTGTTTACTTCATCGTTACTCATAAATACATTCTTCTTTTCAGTTCGTTAAACACCTTTTTTCTTGCTGCAGAAATCATGCTCTGTACACTGGCTTTCGGTATGCCTGTCTGTCGTGAAATCTCTTCGGTTTCCAGTCCTTCCATTTGTCTCATTTCAAAAAGAGTCCGCTCTCGCGGGTTCAGCATACCTATGGCTTTCTGGAGCGCCACATTCTCCTCCTTTCTCTCCATCTCCTCTTGTGGCGAGGGCGATAGGAGGGGTGGAATGTTTATCAAGCTGCTTTCGTCCGAATACGTCATTTGCATCTGTTTGCGCTTCAGGTTCACGCAACTGTTTTTAGCGACCCGAATGGCAAGTGCTTCAATGTTCCGGTTCTCGTCAATCCTTTCACAATAGCGCCAGAGTGAGATAAGCGTCTCCTGGGCTGCATCCTCAGCGTCATCGGTATTGCCGAAGAAGTTCAGCCCCACCTGCATGATCTTGGGACGAAGTTCCTGTATCCATTTCTGAAACGTTTCTTTTTCCATTCTGGCTATCTGTTGTGGCTCTTTACTCTTAATACGCAACAAAGGTAGAAAACTTAAGTCGGAAAAAGCGAATTTTTGTAGTCCTCTTTGCGCCTTTACCCCAAGAATGTATAATTATTTTACAGGTTGTATGGATTTGGGCGATTTGATGTGTGGGTGTAAAGCAACTTAACAGCAGGTGTTAAGAAACCTTACACTTTTTTGTTGTTCGAATTTTTGAATATTGCTGTTTATCAGTTAATTGACTGTTTTGGCACGCTAAATGTGATTAGTAGTGTAAACAAATGATTGAATATGAGATTAGGATGTAGTAAAACAATGATGGGTGTTCTTGGGTTCTGTGGATTATCTGTGTTGACGTCCCAGGCCCAGGAATCAACCCAAGCAGTCATGACTCTTCACGACTGTATGGAATATGCCGTAAGCAACTCAACGAAGATGAGGATTCAGGCAGCCGACAGACAGGATGAACAGTGGCAAAGACGGCAAGCCATCATGCGCCTGTTTACACCAACTGTGGAAGCACAGACTTATGCGTACAACCAGTACGGACGTAATCTGGATCCGGAAACCAATACCTACAACAGTGTGACAACGTTTCACAACAGCTATGGTGTTAATGCCGGTATTACACTTTTCGATGGTTTCCAATCCATCAATAACTGGAAGATGGCATCGACAGCAGCCAAGATGGGATTGAGCAAGGAGCAGCAGACACGTGACGAAATCTGTCTGGCCACTATGGAGGCCTATTATAATGTGCTATACTATACCGAGATGGAATCGGTACTGATTGGGCAGGTGGCTACGGCTCAGACCGCCCGTGACAGAGCCGTCCGTCAGGAGGAACTGGGACAGAAGGGGCATGCCGATGTGATTCAGATGGAATCGGAACTGGCACAGAAGGAGTATCAGCTCACCACTACCCGAAACCAGAAGACCGATGCCCTGATTACCCTGAAGGACGTGATGTTCTGGCCGGTTAATGAGGAACTGCACATCCAGCCATCGGTTACGGAACCTGAACTGACTTCGGTACAGACCGACGACCTTTCCTCATCGGCAAAGCTGTTGCTTCCCGAGGCAGAGATAGCCCTGATGAACAGGAAGAAGGCGGTACTGGATCTGAAATCGGCCCGGGGAGCCTATTCGCCTACCATAGGATTGTATGGCGGCTGGTCAACAACCTATTATACCTATCCGGGAAAGAAAGACTACACACCTATTTCCTTCAAGGAGCAGTTCCGCAACAATGGTGGTGAGTATATTCAGCTATCACTTAACATCCCCATCTTCGACCAGCTGAAGCGTCGCACCCAACTGAAGATGAAAAAGAATGCTGTGGTGCGTGCCGAGGCCGAATACGACCAGAAGATGCGTGATATAGAGAATGAAGTGGTTCGTGCTGTAAGCGACCGTGATGGAGCGCAAGCGGCCTTTCATCAGGCATCCCGTCTTGCCGATGTGCAGGAGGAGGCCTTCCGGCTCAGTACCAAACAGTATGAGACCGGACTCATTTCGGCCATCGAGTTCCAGACCGCTTCACAGAATTACCTGAATGCTAAGGCCGAACGCATGAATTCACTCCTGCAGCTTAGGATTAAGAATGCAGTGGTGCGGTATTATGGAGGAGAACCTTATATTGAACAGTAATTATTAACCTCTCATCCTGCCCCCTCCTGTCATTCTGAGCGAAGCGAAGAATCTTTCCTGGCTAGTTATGGGCTCCGCTTTAGTAAGATCCTTCGCTCTGCTCAGGATGACAAGAAGAATGATAAAAAAGAAAGACAGAAAAGATTGACAAAAACATAAATAGAAAAATATATAAATCAATGGATAAAATAATCGAAAAGAAAACCGGTTGGAAGGCAGCCTTTACCAAGAAGGCACTGCCTTGGTGGATGGGTGGTGGAATGGCCCTTTTGGTAGCCTTCCTGATTTTAAAACCCAATCGCAGTACACTTAGGGTAAACGGAGAATCCATCTCCATCAGCGAAGTGAAAGCAGGAGAGTTTAACGATTACATCCGATTGAGCGGAACCGTTCAGCCCTTGATAACGGTACAGATCAGTCCGATAGAGGGAGGTAGAGTAGAGGCCATTCTCATAGAAGAGGGCTCGATGGTAAAGCAGGGGGATGAGATTCTTCGCCTGTCGAACGATAATCTGGAGCTGCAGATGCTGAATTCCGAAGCTGAACTGGCAGAGAAAGAGAATATCTTGCGAAACACTCAGATTCAGATGGAACAGGACCGCCTGAACGTGAAACAGTCGAAAGCCGAATACCTGCTGAACGTGAAGCGCCTGAAACGAAACTTTGAGCAGCAGAAAACGCTCTACAATGAAAAGCTGATAGCCAAGGAGGAATACCTTAAAGCCAAGGAGGATTATGATTTGGCCATGGACAAACTGCAGATTATCAAGGATAAGGAGGTGCAGGACAGTCTGTTCCGTTCTACTCAGGTGGAACGTATGCAGGAGAGCTTAGAGAACATGCAGCTGAACATGCACATGATCCGTAAGCGTAAGGACAACCTTACCATCAAGGCCCCAATAGATGGGCAGTTGGGTATTCTGGATGCCGTATTGGGTGAGAACATCGGTGCCGGTACCAAGATTGGCCAGATTAGCGATATGAGCAGTTATAAGATCGAGGCGCAGATAGACGAGCACTATATTGACCGTGTCATTCCGGGCTTGAAAGCCACTTTCGAGCGTCAGGAATCTACATTTGGTGCATCTTTACGCAAAGTATATCCTGAGGTTCGTGAAGGCAAGTTCAAGGCCGACTTCAAGTTTGAGGGAGAAATTCCTGAGAATATTCGCAACGGACAGACCTATTACCTAAATTTGCAGTTGGGCTCACCGGAATCGGCAGTCCTCATTCCCCGTGGTTCTTTCTTCCAGAAGACCGGTGGCAAGTGGATTTATGTGGTAAGCAGAGATGGTAAGGAAGCCGTGAAGCGTGACATCCGCATCGGCCGTCAGAATCCTCAGTTCTATGAGGTACTGGAAGGCCTGGAACCCGGTGAGAAGGTCATCACTTCCGGATATGATAACTATGGTGATAACGAAATATTGATTTTGAAATGAACAACTTTTTCAATTCTATCATAGCAGCCATTAGGGCGCTGCCGGCAAAAGGCCGTAAGAATGGCATGAAGATTCTATCGTTAGGTATCGGTCTTTCTGTCAGCTTGGTTTTGCTGACCAAAGTCTGGTTTGAGCAGACATACGATAATTTCTACGAGGGTGCCGACCGCATCTATTACCTGAGTGAGCATTTTGCGATGAACGGTCAGGAACTGGTCTATAACCGTACTTCAGGTGGTATTGCTCCTCGCATGAAGGAATACTATCCACAGGTGGAAATGGCCACAAGAGCCACAATATACTCCTATAATACCAAGGTAAGGCAAAGAGGAAACGGCCGGAAAAGCAGTGTGGATTTGATATATCTGGCCGACTCCTGTTTCTTTAAGTTGCTGAACCGTACTTGTCTGGCAGGTGATCTTACCGAATCATTAAGCATCAAGGGTAAAGCGGTAATCTCGGCCTCACTGGCCATGAAGATGGCTGATAGCCGGAATGCGATGGAAGCTGCATCAGATGTGATGGGTAGAGACTTTAAGATTGACGACAGCAACGGTGAATGGCTGACAGTTTCGGGTGTTTACGAGGATTTCCCTGCCAATTCCAGTTACCGCCCGGATGTGGTGGTTTCGTTGCCGAGCATCGGTTATCTAGGTCTATATGATGGAACAGATGGCGTGATGGGTAACGACCGTTTCCTTACACTGATTCGCCTCAGCCAGGAATCAGATATCCGTGATATTCAAGCAAGAATGCCCGAATTTCTGGAACGCTACCTGCCTATGGATGAACTGAAAGAGGTGGGATTTGAAGGAGAATACCTGGCACGACCCTACCAAAACTTCCACAACGAAGACCGTGATATGGGTAGCATGATGCTGGTACTGGTACTGGTGGCTGTGGCACTGTTGATGACTTCGGTACTGAACTACATTCTCATAGTGGTTTCTACATCAGTGAACCGTAGCCGTGAAATGGCACTTCGCAAATGCTTTGGCAGCAACAAGTGGAATCTGTACAGCATGATGGCTGCAGAATCACTGGTGCATACCTTCCTGGCTGTCTTATTGGCGGTAGTTCTCATCTATGCTTTCAGTGGAACAGTCGAGAATCTATCCGGAACAGCCGTTTCGTCACTCTTCACGGGCAGACCGCTTTACATCGCTATTGGTGTTGTCCTGCTGGTCATGGTGATAAATGCCATTGTACCTGCCGAAATGTTCGAACGCATTCCTGTGGCTGACATCTTCAGGAATCTGCGTGCCAGCAGAAGAATGTGGAAGTTAGGATTGTTGGGTGTAGAGTTCTGTGCCGTTTCCTTTTTAGGACTGCTACTTACCATCATCACTTTGCAGTACAACAGGATGGTGAACAGCGATTTGGGATTCGACAGCGAACATACAGCCTTTGTAAGCCTAAGCGGATTG
>JAZQPA010000214.1:0-15700 GCA_045628125.1 Bacteroidaceae bacterium
TACTCCACTCTGCTGCAGCTGCAGTGAGAATGCGGTCATGGCAGTATGCAGCTCTGCATAAGTCATCCGGCTCTGGCAATCCACAATGGCGATATGATCGGGGTTCTTGAGGCACTGCTGCTGAATGAGTTCCAGCACATCCTTTCCGGAATGCGCATCGGTTAGCGGTTCACCGCTTCCCAATTCCAGCAGTTCCTGCTGCTGACTCTCACTGACCAGTGCCACATTTCCTACCGTAGCATCGGGATGATGAATGATATGCTGTGTGACCTGTATCACCATGTCGCACATCTGAAGCATCTGCGCCTCGGAATACCGAGCCTCGTTGTAACACAGTTCGATGATATCCTCATCGGTGTTGGGATAAATCACCAGGGAAACATTCTCGGTGGAAAGCTGTGGCGGCAACTCGCGGATAGGTACCTGTCTGCCGTCCACCTCGATGAAAAGCGACAGCATCTGATACGAGAACGAGTTGGACGGTTGCCGGTGCAAATCGCGGCAGAAATGCGTGAACGGATAATTGGCGTGACGCACGTTCTGCATCATCTGGTGCTTGAAACACTGCATCAGTTCCAGGACCGGCGTATCGGCTTGGGAAAGATCGGCATAAAAAGGTACGGTCTTGACAAACATGCCGTAGGTCTGACGCTGTTTCTTGCTCTTGCGGCCATGGTTCATTCCTTCAAAAGAAACCTTGTTCTCGCCGCATAATACGCTCAGTACCAAGGAATAAACAGCCATGTAGAACAGATTGGGCGTAAGGCTATGTGCAGTACAGAAAGCGGTTATTTCCTGTGAAGGCATGGCGCGTGAGATGCGCTTCAGTGCACCGATGGCACGTGGAGTGGCGGTATCCAGCACCGTCATGCCATAGCCGTTGAAGCACTGCGCATAGTAATCCTTATCCATCAGATAAGCCGGCGATGACAGATTCTGCACATCCTCGTGCACCACATCACTGAACGGATAATCCTCTATTCCTTCCAGGGATCCGGTGCGGTAACAGATATCCAGTTCGTGGTGGAAATTCACCCAGGTACCGGAATCGGCAATGACATGGCTGGTGTCATTGAGCAGGTAAATCTGCTTTTCGGTCTGCACCACCGCCGAACGGAACAGCACATCTTCCCACAGATTGAACGGACGGATAAACTGCTGACGGTATTCGGCATACTGCTCCTCGCTCAGGTAAAGCAGCGGCACATCGATGGGAATCTCATCGTCAATATACTGGGCTAATTCCCCCTCCTTATTTATAATATGTGTCCTGAAGATGGCGTGCTTGGCAAACACAGTGCTGGCTGCACGGCACAACCGCTCCGCATCCATATCTAATGGAAAATCGTACTGGACAGAAATATTGTTCTGGGTGGTATCCGGATGCTGAATCCACTCCAGGACAATTCCCATCTGGGATTCGGATAACGGATAGGTATGTTTCAGGCCCATTTTCTACTTACAATTAGTGGTTTAGAACTGGTATGAGACAGTGGTCAGGAAAGTGCGGCCTTCCTGATAGATAGGAATACGGTCGCCACCCAAACGGTACAGATGATTGAACACGTTCTTCACGTTGCACACCAGTTCCACTCTCTTCCATTCGTAGCGTGCACCCAGATTCACCAGGCAATAGGTTGGCAAATTCAGGACTTTACCTGCTAAACATTCATCATTCTGAAAAACATCCACATTATAGAACAGGAATTTCTGGCGTGAAGAGATTCCCATACTTGCATTAACCGACAGTCCCTTGGTCAATTTCTGACTGCCCAGAATATGGAAAGTCACATTAGGTACGGCATAGATGTCATGAGCATCGGCATGATAACCAGAGGACTGCATGGAACGCTGCATATACAGGTTGGCATGAATGTCTGTCCCCTTGTGCTGATAGGTAAGGCTATGCTCAAGGCCCATAGATTTCAAACATCCTGAATTTGTATAAGATACAGAAGTGAGGGTGATGAGATCCTCAACATGGTGATAGAAAGCATTGCCCTGATAGGTGAGATGCAAATCGGGGAATTTCAGGGTGGCGGACAACTGTATATTATCCAGGAACTGAGGATTCAAACTCTCGTTACCGATATACATGATGCGTGATGCACGGTAGAAATAGGAGGCATCCTCGTATGAGCGGGCATAGGACAGCAGCACGTTAAAGTTGCTGTTGCGCTTCCAGATCAATGAGAGTCGGGGTGACAGCACATGCTGGTCCTTTCCTTCAAAGCGATGCTTGTAGTCGTAGCGCAAACCACCGTTGAACAGCCAATGATCATTGAAACTATGCTTTAACTGCACAAAGGTTGATGCACCATACTCGCGGTGATTGGAGAAAATGATGGAACGGTCGTTGGCACTGGAAACCAGGATTCGGTTGAAGTGATCACCAAAGGCCATATCGTTGAAATACAGGTTGAAATAGTTATACTGAAAACCTGCCAACAGATTTCCCTTTCCGGTTTTTCCTGCACGATAGTCGTACATGCCCCGCAATTCGCCTGCCGCTGTATAACTCTTCCAGCTCTGCAACTGAAATACACCACTTTGTATTAAGGTGTGTTCTTTATCAAAGGCTTCGTCCTTCTTCCAGGGCAGCAAACCCAGAATATCCTGACGCTCTTCCGGAATGCTATCGCCCACAATGTTGTAAAGCGAAGCATCCTGCATGCTTAAGGTGGCATTGGCTATCAGATGCACGTTTTTTAGGGTATGGCTGTAATTCAGATTACCAATTGTGGCACGCACCGAACGGCCAGGCTTAGTGTTCTGTATGGTTTGGTAAGCATCATAATCATAATAGGTAGGAACCAGCATGTTGGTATAGGTATACACACGCTTACTGTGCTGACGGGTCAGTTGCAGCTTGAAATCCTTCCATCGCAGGGTTAAGCCAAAATCGTAGGCAGGCTGATTGTTATATCCGTTTACATAGGAATAGGCCTTATAAGGATATGAACCATAGAAATTCTTGTCGTTTACCGGTATGTCATGACGGTAACCGCGGGAACTGTAGATGGATGCCCATGCCATAATGTCGGTATCCAGGAAACTCTTGCCCCACAGGATGTTACCCTTAACGGTATGCATATTTCCCACACCTACGGAAGCCTTAAAGCCATCCAGTTCATGGCCTTCCTTGGTGATGATATTCACTACGGCGGTCAGGGAAACCGAACCGTAAAGTGAGGATGCGGCACCGCGAAGCACCTCGACCTGCTTGATGTTCTCGAGCATGATGCGGTAATCGGGAGCCACCGAGTTGGTGACATAACTGTTCAGACGCACACCGTTCAGCAGAATCAGGATATTCTCCTGGGAATAGGAATAGACACCACGCATACTCAGGTTACTCTCCTCGCCTTCCACCACATTCATGCCCGGAACATAATCCACCAGCAGTTCCTGAAGGGTACGGGCTCCGGAAGTGCGTATCATCTCTTCGGTAATCAGCGTTACGGGAACAGGGGCTTCCTCTATACTCTCGGCCTGCTGAGATGCCGTGGTAATCTGGGCACCGTGACGGTAGGAATTGACCAGATCCACAAAACGCACCGGATCAGTAAAGGCGGTGGTGTAATTGGGATCGTTCTTAAGTAGCAGTTGCACATACTTTTGTGCATCATCATCCAAATCCTCGAACAGGGCGCAAAGGGTAAGCATGCGGTAGGCACTACTGCGCTGGGAATGATCAAAATGATTCATGTTTTCCTGCAGTATCTGTCGGGCATAATCCACTCTACCCTCATTATACGCCTCCTCGGCCTGAATAAATATGGTGCGGATGCTGTTGTCCTGCGCCATAAGTCCCGGGGCAATCATCATCAGTAACAGTATCAGTAAATATCTCGGTTTCATAGGCATCATTTCAGTTTTTCGTAAGGAATATCCTTTCCTACATACGCATTCCACTCCTCTTGGGTAAAGTCGCGCTTCAGGTTATCGTGGGTTTTCCGTGCCAGCAAGGTGGGTTCCAACACGATACGTGTCAGCGAACCGATACCGTCGGATATCCACATGTAACTGCCCATAATCAGGAAATCGTTAATCCAACGGCCACCTTCCAACTGGCAGATGGTGAGGGGTTCCAGCACCTCGGAACTGAGGTTCCACAACTGAACCGTACAGTCGTAGCTGCTGGTATAGAGGAAGTTATCGCGGAACAGCACTTTACTGATCTGTGATTTGTGGGCAAACAACTGGTTCTTGATATTGAACTTACTATCGGTCAGATAGATAGAGCCGTCCTTCATGCCAAATGCCCACAATCCGTCGGGCGATTGTGCCAAAGCGGAAATCTGATCAGGAGCTATGCTACGGGGCAGTGAGCGCTGGAGTTGCTCAATCTGTTTCTCCTGTTTGACGGATGGGAACATTGGCAGGATATTCTTGGTGTCCGACATCCACACACCGTCTTTCAACACTTCCTTTTTACGGGTTAGCGCATAAATATGACCGTCCTTATCTATATAGACATCACGGAAATCGTAACGGTTGTCGGCATACAGAGTCTGCGGACGCATTCGTCCCTCGATATCGCTCCAACGCACCAGTTCACCGTAACGTCCCACAGTAACCAGCTCATTGCGGCTAATCATACCGATGGCATTCAGTCCCGCCTTATGCGGCTGGACGGAAAGCATCTGACTTCCGGTGAGTTTAAGTGCCGCATAGATGGCACGCTGGTACTTGCTGTCGCCATTGCGCTGTGAGAACACCCATGCGCCGTATGACAGCAGATTGGCCAGCACCAGATTATCGCTATTGTACAGATTCACAGCCTGATTGGCCATGGCATGCGCCAAGGAAATCCTACTCAATCGCTCGGCTTCGGCCTGACGGTCCTCGGCTACCTGCTTCTGGCGTTTGGCTTCATCGGCATTTCTTCCGGCTTCTATGGCATTCTGCTCGGCCTGAATACGGGCCTCATTGGCCAAATGCTCCTCGGATTGGGCCTTGGCACGCATCTGATTGGCCAGAACGGTCTGTTCCTTAGCCAGTTCTGCCTGCTTGATGGCTTCTTCTCTCTCCTTTTCGGATACCTTCTGCTGTTCACGTGCTATCTCCTCCATCTGCTGACTGACACGTTGAACCACAATGGTTTGCTTTTCCTCGTCGGTCAAACGCTGATTGTCCTTGACCAATTCTGCAATGCGCGCAGCATCTGAGCGATGCTGAAGGTACAGGAATCCGACACCTGCCAGCATCACGGCCAATAAGCTGTATCGTGCTATCTTTCTGATGGGTTTCATGCTTCTACAGGAATTAGGATGGTGAACTCGGTAAACTGGTCTTTCTCGGAACTTACCGAAATGGTTCCGCCATGACTTTCAATAATCTCACGGGTCAGATACATACCCACACCTGCCGCTTCGGAAGTGGGCTTGGTGGTAAAGAACGGATCAAAAATCTTGTCCTTGATGCTCTCCTCAATACCTATTCCGTTATCGCGCAGAATCAGTTTGGCGTTACGATTGTCGCGTGAAAGTGTCAGGCTCAATTCCGGCTGATAACCAGCAGGATGACGCTCGGCCTTTTTATTAATGGCATAGATGGAATTGCCTATCATGCTCATGATGGATTTGGCCAACTGCTCACTGATTCCCTGGCACTTGATATCGGGCTGAACGTCCCAATGCAACTGGATATTCCATTGGTTGACAGGCTTTTCGAAATACTTGTTGACATACAGCAAAGTCTGCTGGCATAACGAACTGAGGTCAATCTGTACAAACTGTCCGCTACGGTCTTTCAGCATTTCCTCCATGGATTTTAGAATACGGGTTGTGCTCTGTCCGTGTTCCTCAATCTTCTTCAGGTTGGTATTCATCATGTCCAGAATGTCCTGGATGTCCTCGTAATTGTCAGGGGTTATCTTGTCCTCATCGTCCTCCAGGTCCTCCTTCAACTCTTTGGTGAGTCCCAAGGTAAGATGTGAGAAGTTATTGATGTAATTCATCGGGTTCAGGATTCGGTCGATCAAACCCTTAGTCAACTGACCTACAGTTGCTTCCTTCTGTTTGCGCAACAGCTCGGCATGGGCAATCTCCAATTCAGCGGTACGGTCCAATACCAGCAGCTCCAAGCGTTTCTGCTCCTCTTCCATGCGGCGCTGCTCCGCTCTCAGTTTTCTCATCTTCCGTGCGGAATAGAAAATGATGAGTGTACGCACCAGATGAGCCAGCAGGACAAAATAAATCAGGAAAGCCCACCATTTCATGTAGAACGGATAAGGTACCTTGAAACGGACAGTAGCCGGTTCGGAAATATTGTTGAATCCATCCTGAACACGTACGCTGAAATTGTAACTGCCATAGCTCAACTGAGTCAGTCTCAGCACTTTATCATCGTCCCAATCCGACCATTCATCCTTGTCGCTGAGTCGGTAACTGAACAGCACATTATCCAGAGGGTCGTATTTATCGGTAGAATAAGTGGCGGTAAAGGTCTGGTCATCAGCATATAACGAACGGATGATGACTTTGGGCAAATAAGGCTGATTCTGGCGAGCCTGTGTGATGTCCACCTTGGCCAACCCGAAAGTACCGCCCAACCATGCTGCATCCTTATCCAGATAGAGGGCCTTGATGTTCTGATTGCGGAAGGAACTGAGCCATACATTAATCTGAGGATCACTTACATTCAGGTGGTCGCCTTTTTCATCCGTATACCAGCTGGTGCCGTCAGCACTTTTTAATTCCAGCCAATGATCGGATGCCACCACCTCCTTTTCCACAAAATCGAATTTTCCGGTACGGGAATCAGTCTGGTATATCTCACCCTTCTCGTTCTGAGCGGTAACGATACCATTGGCATCCTTATGGATACTGGAAATAAACTGCAAATCAGATACCTTGGTGCTGCTGCCTCGGGAATCATGCAGGTAGATTCCATCCAATTCGGCAGACAGTAAACGGTTCTCATCAAGGGAAACGGCACACAAGGAATGTGTCATGTACAACTGTGTGGCAGTCACGCCCTGAATCTTATAGATTCCGTCGCTGCAGGACGCAATCAGCATGCCTTGAGGTGTTTCGGTAAGGTACCAGCACATCTGATCCATGCCGTTGATATGCTCTATCCGCTGTCCATCCACCCGATACAAACCTCGCATGGTACCCACATACAGGATGCCCTTATTGCGGCGAATGCAGGAAACATCGCCCAAAAGTCCCTGTTTATCAGTCAGTATAGATAAAACCGGATTCCAATCGATACGGAAAAGTCCGGAATTGGTGGCTCCCCAAACCGTGCCCTTTCCATCGGTGGCAATGCTGTTGATGGAATTACCGCATAATCCGTCGGCATCGGTAATGCTGTACAGGAACTTGCCTTTGGCATCCTGCGCAATAAGTCCGTGATCGGTAGCCACATAGAAGGTATTCTTGTCCAACTGCACACGGTTCTGCTTATCGCCATTGGAATTCAGATAACCGGCCGACTGATTCTCCGTAATCAGCGTTTCACGCCATACCCGGATTTCCTCAGGAATATCCTCTTTGGTGGACGCGACTTTCTCCTCGTTATCGCTGATGACTGTATGAAGATCCCATCCCTGCAGGTCGCCTCCGGTAACATAGCCCAGGAAATAGAAGTTATAGGCCCAAACTACTCCCTGATTATCCATTTTAAGGTTGGTGATGCGGGTGATGCGTGGAGTATACAGCTTTACCCATTTCACTCCGTCAAAAATAAGCAGGCCCTCAAAATTTCCCACATACACATGACCGATAGAGTCGCAAAGAATATCCAGGTTTACACTGTGGGCATTATAATCCTGTGCCGTATAGTTGCGGAATAACGGCAAGCCTATTTCCCTGGCTGTAGCCTGCACGGAAAAGACCGACAGGATAAGGAACAGGAAGCATCCTATAGTGTAACGGATATGTGCAAAATAACTCATCATTGTGCAAATTTATTAAAATTGCCATTCAAAAACAAATAAAAACAGAGCCAATTTTGACGAATCAGTAAAACTCATCATTTTTTCAAAATGATAGTATATTGATGCATGAAATGATAAAAAAATCATTATCTTTGCAGAAATAGGTTTAAAACAGAAAATATGGCAGTTAAAATATTAAGTGTAGACGATGAGATGGACCTGGAAGTCCTGCTCACCCAGTATTTCCGCAGAAAGATCCGCAAGGGAGAATACGAGTTCTTCTTTGCCCATAACGGTCTTGAGGCCCTGGATATACTGCTCAAAAATCCCGACATCGAAATCGTGCTGAGCGACATCAACATGCCCGAGATGGACGGACTGACCATGCTGGCCAAACTGAACGAGATGCATAATCCGGCCCTGAAGTGTATCATGGTGTCGGCTTACGGTGATATGGGTAATATCCGTCAGGCAATGAACGGTGGTGCCTTTGATTTTGCCACCAAACCTATCGACTTGGATGACCTTTCCGTAACCATTGAGAAAGCCATTGAACAGATAGAATTTGTGCGCAAATCGCAGGCTGAGCATGCCAAACTGGTAGATATTCAGGGAGATCTGGATGCGGCCAGTCAGATTCAGCAGGCCATTCTTCCGAATCATGAGGATTTCCTGAAACAGACGAATCTGCCGGTTTGCCTGTGCTCTTCCATGAAAGCTGCCAAGGATGTGGGCGGTGATTTCTTCGATTTCTTTGCGCTGGATGACCACCGCATGGCGTTTACCATAGCCGATGTTAGCGGTAAGGGTATGCCTGCCGCACTGTTCATGGCCGTAAGCCGTACAGTAATCCGTACTTACGGAATGCAGGGACAGAGTTCGCAGGAATGTATGGCAAATGCCAATAAGATGCTTTGCACAGAGAGCCTTAACTCGATGTTTGTCACCACATTCTATGGTATCTATGATACTACCACCGGATTAATCGATTACACCAATGCCGGTCATAATCCTCCGTATGTGCTGAAGGCCGACGGAAGTGTTCAGGCTCTTCCTATCTGCAAGAACATTGCCCTTGGTGTGTTTGATTTTCCATTCACCAGCAATGAACTGCAACTGGAACCCGGTGATACCTTGGTGATGTATACCGATGGAGTAACCGAAGCACACAACGAGCAGAAGGGTGATTACGGCGAGGAGCGTCTGGAAGCATTGCTGCCTACACTGAAAGGCATGAACAGCAACGAGATATGTGATGCCATCAAGAAGGATGTAGAGAAATTTGTGGACGGAGATCCTCAGTCTGACGATATGACTATGCTGATACTGAAGCGTCCTTAACTGAAAATGACTGTACGATGGAAAATGTAGAAAACCTTCACGAGCAGATTGAGAAGTTGCAGCAGCAACTGGTCAGTCAGGAGAAGATGGCCTCTTTAGGGTTATTGAGTGCGGGAATTGCCCATGAGATTCAGAATCCGCTGAATTTTGTGATCAATTTTTCAAAGTTGTCCGTAAAACTGCTGAACGACTTATTGGAAGTGGTTGATGACTGCAAGGATAAGTTGACCGAAGACGATGCAGCTGATATTGAGGATATTTCAGCTGATTTGCAATCCAATCTGAAAAAGATTTCGGAGCATGGTGAGCGTGCCATCAGTATTATTCAGGGTATTCTGCTGCAAAGCCGCGGAAAGGCTGGCGAGAAACTGCCGACAGATGTCTGCAAACTGACTCATGAGTATGTTTGGCTCTCCTATCATGCCATGAGAGCCCGAAACAACAAGTTCAATATCACTATCCTTGAGGACTATCCGGACAACCTGAAAATGCAGTTGCTGGTTCCTCAGGATTTCAGTCGCGCTATCCTGAATGTCGTCAATAATGCATTCTATGCAGTTTGGGAAAAAGCTCAACAGGAGGAGGAAGGTTATGAACCTACAGTATCGGTTTCTGTAAAACAAGAAGACAACCGATTGCTCATCCTGATTCAGGATAATGGAAACGGCATTCCTAATGATATACAGGAGAAAATGTTCCATGAAGTGATTACCACCAAACCGGTTGGAAAAGGCACAGGCTTGGGCATGAGCATTACCCGTCAGCTGATGGAGGAAAGTCTGGAAGGAAGTATTTCTTTTACAACTGAAATGGGTAGCGGTACTACATTTAAGCTAATTATTCCTTATAAATAAAATCCCTTCATTGTCATTCTGAGCGAAGCGAAGAATCTTTCTATATAAGTAGTGAAAACTTTCATTACTAGTCAGGAAAGATCCTTCGCTTCGCTCAGGATGACAAGTGGGAGGCTCAGGATAACAAGTGGGAGGTTCAGGATGACAAGTGGGAGATTCAGGATGACAAGAGAGAGAAACTCAGGATGAGAATAAACCGTTTTATTTCATCCTCTTCAGCAGTTTCTGCGCCTTGGCATCTTTCTGCAGCAGTTCCGGATTCACTTTACTGTTCTTAATCAGAGAAGTAAGGCGTTTGTGCCATTCAATGTCGCGCCACATGCCCACAAACTGGGGGCCACAGAAATTACTGGTGGCAATGGCAACCCACTGTCCGGTACTGGCTGATTCCTTAACGCCCATCTCGC
The DNA here is from genome assembly GCA_045628125.1 of Bacteroidaceae bacterium. GTDB lineage: Bacteria > Bacteroidota > Bacteroidia > Bacteroidales > Bacteroidaceae > Minthousia. Next base: position 10,491 of record JAZQPA010000214.1, read on the forward strand.
ACAGTTCCTTTACCCAACCCCAATCCAGCAATGGCCAGTCCTTATAGTCGATAATGCCCCAACACTCGGTGGTGATGAGCGGCAACTGCAACTTCCTGGCCACTCCTGCCATGGCATGAATCTGATTCACCAGCATGCCACTCCAATATTCGGGTTGCGCACGGTAGGTCTTTTCGGCATAAGCCACCACATTCTTATAGGCCTGTGGATCAAAGCGTCCATTCTTGTAACTGATCACATTATTGAACTCACCGTTATTTTGGTTGGCCATCCAGATGTGCTGTTCGATAAGGTCGAAGAAGCTCACATCGGCACGGTCGTAACGGGTCAGATCCTGCGAATCAAGTGAGAACAGCAGTGGCATATCAGGATAAGCCTTACGGATGCGTTCGATAGCTCGCTGCATCCATTCCATGCTGTGCTTCTCATCCCACTGTCCCCAATACACTTTAGGATACTGCTCATGGAAGAACGGAGCCCAGATGTCACCCGGCCATTCGTTGCACAAATCCACATACAGAATGTTATCCAACAGACCAGCCTTCTCAATGGTTTTCAAGGTGTTAATCCATCGGTCGGCCAGAATCTCCGGGGTACGGATATTCATCTCCTCGTGCGTGATATCGGCACGGAACCAAGTGGAGAGTCCCACCTTGATATCGCGCTGTTTGCACTTCTTCAGGAACTCATTCAAGGCAGGCTGCACACGAACCACATTCTTATCAGGGCTTCCCCAGTTCTGCTGGTTCCATACTTCAGTAAGTGTCCATTCCCGTTCCGGATCCAGACCTACCAGATGAGGATAGGCATCGATACGAAGCGCATTATAGCCTCGTTCCGTAAAATCGTCCAGCACCTGGTCCCAATCCTCATAACCGGCACCCGGCCATCGGCGTTCCAACCATGAGAAATCCCACATGGCAATGGCACGGGGATGAAAATCTTTTTGGGCAAATACAGGAAGAGCCATGAATAAGGCTATCAGGAAGGTCAGTTTCTTCATGTTTATCGAATGTTTGTATAAGGTTATCATTTCCGCTTGCAAAATAAATGAAAAACGGACAAACTACCAAAAACATTCCGTTGTAAAAAAAGATTTGCGCCATAGAAATGGCCTTTAATTATAAATAATGTGTAACTTTGCGCCCTGTTATGGCATTAGTTTTTGAAATCAAGGCAAATAAGAAGTTGGACAATGCCCAGTTCCTGCAATATCTGGGTGTGGAGGACCTGAAGATGGACGGTCCCTTTCAGATGGAGGCATGTCTGGCATGGTCATTAATCCGCAAGGAGCATTCCACCACAACCACCGTCCTGGAGTATGACGGCAAGGGACATTATTCGGTGGTTTTTGACTGCATGGCCAGTTATGACGACTACCGTTTCCTGCCCTATCTGCTGGATTCGCTTTGCCTGTATCTAACGGATGAGCACTATGAGGTGCCTGATCCCAACAACTTTGATCCGGAGGATATGCATTTCCTGAATGCCTATGAATACTGCAGCGAGGACTGGGTTCAGGAGCAGATTGGCGATGCCATAGCGTATGCCAAGTGCGTGATGAGCCTGAATGCACCTTATAACATCGAGCTTCCTTTTGATTCCTTGTGGTATGTCACCGAATCGGTGCTGAATGAATACGGTGTGGATTTGCACTCCTCCACTCCCCGCATCTATGGCTATATCCAATACCTGTTGCGCCATAAGAAACTGCCTTTCCATGAATCACAGAATGCTGTCGCTGAGCAGTTTATCCCCGAGGAGGAGATAACCGTCGATGTGCCGGAACATGAAAGTATCGGTACAGTTCAGTCTTGGCAGATAGACGGCAGCATCACTACCGAGAGTTTCTGCAGTCAGGATGTGGCATTGCTGTATAACATTGCTCAACGCTTTCTGGCTGGTGCTCCTGTGGATGGCGTGGTGCTGAATGACATCGGCACCATTTTTCAGGAAGGTATTGGTTTAGAGAAAAATGTGGATATGGCATTGGACTGGTACCGTGATGCCATTAAGAACGGTGACCACTGGTTTGCTCCTTCCAGCATGGGCGATATCTACCGCAAGGGAACCAGCAGTCAGGGCGTGCAGTTGCAGAAAGCCATCGATGCCTACAAACAGGGCAATGACCCGTATGCGTGGTTCCGTATCGGTCAGTCGTTCGAGGAAGGTTGGGTATCAGAACCCAATCTGGCAGAGGCCTTACGCTGGTATGGCAAAGCGGCGGAACAAGGTCATCATCTGGCCATTAAACGATTGGAAACAGGACAGTTATAATTGAATAGTTAAACTAATAAATAATAAAATGCGTTTGTTAAGAAACATGCTGATTGGCTGTGTGCTGCTGAGCAGTACCGCCATGGCACAGAACAAAAACGAGCTGAATATGCCGGTTAAGATCAAGGCAAATTTGGACGAGTTTGTAGTATTGAGCGAGAAAACCGATTTTAAGAAGACTCCTAAGTTTGACGAGACACGCGACTATTTCCACCGTCTGGAGGCTGTATCTCCTATGGTGAAGAACAGCAGTTTCGGTGTCAGTCCTCAGGGTCGCGAATTATCTCTGGTGGTTATTGACAAGGATGGTCTGACCACTCCTGAGGCTATCCGTGCCAAAGGTCGTGTCATTATTCTGGTAGAATCATGTATTCACAGCGGCGAGCCTGACGGTAAGGATGCCTGCATGATTTATTTCCGTGATATGGTGTTGAAGGGTAAGGATAAGGAGCTGCTGGATCATGTAAGCTTTGTGCTGGACCCTGTGTTCAATGTGGATGGTCATGAGGATTTCCGTGCCACCAACCGCATCAACCAGAATGGTCCTGACGAGTTGGGTACCCGTAACAATGCGCTGTTGCTGAACCTGAACCGTGACTTTCTGAAGACTGAGTCTCCGGAAATGAAGGACTGGCATCGTATGTACAACTATTGGGATCCAGAGTTGTTTATCGACTGCCATGTGACCAATGGTGCTGATTTCCAGTATGTAATGACCTATTCCGTAGAGAATCACGGCGAGGCCATGTCGCCAGCTTTGAAGAAATATGCTACCGACATCTACGATAAGCAGTTGAACGAGCGCATGACCAAGGTGGGTTTCCCTATGTTCCCATACTGCTCATACCGCAGAAGCTATGCTCCTGAGTTGGGCGCAAGTCTGGATGCCTTCGACCCTCGTTACTCTACCAGCTATGCCGCATTCCGCAACCGTATCGGCCTGTTGCTGGAGACTCACATCTACAAACCATACAAGGAGCGTGTGATGAGTACCATCGAGGCTATCCGTCAGAGTGCCTTTATTCTGGCAGAGAGCAAGAAGGAATTGCGTCAGGCTATCGAGCAGTCGGATGCTTATGTGGCAAGTCCTGCGTTCCGCAAGCAGGAGTTCCCATTGGATTACAAGATTGATCCTACCGACAGCATTATGGTAGATTACCTGGGATGGGAACGCGATACCATCAAGAGTGATTTGAGTGGTGCCGATTGGGTACGTCACCGTTATGACAAGCCAAAGACCTATCGTATTCCATTGTTTACCAAGCATGTACCTACAGTTACCGTAAAGGTTCCAAAGGCTTACATCCTGATGCCACAGTATGCTAACATTGCCGAGATTCTGGAACTGAACGGATTGAAACTGACCCGTTTGGAGGAAGCAAAGGAAGTGGAAGTAGAGACTTACCGTTATACTGGTGGTCAGTTGGCTACCCGTCCAAGCGAGAACCGTGTTCCTGTGGTAAAGACCAACTATACCACTCAGACCGAGAAACTGGTTTATCCTAAGGGCAGCTATTATCTGGATATGAACCAGCCAAATGCCAAGTTGGCCATTTATGCGCTGGAGCCAAATGCTCCGGGTTCATTGACCTATTGGGGATATTTCAACGGACATGTATGGCCTGTAGGTGAATTCTGGGTTCGCCAGTCGTATATGGAGGAAAAGGGACGCGAGATGCTGGCTAATGATCCTGAGCTCAAGAAGCGTTTTGAGGAAAAGATGAAATATCCTCAATTTGCCAAGGATTCCAATGCCATTCTGAATTTCTTCTATGAGATTGTCCAGAAGCAGTCACATCAGGACAGCGATGTTCATCCTGCATGGCGTGTGATGGATTAATAATAAAAAAAGGTGCATTTTTCAATGCACCTTTTTTATTTATTTCTTATCCCGGATAGCCACTCTTCGGATTTTACCGGAAATGGTTTTCGGAAGCTCATCCACAAACTCTATCACGCGAGGATACTTATACGGAGCAGTCACACGCTTTACATGACCCTGCAATTCCTTGATAAATACCTCCTTATCCTCAGGAGTAGCAATGCGTGACTGGAATCCCTTGCCCAAAACGATGGTAGCCTTTACCACCTGACCACGAATCTCGTCAGGCACACCGGTAATGGCGCACTCCACTACAGCAGGATGTGTCATCAGCGCACTCTCCACCTCGAAAGGACCGATACGGTAGCCGGAACTCTTGATGACATCATCAATACGGCCTACAAACCAGTAGAAACCGTCCTCATCGCGCCAAGCCACATCGCCGGTATAATAGATGTCATCGTGCCATGCCTCGTGAGTCAGTTCCGGATCACGGTAATACTCCTTGAACAGACCTACAGGCTTGCCTTTTCCGGTACGCACCACAATCTCTCCCTGCTCACCGTCCTCAGCAGAACGGCCGTCATTGGTCAGCAAATCAATATCATACTGAGGATTAGGTACACCCATACTTCCCGGTTTCGGATTCATCCATGGGAATGTGCCCAAAGTCAGTGTGGTTTCGGTTTGTCCGAATCCCTCCATCAGACGGATACCGGTCAGTTCCAGGAATTTTTCATAAACCGCATGATTCAATGCCTCACCTGCTGTAGTACAATACTCCAATGATGACAAATCGTATTTGGTCAAATCCTCACGGATCAGGAAACGGTAGATGGTAGGTGGAGCACACAATGAGGTAATGCGGTAATGCTGCAACTTCTGCAGGATATCAGCAGGAGTAAACTTCTCATGGTCATAGACAAACACCACGGCACCTGCCAGCCACTGGCCATACAGCTTTCCCCAAACGGCCTTACCCCAACCGGTATCCGCAATGGTGAGATGCAATGAGTTAGGATGCAGATGATGCCAGAATACGCCTGTGGCCAGATGGCCCAATGCATAGCTGAAATCATGTGCCACCATCTTAGGCTCACCGGTAGTACCG
>JAZQPA010000215.1:0-3889 GCA_045628125.1 Bacteroidaceae bacterium
TATCCGTCTCAGCGACAAGTACTATTCCGGTAAGGAATTTGTGATTAAAAACACCCAGGGCAATGATACCACCTTTATCCGTCAGTTTAAACTGAACGGTAAGGCACTGCCCGACCATCACATCCCATTTGCCGATGTGGTTAAGGGCGGAACATTGGAATTTGTGGTTGAATAATAAAAACCGTGGGTGTCAGAACAGACACCCACGGTTTTTATTATCGGTTGATTTTAAATGCACGGAAGGAATGAGGAGGCAGGGTGACTGTCACCGTGCTGACCTTCTCTATCGGACGGTCGTTCACCTTGTCGCTGTTGCGTACGGTGCCAGCCATCTTCTCACCGGTCAGGATTTCAGTCACACCCTTCTCGGTCTTTACCACCAGGTTCACCTGGGTAGGAGCATTATGGAACGAATGTACCACAAAGGTATCGTTATCATAGGCAAACAGAGAAATCTGTGAGTCGCCCTCTATCTGCACATTCATCTTGCGAGACAGCACCGTTCTCAGTCGGTTCAGTGCCACTGCAGGCAGAGCATACAGGTGACTGAAGTTGTCAGGAATGACCCATACAAACATGTTACCCTTAGAGTAAACACTATGCTGCAGCAGCGGCCATCCATTGTCGTAATCCAGGGCAGTGATGTCCTCCCACGAGTCGTTGGTATGATACATGAACACCGGAATGCGGATAGGCACAGCGGTAGCAGTATAACCCTGCTGACGGCCGTAACCACCACTTACCACTACGGTATCAATATCGGCACTGCGGGTAGTGGCGGTCATCTCAAAGATTGATTTGATGCCCTTGTCCTGCATGGCACGGTAGAAGCCGGATGTAACCACCACATCGCCACCCTTCTTCATGAAAGCCTTCATCTTGTTCAGGATATCCGGATCATATTTGGCACATTCGGTCAGGATAACCAGTTCCTCGTCCATAGGGAACTGAGGCACAATCTCTACCGGTACACCAATCATACCCATATAGTTGTGCAGGAAATCCTCGCCTTCCGACTGGAAAGGCTTGTAGGCCTTGATGCCGATAGGAGTACCCAGTTTGTCCAATACCTTATCCACTTGCTCGTACGAGTATTCGGCAATGCGTCCCCAGGTAGGCTTGCTGATGCCACGCTTGGCCGATTCCTGAGTCAGTGCCTTCATGTCCAGCAGAGGAGAGTCATTCTCCCATGGGCGTGGCATCTCACGGTATTCGCGTCCCATGCTGCCAAAGTTGAACAGGGTAATCTCCGGAGTCTTGGCCAGCAGGGTCAGCCACAGCTGCTCGGAGAACATATCCAGCGAGCGAAGGCTGCCGGTATCCACCCAACCGCCAAAGTTGTGTCCCGGTCGAAGGTTCTCGAAGTAACGTATGATACCGTAGCTCTCGTATGGCTGCAGGTGCTGCTCACCGCGAGGGTCACGGGTCTCGGTACCGGTATACACACCGTCAAAGGTATAAGGACCGCGCTCCAGGTCGAATCCCAGACCGTGGAAATGGTCGTACCAGTTTGGATATTTCACGATAACCTTACACTTAGGGTTCACCTTGTGGGCAGGGTCTACAATATGGTGCTTGGCCACATGATCCAACAGGTCGCGGCGGTACTCACCCCATGATTTCTCGCCCTTACCCTCGATACACAGGTCGCACTTGCAGTTGGTAAAGTAATAGTCATCCAGCACAATCTCATCAAAATAGCCCGCTGTCAGTACGGCTATCTTCTCGATGATGGCCACTTGCTCAGGGTCGGAATAGCAGAAACTCTCCCAACGCTGGCGCTGACCGCCGGTACGGTTGTAGGTAATACCACCTGAAACCTCCACACCTTTCGACTTGAAGAACTTGATGGCATTCTTCATGGCCTTGTCGTCCACATACACGCCATCGCGGAAGGTTTCCAGATACACCTTGTCCAGTTTCAGGTTCTTGGAATAGGTAGCCCATTCCTTTTCCCAGTTCTCTACTGTGGCCATGCGGTTCACGTCCTGAACCATCACATAGGCCGTTGCCTTGAAGTTACGGTACTGTCCTGCCCAGATGCTGGTGCAGAACATGCATGCTAAAAGCATGAGGAAAAATATGCGTTTCATCGTGTTAGAAATTTGATGGTTTTGCAAATATCACTATTAATAATGATAAAAGCAAGCATAAATAGGGAAAATCCCCTCAAACAATAGGGAATTTCCCTTGCAAGGGGGAAATACCCCCATTATCTTTGCAACATGAAAACAAGGAAATAAAAACTCACGAACATCATATATTGGTTATTTATTAGTTATTGTTAGGTAAAAAGGTAAAAAGAAGGTTTTCATGTACGTTATTTAAAAAAATTCAGAGCTCCGCTAATCGTGATGACTAGCGGAGCTCTATATTTTTTATGCCCTATGATGCAACCTTATGAGTTTTTTTACGTTAATAAGGATGAGAGGCCCTCAAAGGAAACATGAATAGTTAACATTTTAAATCGTAGGAATATGTCTGGAGCATTGATTGATTTATTGCTTTTCGCATTAATCATTGTATTTATTTTGGGATTCGTATCTATTGTGATGTGGTTTAAGAAGAAAGAAGATGAAAGGCGGACACAAGTCCTTCTTGCCGCTCTGGAAAAGGGAGTGGCCATTGATTCCGCACTTTTTCGTCCAAAAACGGACAATAGACTGGTTGTCAAATACATTCTTCTCACCCTGCTGGTTATAGGGTCTTGTTTGACGATAATAGGCGGTTTCTTCTTGGCATTAGGAATAGCCTACAGTATTAATAACCAGAAGTTTGACGCTGAAATGTTCGTACCATTTGTATTGCTTGTTTCAGTTGGTGTATCGCTCTTGCTGGGCTATTTCAAGGCCAAAAAGATGCTTAAGTCGGAATTGGAGGATAAGGAATAACATCGAATTGAACCTGCATTTATGACACGCGAACGTTTTATTCAACTGATAGAACAGGAACAGGAGGGACTCATGAAGTACCTCCTGGCCATGTGTCATGGAAATTATGCCGATGCGGAGGATCTGGCACAAGAGACGGCCTTGAAAGCTTACCTTTCCTATCAGGGTTTTGTGGAGCATTTCAAGTTCTCCACCTGGCTGTATCGCATAGCCTACAACAGCTTCATCGATTTTCAACGGAAGCATCAGATCATCACTCAGCCCCTTGGAGAAATAGATATCAGCAATGAGGATAGGGATCAGGAGCGAATCGATAAACTGTATAAGGCCATTGAGGATCTTCCGGTGAATGAAAAGACGGCCATGTTGCTTTTCTATTTCGAAGACATGAAAGTGCTCGACATTTCCATGGTCATGCGAAAGCCACCCGGAACCATCAAATCCTATCTGAACAGAGGTCGTAATCATTTAAAAATAAAACTGGAACATGAATAAAAACCAAGACATAGAGAAACTATTTAAGGAGTACAATCCTGCGATAGAGAAGCGTAAGTTCATGGAGAAGCTGGAACCTAAATTGGACGTGGTGGACAAGATCAACCAAGAACAGCAGCGCATGATTCGCTTGTATCGGTTGGTATCTGTCATCAGTCTCATTGCGGGCATGTTGATAGGAGGCGGAGTGATGTGTCTGGTTCTGCTTCATCCCATCGATTGGGCGGCCTTATCTCGTTCCGTATCATGGCTCAGGATGTCTCCTGCTGCTTCGCTCTTTGTTGTCAGATATGCAAATCTCTTTCTATACCTGTTCTCTGGGCTCATCTTCATAGCGGGGACACTCCCTATGATTTATTTGAAAACTAATGCATTAACGTATGGAAATGGAGAATAATCCTTGTCACAATGAAGGTTGTTAGTCGTTTATTTTTACAACCTTCGTTTCAATACGATTCAAATATTTATGAATACACGCATTTACTCGTCACTCATCACCTTTT
>JAZQPA010000216.1:0-8070 GCA_045628125.1 Bacteroidaceae bacterium
CGATATGCTGAACCTGACCCGTCCCGATGTGGTGCAGGGTATTTACCGCCGGTATCTGCTGGCGGGTTCTGACATTATCAGCACCAACACCTTCAGCAGTCAGCGCATATCCATGGAGGATTACCATCTGGAGGATTACTGCTATGAGATGGCCTTTGAAGGTGCCCGTCTGGCCCGTGAGGTGGCTGACGAGTTTACCGCAGCTAATCCACTGAAACCCAGATTCGTGGCAGGTTCTGTAGGCCCGACCAACAAGACCTGCAGCATGAGCCCTGATGTGGAGAATCCTGCCTATCGTGCCTTGGATTTTGATACCTTGGTCTCGGCCTATGTGGAGCAGATGACGGCCCTGATTGCGGGTGGAGTGGATGCCCTGTTGATAGAGACCGTTTTTGACACCTTGAATGCCAAGGCTGCTCTTTTTGCTGCTGAGGAGGCCATGCGCCAGACCGGCCGTGAGGTGCTGCTGATGCTGTCGGTTACCGTCAGTGATATAGCCGGACGCACCTTGAGCGGCCAGACCATGGAGGCCTTTCTGGCTTCGGTCATGCATGCTCCTTTGTTTTCCATCGGACTGAACTGTTCGTTTGGTGCTCGTCTGCTTCGCCCTCATCTGGAGGTGCTGGCACGCAAGGCTCCGTTCTATATCAGTGTTTATCCTAATGCGGGACTACCCAACAGCCTGGGACAGTACGACCAGACGCCTGAGATGATGGCTCAAGAGATGAGCGAGTTTGTGCGCGACGGGTTGGTGAACCTGATGGGTGGCTGCTGCGGTACTACGGATGAGTATATCCGGAAGATGGCCGAACTGATTCCGGGAGCCCCTGTACATCAGCCGGTTGCCGCTCCTGAATCTATGTGCCTGTCTGGCTTGGAAATGCTGGAAAAGACTCCGGAAATGCGTTTCATCAATGTTGGCGAGCGCTGTAATGTGGCCGGCTCACGCAAGTTCCTCCGACTGATCAATGAAAAGAATTATGAAGAAGCGCTGTCCATAGCCCGTAAACAGGTGGAGGATGGTGCCCTGGTTGTTGATATCAATATGGATGACGGCCTGCTGGATGCCAAGGCCGAGATGACCACCTTCCTGAATCTGCTGGCCAGTGAGCCTGAGATTGCCCGTGTTCCGGTAATGATAGACTCATCCAAATGGGAGGTGATAGAGGCAGGACTGAAATGTGTACAGGGTAAGGCTATTGTCAATTCCATCTCACTGAAAGAAGGTGAGGAGAAGTTTTTGGAAAAGGCCCGCTACATTAAGCGGATGGGTGCGGCTACTGTGGTCATGGCATTTGATGAGGAGGGTCAGGCCACTACCTATGAACGGAGAACTGCCGTATGCGAGCGGGCTTACCGTTTGCTGGTAGATCAGGTAGGATTTAACCCTAATGATATCATTTTCGACCCGAATGTGCTGGCCGTGGCTACAGGTATAGAGGAACATAATTCTTATGCGGTGGATTTCATCCGGGCTACCCGATGGATACACGATAACCTGCCGGGTGCCCATATAAGTGGTGGCGTGAGCAACCTGTCATTCTCGTTCCGTGGCAACAACTATATCCGTGAAGCCATGCATGCCGTATTCCTGTATCATGCCATTGAACAGGGAATGGATATGGGAATTGTAAATCCGTCAACTTCTGTACTTTACAGCGATATTCCTAAAGATATTCTTGAACAGTTGGAGGATGTAGTCCTGAACCGCAAACCCGATGCTGCCGAGGCTCTGATAGAGACAGCTCAACGGCTGAAAGCAGAGGCTGATGCTGCTAAAAATGCAGGAGGCATAGCTGCCGGAAATACGGTGTTGGGGGATAGAAATGCCTGGCGTAACGGTACGGTAGAGGAGCGTCTGGAATATGCTTTGGTGAAGGGCGTGGGTGATTTTCTGGATGCAGACTTACACGAGGCCTTGAACGGTAAGTATTCTCAGGCAGTAAGCATTATTGAAGGCCCGCTGATGGATGCCATGAACCGGGTAGGCGAGTTGTTCGGTGCAGGAAAGATGTTCCTGCCTCAGGTGGTAAAGACTGCCCGTACCATGAAGAAGGCTGTGGATATCCTGCAGCCCTATATCGAGAAGGGGCGTGATACCTCTGTAACCTCGGCCGGTAAGGTGCTGGTGGCTACCGTGAAGGGTGACGTGCACGATATCGGTAAGAATATTGCCGCTCTGGTAATGGCATGTAATGGTTATGAGGTGATTGACCTGGGTGTGATGGTTCCTGCCGAAACCATTGTGCGTGAAGCTATGGAGAAGCAGGTGGATGTGGTAATACTGAGCGGACTGATTACCCCTTCACTGGAGGAGATGGTTCATGTGGCTCAGGAACTGAACAAGGTGGGTTACCATAACCCATTGATGGTGAGTGGAGCTACTACCAGCGAACTGCATACAGCGCTTAAGATTGCTCCGGTTTATGGCGGCCCGGTGGTACACCTCAAGGATGCCTCTCAGAACTCACTGGCTATCAGCCGTCTATTGAATGCCACTACGGCAAAGTCCTATCGGGATGAACTGGATAATGAATATGCTCAGCTGAGAGCCGGTAAGATTCCTGAAGGTGAGAATATGGTGTCCTTAGAAGAGGCGAATAGCCAGAAACTCACCTTATTTGGTGACGATACTGCTCGTATCGGCTCATAATCTGAATAACATAATTATAAGGCTCGTTACCCCGGCAGTATCCGTTCTTAACCACAGGATCACGGTAGTAGCGAGGCTCACTCAGTGCCTTGACAAACTGGTCTACATGGCCGGTCCATAGACGTGGGTTCTTGCCGTATTTCTCGGCCAATGCCTGTGCATCCTTTACATGCTGTGGGCCGCAGTTGTAGGCTGCCAGCATGAACTTGATGCGTTCGTTCTGGTCGTCAATATCGGTAAAACTGTTATTAACCAACTTTAGATACTGAACTGCACCCCGAACATTCTCTTCCGGATTATATGGATTGGAAACATTCATGTCCTTGGCTGTTCCCGGCATGAGCTGAAGCAAGCCCTGAGCACCAGCCCAAGAGGTAGCATTAGGGTCAAAAGCCGATTCCTGATAAGCCTGGGCGGCCAGCAGTCGCCAGTCCCACATGATGGTGTGGGCATTCCGTTTAAAGAGATTATCGTAATCCGAGATTATACCCGCAGCCAGGTTCTTGATAGGAGCCCTTGGGGTAATCTTGGATTTTCTTTTCTTCTGTGCCGCTTCGGCTGCACGGTTTTTCCATGCCAGTCGCTTTTGGGCAGAAGACTCGAACCAGTGTCCCAGTTCCTGCGCCATCTTTTTGGAATCCGGGCGGAGTGACCAGTGCGACAAGCTGTCACCCAATGTTACCAGGTCTGGATGAAGCTTCAGGATGGAATCCGGCAACTCATAGGCTATCAGATCACCATCTCCCTTGTTCAGCCATTCTATCAGTTCCTCCTCATTCTGAGCTACTTCCATGCGAATACGCGCCCCGATACTGATACCGAACATCTCCACTATCTCAAACTGATAGCCCACCATCTTACCGCGGTAATCGTAGTATGTATCCGGACCATTCAGGGTGAGTACTATCATCTCGCCACTATTCTGAATCTGGTCCAGGTCATAGAAATCGCTATGCTGGACGGCGGGTGCAGAGCTTTGCCCCTGCTGCTGACAGGAGTAAAGGCCTAACGCCAGGAGTAGCAGGGTGAGGTATCGGAATGGTACGGACATTAAGACTTGGTATTTTGTAGGACAGACTGCACATACTGCTGAATCATCTGAATGGCTTGGGTGGTATCCCCACAATTCTGGATAATGATGTCAGCATACTGACGGGTTGGCTCGATGAATGCATCATGCATGGGCTTCAGCACGTTGCGGTATTTCTCAATCAGCATTTCCAACGGATGGCCACGTTCGGCTATGTCACGTTCGATGACACGAAGCAACCGCTCATCATCGGGGACATCTACAAAGATTTTCAGGTCCATCTGGTCGCGTAGTTCCTTGTCGTGAAAGCACATGATACCCTCGATGATAATGACCTCTTTAGGCTCTACATGAACCGTCTCGGGCAGACGGGTGCACACCAGATAGGAGTAGGTAGGCTGTTCAATAGACTTCCCCTCCTTCAATTCACGGATCTGTTGAGCAAAGAGCGGCCATTCAAAGGCATTGGGGTGGTCAAAATTGGTCTTTTTCCGGACATCTAGTGGCAGGTGCGACTGGTCATTATAGTATGAATCCTGCGGAATGACAGCCACAGAGCCATCAGGCAGACCATCAACAATTTTCTTTACAATGGTGGTTTTCCCCGAACCCGTGCCTCCTGCTATGCCAATTATAACCATACAATCAACGATTCTTTTTTTCATAGCAAAGTTACAACCTTTTAGGATTTTTTAGTTGGATTTATGGAAAAAAATAGTAACTTTGTAGCAATTTGATAAGAATATGGATAAAAGACGTGATGTAGCTAGAGACTTAGCACGTATCTATCAGACCCTGCCGGCTGATTCGCTGGACAGACTTTCTGAGATACTGGTTCCTATGAAATTTGCTAAAGGTGAGCAAATTTTGCAGGAAGGTGAGATATGCCGCTATATGTATTACGTCTATAAGGGATTTGTGCGTCAGTACTATTTCAAGAACGGAAAGGACCTGACCGAGCATTTCTCTTATGAGGGAAAGATGGTAATCTGTATTGAGAGTTTCTTCAAGCAGGAACCAACCCGTCTGCTGGTAGAGGCTCAGGAGAATACCTGGATTTACGGTTTGCCTTATACCGGTCTGGAGGAGCTGTCGAAGGAGGACTACAATATAGCCGTATTCTATCGTAAGATTCTGGAGGTTTCGCTAATTGATTCTCAGATTAAGGCAGACCTGCAACGCTTTGAATCGGCTCAGGACCGTTATCGCCGTCTGATCAGCAATCAGCCTGAGATTTTCCGTCGTGCGGCTTTGAACCAGATTGCTTCGTTCCTGCAGATGACTCCTGAGACACTGAGTAGAGTTAGAGCACAATTATTAGAATAATCATGAAAAAGTGCGTTTTATCTTTGTCCTTGCTGGCTATGTGCTGGTTGGGATTTTCATCCTGTGAGAATAAGGCTAATGCGGCAGATACTGCTTCTCAGGAATCCGTAGCTGAAGAGGGTATGGTAGCTGAGTCATGTGCCGAGGAAGCGGTAGAGGATGACGATGTGGATATTGTTGAAGCTAAGGGAGAGGTTCAGGAACTGACAGAAAACCAGTTCAATAAGATGGTGGCTCATTATAAGGATAACCCTAGCAAGTTTGTGGGCTACCGCCCATGTATCGTGGATTTTTATGCCACATGGTGCGGTCCATGCAAGCGCCTTGCTCCAATTATGGAGAAACTGGCTCGCAAGTACAAGAATCAGGTGAGTTTCTATAAGGTGGATGTGGATAAGGCCGAACAGCTGAGTGCCATTTACGGCATTGAGAGTATTCCTACTGTATTCTTCTGTGCCAACGGAGAGATTCGCAGTCAGGTAGGCTTTGTTCCGGAATCGGATTTGGAAGAGGTGATTTCAGCCATGCTGACAGCACCATTGAAATAAAAAAGAAAATGCCCGCAGTTAAGCGGGCATTACTTTTTTTATTTGTTTGCTTCAGCAATGCGCTTGGCCTGCTCGGCAATCAGTTCCTTGTCATCGAAGTAATCGATACGCATGGCGTGACGCACCTCGGCCAAAGTCTTGGCACCTACTTCACGCGCAGCTTCAGTACCCTTTCTCAGAATCTCATATACTCCTGGGATGTCCTTTTCCCATTCCTTACGGCGGATACGCATTGGCTCCAGACGGTCATTCAGAATGTTCAACAACAGTTTCTTACAGGTTCCATCGCCCAAACCGCCACGGGTGTAGTGCTCTTTCAGCTCATCCAGGTTCTTGTAATCAGGCAGGAACTTCTCAAAGTCGCTATCCTTGGCAAATGCATCCAGATAGGTAAATACGGTATTACCCTCCAGATGACCCGGCTGTTCGATATGGATATGCTCTGGGTCGGTATACATGGCATTTACCTTTTTCTTCAGTTCCTTTGGAGAATCACTCAGGTAAATGCAGTTGCCCAAACTCTTACTCATCTTAGCCTTTCCGTCGATACCTGGCAGTCTCAGGCAAGCGGCATTGTCTGGCAACAGAATCTGTGGCTCAACCAGGGTATCACCATAGATATAATTGAAACGGCGGACAATCTCATTGGTCTGCTCCAGCATAGGCTTCTGGTCCTCACCAACAGGAACGGTAGTTGCCTTGAACAGGGTAATATCGGCAGCCTGGCTGATAGGGTAGGTAAAGAAACCTACTGGAATGTTAGCCTCGAAGTTGCGTGCCTGAATCTCGCTCTTAACGGTAGGGTTGCGCTGCAGACGGCTGACGGTTACCAGATTCATGTAATAGAAAGCCAACTCAGTCAGTTCAGGAACTGCACTCTGGATGAAGATGTTGCTCTTGGCAGGATCCAGACCGGCAGCCAGGTAATCCAATGCCACCTCGATGACATTCTGACGGATTTTCTCTGGATTGTCTGCATTATCGGTAAGTGCCTGAGCATCGGCAATCATGATGAATATCTTATCGAACTCACCTGAGTTCTGCAATTCCACGCGACGACGGAGTGAACCTACATAGTGACCGATGTGCAACTTTCCGGTTGGACGGTCGCCAGTCAGGATAATTTTTTCTTTAGCCATAATATCTTGAATTAATTTCGTGCAAAGTTACGTCAACCTTTTTTATTTGCCAAACAAATTATCACCATTCTTGCGGTAAAGACCAAAGCATCCCAGCAAGATCTTGTTTTTCCTAAGTTCCAGATACGACGGGTTCTCGTTCAGGAATTTCTGAACCTCCTGATAGGCTTTGGGTGAACGGTAATTGCCCAGAACCGCCCGGCACCAGTTGCCAGGGAAGAAAATATCGCCAGTACGCTGCACTTCCTCCAGGGCATCAAGGGCAGGGTGAATGTATTTCACGCTATAGTTCTGTCGTAACGGATGGTTCAGCAGGCTCAGAACCGAGGCTGTCCATGGTTCGATTCGACGGGCCTGAGGGTCAGAGATAAGCTGATGGAATAGCGAATCCATCTGCAAGGTATCTGGGGATACTGCCCGGCTGATGAAATCGAATTGTCTAAGGCGGTCCGGATTCTCAATGCGCTTACGCTGGATCTCCATAATCCTGCTGCTCTGGCGAGGCATACGGATGGCCAGCTCATAGGATAATGAGGTATAATCATTTACACTCAGCAGGTCATTACCCCGATTCTCCCATAGATTATACAGATGATCTACTACACTTTGTGAGGTGGCCATGCTGAACAGCTGTCGCAGTAACTGCACACGTGCCGAATATAATTCATGGCTACGGGTGAGTTGCCACAACTCATTCTCAATAGCGGACTTCCGGATGTCGTCCATATACTGCAGGGGCTCACGGATATAGCCGATTAGTGTGGAGGCGGTCAGCGCATCCTTCTCAACCGGTAATACTTCCATCAGGAAGTCCAGCCAATCGGCATCCTCCAGACGGTTGGCCAAATAGTTCTCATGCAGCAGGGATAAGATAGCGTACCGTTCAGTTGGGTTCTGAAGGCTGCTCCACAGATGCAGCAAACCTTTCAGCTGGTTTGCATTCAGTTCGAATAGTCCGTAACCCTTGCCATCGATATTGGGCAGAATCTGGGCATTGGCAAATTCGTCCGGAACAGCAACTTCCTGCTCTGCCGACCAGGAGTTCATGTTGATTGCTACTGATAAGACAGAATCTGTTTCTTCTGATTTCAGTGCTATCTTAAACGATTGAGGCCAGAGTAGGCCACGCTTGTATGGATCTTCTTGAATTACTCTCAAATTGTTGTTTTCCAGAGTAATGGATATTTTTGGTATACCTTTCTGGTTGACCCATACGTCGCTGAAAGTGCTCAGATTCTCCTCGGTTTCCAATTCCAGTACACTAATCAGGTCTTCCCAGGTGGCATTGGCATACTGGAATTTCTTCAAATAATTCTGAATACCCTTCCTGAACGCCTCTTCACCCATCAGTTCCACCAGTTTTTTCATCATTAC
>JAZQPA010000217.1:0-1887 GCA_045628125.1 Bacteroidaceae bacterium
TGCCATATTGTGCCGTAAAGTAACGGAATGTGCCAGAAAGTGACAGTGGCGTCTTTCTGCTGCCGTAACTTTGCAGCGTGTCGGGGGGACAGGTCCCTGACACGATTTTGCACAGGAGATGCAAACAACTGGATATAAACAGATTAAAACGTGTCAGGGACCTGTCCCTCTGACACGCTAACTTAAAACAACCAACATTATGGCTACCGGAAATGGTATTTTGAGAAAGATGAGCGGTTCGGTGGGAGACCTCACCTACCGCGTAGTGAACGGACAGCAGACCGAGGCTGCACGAGTGACTCACGTGAAGAACCCTCGCACCGAGGGACAGATGGGACACCGCACAAAGTGGGCCAATGTACTGGCCATGTTCCGTGCGGGTGCTCCTTCGCTGAAGGATGCATTTGAGCGCAAGACGGGCCGCACCAGCGACTACAACTGCTTCACCAGTATTAACCTGCAGAGCTCGGGCGTGTTCCTGACCAAGCAGATGGCGGCTCAGGGTGGCGGCATCGTAGCGCCTTATCAGATCACTCAGGGCTCGCTGCCTGCCATCCAGGTCACTGGCGAGGGTGAAGAGGCTGTCTCTGATCTGCGTTTGGGTTCTTTGACTATCGGTGCATCCACCACTGTGGCAGAGCTGGCTGCGGCCATCATCCGTAACAACGACAACTGGATGGAGGGCGACCAGCTGAGTTTCTTCTGTTTCAAGCAGATGTATGACACCACCGAGAACCTGCCCTACATTGTGTGCCAGCGCACCCGAGTGGCACTGAAACTGACCGATGCCACCCTGGTTCTGGAGGTGATGCCTGCCTGTGCCATGGGCGTCAAGGACGGTTGCCTGGCCATCGGCACCGGCCTTCCTGAAGGTGCATTTGCCTGGGTACACAGCCGTAAGGGCTCATCCGGCAAGACTATGGTAAGCAGCCAGCGTCTGCAGCTGAACAACCCGCTGTACCTGCAGTATGCTTCTGTCTCAGCACAGAGTAATGCCATGCTGAGCTACGGTGTATCGGATGCTGCATTCTTGAAGCCCGACGGCAGCACCTCGGAGAACGTGCTGCCTGTGCTTCCTCCAGCAGGGCCTTCTGACGGTCAGCAGACAGAAACGCCTAACGGCGGTCAACAGACGGGTGGTAACAGCCAGACCGGCGGCGGTTCAGGCACCAATACTGATGGTGGATCGGGTGATGTAGAAGGCGGTGACAACAGTAATCCTCCTGCATTCGGTTAATGTTCTGAGCCATGCGTGAGCTGAATACGATCTTCATTCACTGCACCGCTACTCCAGCAGGCCGTGAATTCACCACTCAGCAGATTGAGGGGTGGTTCAAGGCCCTGGAATGGGACAATCCGGGGTATCACTACGTGATTCATCTGGATGGCAGGGTTGAGCAGCTGTTAGGGGTGAACTACATCGCCAATGGTGTGAAAGGCATGAACGCACACAGCATCCACATTGCCTACCTGGGCGGTACCATCAACGGCAAGCCTGCCGATACACGTACAACGGCCCAGAAAATAGCGCTGGTGCGCCTGGTGGATAAGCTTCGTGCCGATTATGCCAGCGGCTGTTGGGGAAACCCACCCTGCTCGCTGAAGGAAGCCACAGAGCGACTGCGCCTCAGGGGGCACAATGAGGTCTCGGCCAAGGCCTGCCCGTGCTTCAACGTGTCAGAGGGACAGGTCCCTGACACGAATTGCAGTGTACTTTAATCCATTCATTATTAATCAAAAAAATCGTGTCAGGGACCTGCTTTCTATGTTTCGTTCCAAATAATTTTGGTTATATTTTCTGATTCTAGATAATTTATTTTTGATTACCATCATGCGGAGAGTTTTCTGAGCTCTTCATGATGGTATTCATAGTCACTGTCTGTCTTC
>JAZQPA010000218.1:0-10368 GCA_045628125.1 Bacteroidaceae bacterium
CCTGTAGAGCCTGCTTTTGGATCTGCTTCAGTGGTTTGCTCATCACCTTGCTTAGCCTTCTCAAAGGCATCCGCAATAGGTTCTAATCTCTGCCCTCATTTGCAGCAATGATATGCCCCCGAAAGTTAGAAAACTTTCGGGGGCATATCACTTCGGAGTTCAGAGGTTCTTATCATTTTGACACGTCCTCATAATACAATCTTCTTCACATACGTCTTTATGCTGCGGTCTGGTGAAACCACATCTACTATTATGCGGTAGTTTCCTGGTCGGGACGGCATGCGGTGTTCCAGATTCTTGGTGGGGATGGACAGACCGTGAGGTCTGAATGTCAAACCCTCAGAAGTTATCTCGCTTGGCTTCATTCCTGTACGGGTCTTGATTTCGAACAGACCGTATGGAGCTCTGTGCCACAATGACCGTGGATCCTTAGGCTCAACCAGCTCAATAGATTCCACATCAATTGTAGGCCAATCTAAAAAGTCAGACAAATTAGAATCATACATAACGCCATCAATGACAAGAACTATCTGACTTTTGGAGACAGGAATACTACCAGATCCAACATTTGCCTGTTTTCCATTTGCCTGTTTTCCACTACCTGAACTACGTCCACCTGGCAACGAAGGTACAATCATACCGCCCGCCGATAATCCGCCAAACATGTATCTCATCGCGTTCTTCCAGGAGATATTATCAACGGATACTTTCACTTTTCCTGTATATAACATAGCATCGCGAATGGTTCGAATACTGGGTCTCATCATTATCGAGCGATCCAGAAAGTTAGAATTACGACTGAGCTTGGCTAATTCTTCCTTACGGTTGATGACTGAGCCTTTGACCAGAACCTCATCCAATGTATAGCGCTGAATGGAATCGTTAAAGCTTTCACCTGCCATCTGACTGGCAGCAAAGTTGCTTACAACAGCAGGTGCCACATGCTCATCAATGGTATAGATGAAATGGCCGGGTCTTCCGTTCTTGTCATTGGCCTGGATAAAGAACTTGGAACCGTCCGCAAAATCACCCACAGTAGTTTCAAAGTGTCCATTCTCATCAGTAACCACCGTCGTGGCATCGTTGGTAGTAGTATTGAATATCTGTACCAGGGCATTCTTTAGCGGAGCACGGTTCTGCTTCACAGTTCCCGACATGCTGAAAGCAGCCTCTACAGCATAGGGATAAGACAGGCTGTCTGCTCTGAGGAATTCTGTTGGATACAGCACCTGCTGGGCAGAGAGCATCCAGTTGTTCAGGTCGTGACGGCTGTCGGTGGCGCTGCTCTCATGGTATTCCTTGGGGAAAGGCACAGCCGATGACAGCTGGCTGGACAGGTTCAGCATCTCAAAGGCACCCTGGCTCTGGGTCTCCCATTCCGGTACCACACGGGTGAATACGTGGCTGCCCTCTATCAGATTACCGGTCTTTACAGAGAAGACATCATCCATGGCCTTTCCACCTATCAGCTCAAAATCCTGCTGTTCTGCTGCAGGGGTTTCACCCACCCAGATGCTGCGCTCTGCCACGGGCACATAGCTGGCGTCGGTCAGCCACAGGGTATAGACACCCGGAGCGCTGCCGTCCACATCGGCCAGGGCCATGCCGTTATTCACAGTCAGTTCCTTCAGTCCGTAGTCGCTGCTGTATACCATCAGATGACTGTCTGGAGCAGCATCTCCCAGCACACGGCAGATCAGTCTGCCCTTGCTCTGTAAGGCCTGTATGGTAGGGCTCTGTGCCGTTTGGGGCATCTCAAAGCCCTGATCGGTTTGCGCAGTACGGAAGGTGTAGCTCACACCCGGCTGAGGATTCAGGGAGAACGAGGCCAAACCAGACGTGGTGGTATGTCCTCGGGCTATGGTATCCGTATTGTTGGCCAGGATGCAGTAATCGGTCTGCATGGGGCGAAGGGCATTGTCGCACACATACACACCCACGCTTTGGGCTGCACCCTCCACCAGGTGGCCGCCCTCGGGGAAGAACTGCACACGGGCTGTGTTCTGTACGGCACTGTCATCGGGCTTCACGCCTAGGAACAGAGGCACCATGGGATAGTGCGACAGTCTGCGGTTGCGCATGAACTGGGTATATCCGCGCAGGTAGTACACGCCCTCGGCGGTATACAGGTCAAGTGGTATCGAGGTGAAGAAATATCCGTCATCGCCGCACCGTGCCTTGATGGTTGTCTGCACCATATTGTTGGCATCTATGAGGTCGATATACACATAGCGGCTGTAGGGATAGAAATCCTCATGGCTGGTGGACAGCACCTGTCCGGTAATCTGCAGTGTATCGCTGGGTGAGCAATACGAGGTGACCGGTGCCAGGAACACCCGTTCGGACAGAAACACCTTATCTTGGGCTGACAGCTGTAAACAGCTGAGGGCAGACAGCAATAATATGGTAAGAATCGTTCTCATAGCGTGGTGGTTTGTTTTTTGCAAATTTACGATTTGAATGTTAATGATATCAAAGGAAAATTCCTAATAGTTCATAGGGATTTCCCTATTTCTTTTTTAGTATAATTCTATATTCTTCACATACTAATCGTGAATGTTAATTAAACAAAAGTAGGAGAAGATTGCTGTTTTTAACGGTCTCTTTCCCCAGTTTCTGTAAGATTGAAGTCTCAGGTAACTCATCCAGATCCTCTGTAGATACCGCAGTTACAAACTGATTGTTGAAAACAGTCTTTGGTCTTCCCAATACTCCGATACCCAAATCATCAATAATCTTTGAACGGTCAATGTAAACGCCCTTCTTTGCCTTGCGGTCATACACACCCCAGTAAATGGTTTTGTCAATGCCGAAAAAACAAGCCACTTTACGGTCGCTCATTAAGGCATCACAATACTGGATAAGGCCATCTTCTTTCAACCTGTCAGTAATCTTTTCCTTATTCTCTGCCAGATAGGCCGATGTGGGGAACTGATGATGATCAAAGTTCAGGGTAAAGGCTGTAGAGACGCCCTCATCCGTAACTTCAAAATACTCATTTAGGAAAGGATGGTGGAAAAATACCTGATCGCCATATTGTGTAAAACAATTGAGGATATTATATAACCCCCTCTGAGGAAAGTCCTGAGGCTCCACAAAACTCTTTTGAACCGTACCCTGCATATCCGAAACCTGAATATGTTTCAGCATATCGCCCTCATTCTTTAATCCTGAATTCACGTACCAGACTATCCGGTTCTGATTAACCAATTCACAACAGGTAGAATAGAAAGAGAGAGGATATTCATTCACAAACTCAAATGAGTCAAGATTGTAGGACAACAGCTTATTCATGGCAATATCACGGATATAGATTAGCTGCTCCGCCTCGTTAACCATGAAATATTGTGGCATGATGTACTCTCCGGGACCCTGACCGGTATTACCCACATGGCCCAAATATTTGCCATCCATACCAAACACATGGAGAGTCTTATTGGTGGGTGAGAAACAATCCAGGACGAAAATCTTGTTCTGGATGATTTTTATTTCCGTAGCATCAAGGATCTGGTTCTCTTCGGTCAGTTCCAATGGTATTAATGAATAGTCATGAACTATTTCCGAGGCCTTCACCTCATCACTCTCTTCAAATACCATTTCTGGCTCTAGACTTGGAACTCGGTTACAAGCAGTAAGCATGGCCAGAAACGTAAAACATAAAACTTTGCAAATTTTCATTTTCTTTGTTAATTAGTGCAACAAACAGTTTTGAATTTCCCTACTCTATAAGCTTTTCGGTTCCGCTATATACAGATATGTAAGATGGAATTTATCATAAATTATATCTGCTCCTAATTCAAAGCGGAGATAATTCAAGTATAAAAATAGACTTGATCTTGACACCCCCACTTTATAAGCAAATTCTTGAGGTGGTCCAGTTGTTCTAAGTTTTATTAGATTACTTATCTTTATTAGTTTTTTTAAATCAATATTCTTCATTTTGAAATATGGTTTCTATGAATAAATCACACTGCAAAGGTAAGAAGAATATCTCAAAAAGAAGTGTACCTGGTATGTACACGTACATACCATTAAATACATAATAATCAATCAAAAATGAAAATAAAATTTTTGAAATGTGTACAAGGCAATCCACCTAGTACTCACGAATCCAGGAATCAAGAGAAATAATGTCCTTTCCAGCCTCTGTTTTAAGCAAATGCTCCTTTAAACGGGTCTTTCTTCTGGACACGGATTTGGAATCAATGCACAGCATCTCTGACATATAATAAATGGAGAAACGCAACTTGATAAGACAGCAAAGTTGCAATTCTGCTGGGCTTAATACAGGTATCTCCTTCTTTATCCGAACCACAAATAAATCGAAATACTCATTGCATGTCTTATAGATCAAGCTCCATTCGTGATCCTCAATACGACGCGGTTTCTTATGCAACTCGGCTATCAAAGGTAATCTATTTAGGACTTGAAGAGTCAAGAACTCTTCTCTGTCCTGTTTCCTTATTAGTCGCTCAGACAAATCCTCATAGCTGTTTTTCCAAACATGATTATCCTGTTGGGTTTTCAATTCCTTTTGAAGACGGTCTATTTCTTCTGCCAGTTCATGGTTTTTCTCCTGAAGTTCTGTTTTAAGTCTGTTACTTTCTATTTCATTCTGTTCTTTCAAACTTTCAATCTCCTCCTCATTAAGCGCTATCAATTGACGGTTTTCCTGAATCTGCAGCAATAGTCCTTTTACTTTCGCTTCTTTGTTGCGCAATTCTCGGTTTTTGGCTATCAGTTTAAACTGATACAACATAATCAAGGACAGTAAAACTATACCAACACTCATTGCAATCTTTATAGTCTGGTTACGCTCAATGATTGCCTGGTTTCGGTCATTGATTACCTTTACCTGATTATATTTCTCACGCATCTCCACCATGCTCTCCTCCATTCCCCTTCGGCGGATAGAGTCCTCTGTTTCCCAATATTTCTGACCATAGTACAAGGCCTGCTTGTAATCTTTGGTTATGTCCTGATGTATTTCACGCAGTTTGTCAAACGCAATACCAGTCTGGTAGATATTGATGCCTTTTGTTTCCAAAGCCTTGTTAAGAAAAAAAGATGCAGAATCTGCATTATTCAGTCTTACATAAAGACGTGCCAAATCCAGATAATTAGGGATTTGATCCGATTCTGAAAGATCCGTCTTCTTCAAATCAGAGTTATATACCTGCCATAATACGTCTTTGGCTTTCTGAATTTCATTTTTAGTGATATACATTGTGCCCATTTCACGCAGTATATCGCTTTTTAGCCATTTATTCGTGCTGTACTCAGATAAGGACAATGCTTTATCATACCAATATAAGGCACTGTCACTATCATTGTTTTTTACATAGGCCCGAGCTGTATTGCGAAGAGCAAATCCCATGTTTAAAGTATCTTTATTGGCTGCACACAACTCATATTGTTTCTGATAAGCAGTTATGGCATAATCAAACATAGAGCGGTACAGATAAACCACTCCCTGCCAATAATAAATCTGATTGGGCAAATAATAGCTTTGTATTTGAGGAATGTACTGTTCTGCTTCCAGAAATGATTGTAAAGCTACCGAATCTTTTCCGGCATGATAAGCCACCATGCCCCGATAATGAGAAGCCAAAGCTCTATGATAACTATCCTTATCATCCTTGAAATAGTCGTAAGCTAATTTTATCAGGGAATCGTCACTTACCAGTATTCCGTTCTTTATCTGAGCCTGAGTCATCAGCATAGCCCATGCTGAGTATTGAAGCCTATCACTTTTTGAAGGAATCTGCATATTCTTCAGTATGGTCAAAGCACTGTCAGGCTTTACCCACATAATATCCTCTGCATGCTGCAATTCTGGCAATAAAGCTACTGATTCGGGTGTACCCGAACAATTAAATAATGGCAGAGTAAAACAAGCCAACAGAAAAATAAAAAATATATATTTTAGTGTGTGCATAGCAGATTCATAAGTTAATGCACTACAAAAGTAAGAAAATTAATAAACATTTGCACAATAATTTACTCATTTTTTGAACTTTGGGACTGAAGTCTAATCCTATTGGACTGCCTGTGTTTATTTTTGCAATGAATATAATCAAAATCTATGAGTAAACTAGTATGCTATACCCTTATCTGCTTTCTCTTCTTATCATGCTCTATTCCCGACAAGGAACACATGAGAAAAGAAAGGATGGAAAAATCACTGAGAGATTATATAGTCCAAAAGACGAACAGTAAGGATTCGATACTGTCGTGCGATATCAATAAAATGATGTTCTGCTTTGAAAGAGGGACAGATTGTAAATATGGTGAAGGAAAGGCAATCATTTTGAATGGCCAGAAAGACACATTAACTGTTTTTGCTTGGATATTGATGTCCGAAGAATGTGATTCTTTATTGTACATTTCGGAAGATCTGCAAAATAGTATCGTCCCATTCACATCCTACTAATACGAAGACTATCGCAAATGTCACGCTAAATCGTTGTTGTAACACTCCTATAAGTCTTGTCCCGAAGGACTACGTAGTCTTTCGGCGAAGGACTTATAAGTCTTCAGAATCAAGACTTATAGATGCCTGGCCGAAGTCATTCTGGAAGGCGGACAGGCGGACGTTTCTAATACTTTATATATAATATATACACTCTCACTGCAGCAGTAGCGGTGCGGTAATTCTCGTTCTCATGCGTGATCTTTTGTTTTTTGCAAAAAGACAGTCCGTTCCACCTTCGCTTTAAGTCCGTTTCACCTTCGCTTTAAGTCTCTTTCACCTTCGCTTCAAGGCTCTTTTTACACCCCATATACAGACGATATACAATCGGTGTTAAAGCGTATGTAAATCAATATTGTAGCTATGGCATATTAGAGCAAGAGGTAACATAATTCGAATCGTGTTGAAACGGAGGCTGTAAAGTTTTGTATTTTTATGTACTGAATAAGCTGTTTTTATTCAGCAAAATCCATGAGAAACTTCTTCCAAATCCGGTCTCATCTGACACTGCCCGTGTAGGGTCATGAAGGTCAAAAAAGGACTTCAACACAAGAACAGATCATCAAGGGTCAACTGAGATTGAACCCGGTTGCTATACATGTTCTTTTCACGACATCGGTTAATTCCACAGCCTCTCTTTCAGCCATTGCTGCAGAAGCGACTTGCGCTGACTGTGCTTGGCGGCATTAATCCAAAGGCTCTTACTTAGGAACCGGCCTTCGGGAACCAGCCGGTGAGCGTCAGCCTCCACCCCACTGATGCCACTGCTGTGGCTGCTCACGATAAGCCCTATTTTCTTTCCGGCCATTTCCCGGCCGTGAGTAAAGAGGAATGTCTGCAGGTTAGAAGCCATCTGGCTCCACCACAAAGGGGTGGCAATGATGATGGTATCATAACGGCTCAGGTCTACATCCACTGGATCAATGGCTGGATAGCTGCCTGCATCATCGGGATTGTCTTTAATCTTAGTCAGTTGCGCTGAGCCTATGGCATAGTTGTTGGCAGCGTAATCCAGATTCTTTTCTGCAGGCTGCACCTGAATAACATCGGCAGTGATGAGCGATTTCAGGTCGTCTACAATCTGCTCGGTATTGTGGGTATAGCTGTAATATACAATCAAAGTGTTAGAAGCCTCAGGCACAGGGGTGTTATTTTCAACCGGTGTGTTGGCTACTACGTCATTGTTCTGGCAAGCCATCAGACAGAATGCAGCCAGAAAGGCATAAAGGCGTGAAAACATACTTTTCATATTCCATGCAATTTAGGGGTTATACAAATCCGTTGTTAATCGGCCAAGACATAGGCGGCCCCGGGAGCCTGTACCACAATGCGCTGGGGATTGGTAATTTTTCCTGCCAGTTCATTAGGATCGCCATTGAAAGTGTCGGCTTGCGGTGCATCTACCGTACCCCAATGGCAGACAAACAGTTGGGCATCCCTGTAGTGATTGCTGATGACCTGCGCTCCGTGTTTGCCCAGATGCCAGTAATGATCGCTCAAGTCCATAAGAATGACATCGGGTGTCCAGGGCAAATCCAAGTGATCGGGCAGTAATCGTGTATCTCCCATGTGCCAGATTACCTTACCCGTGCTGGTCTTGATCAGGAAACCGCAGCAGTCGTCCTTACCAAACGGCTTGCCTATGCCGGGAAAATCGTACTGGTAGGCATGAAAGGCCGGAACCAGCTGAATCTCGAAGTTGCCCACACGGAAAGGCTGATAGTTGCTACGGGCATTGGCACGGAAGCCTTCGGCACGCAGGGCATTTTCCACCAAAGCTGTGCTGTAGAACTCGGTATCCTTATGGGGCAGATCCTTCAGGGTAGGCAGACTCATGTGGTCATTATCGGTATGGGTAATCATCACTCCCTTCAGCGCTGGAATATCGGTCGGAGCAACGGGTGCCTTGCGCAGCAGGGGCAGATCGTAACCTTGCAGCATAGGGTCGATAAGAATGCAATCGCCATGATCATTGATCAAAAAACCGGCATTGGTCAACCAGGTTATCTCCACATTGTTGTGATTTTCAAAGGCGGATGTCTGCATGGGCACGGTCTCAGGAGGGACAGCCTGTCCTTTATCGGTATAGCTCACTTGTGCGCTGGCCGTCATGGCACACCAAGACAGCAAGATGCAGTCTAAAGATTGTCGGATGACTTGTTTCATTACGCTATAATGTTCTATGGGTTATGTTGCCTTATTTGTGCATCTTCTTGCAGTCGCCTATCACATCACCTGTGCGCAGGTATTTATAGGTAGGGAACTCGAAGAGTACGGGCTTCAGTGTATTATAATCTATCTTACCCTGCTCGTTCAGGGCCTCTTCTGCCACATAGGTGCCTACAATACGGCAGATAAAGTTATCAAAAGTCTCGGTCTGATAGTTATCCACTACTTCGCAAACCATGGTCAGCGGACTTTCATCAATGGTGGGGACTTCATTGTGCAGCGTGTATTTGAAGGTTCCCGACTTGTCCACATCGGCACCGCTCACACAGCCCATCAGATCGGCTTTGGGCAACATGGCCTCATCTACCATATTGATGCTCAGCATGCGGTTCTGGCGAATGCCCACATTGCTGTGGTGGTCCTTCTTCATGCTTACCATCACGCGGTCATGACCCATCACACCCACATGAGCCACAAGGGTCCAGTTCACCTTGCCATCTACCGTCGCCCCTATCACGGTCAGGGGCGATGGATACAAGGCCAGCACTGAACCGATGTTCTTCTTCTCATAACTGTTTGGTTCGTTCATATCATTCTCTATTTTTTCAGTTGACCCGCCACACGCCATCAGCAGCATGGAGAGGCCAAGGATTACAGTTCTTCGTATAGGTCTCATTATTTATTCTCTGTGAATTTCTTGAATACCAGACCGATGGTTTGTGGATTCATGGGACGGCAATCCACCAGGTCCAAATGCTTTACCATATGCAACGTGCCCTGCTTGTAGGTCTGGAAATGACTGGAAGCGATATGGCTCTTATAAGCCTCCTGGCCGGTATAGATTTCGATAATGCGAATCTGGCAACTGTCACGCTGCATCTGCATGGGGAAGATGCACACCACACCGGGTTCCTGCTCTACTGAGATGGCACCCACATTCTGGGCAAACGTGAGGTACTCCTGCAGGTATTCCGGATATACCTCAATCTCGGAAATACGGAAAATCATGTCATCGGCTTGCTGCGCCAGTGCGCCTGCTGCACTCATCATCATTGTCATCATGATCAATAAACGGGTTAATAGTTTCTTCATTGTTGTGTGATTTTAGACAGTGCAAAATTACGGCAAAAGCGCATCCTATTCTTACCCAAATGCAACGGATAAATACCCAAATGCCATATCAGCCACACGAGGGATGGTTTATGTGCCGAAAAACCATTATATTTGCACCAAACAAAACGATTATGAGCGCGATCAGACATCTGGAAACCGTTGACGAATACAACCGGGAATACGGATTCACCACATTGGACCCGCTGGTCAGCGTGGTGGATTTTCAGCAAGCCAAGCATTGGACGAATGAACGTTACACCTTTGGCTTCTACATGATTATGCTGAAGACTATCAATTGTGGAAGCATACAGTACGGGCGTACACCGTACGATTATACCGATGGGTCAATTGTATGCATTGCCCCCGGACAGGTGGTGGGCATAGAACTGAAAGAAGGAGTACAGCCAACAGCAGTGGGTATCTTGTTTCACCCCATGCTGATTCAGGGCACCTCGTTAGGAAGAGAAATCCGCACCAAATTCAACTTCTTTTCCTACGACTCCAACGAGGCACTGCATGTGTCGGAGCAAGAGATGCAACTGTTCAGGCACGGCCTTCAAAACATAAAGGATGAATTAACCCACAGTGTGGACAGCCACAGCCGGAACCTGCTG
>JAZQPA010000219.1:0-21121 GCA_045628125.1 Bacteroidaceae bacterium
CAATTATTCCGCTACTACGCAAAAAATATTCTGTCTCTATGGAAAAGTTCAGTTCTATTAATCAGCAAACTTCAACTGTAACTGATCCTTACTGACAGTCAACTCCACTTCTGCCCCCATAATCAAAGGATAGTTTACATCACCATGTCCGGCAGGAAAGCCAAAAGCAATTGGAATAGAGCAATCTTTCAGGATTTCGGCCACCATGTGTTCCTCAGAAGGCCATGCTCCTGTTTTTTCATAATCTGTGAACTGACCGAACAGTACACCTTGAACACGATCAAAAACACCCAACAGTTTCAAGTGATTAATCATACGGTTTACACGTTCGAAACTTTCTTCTACTTCTTCAATAAACAAAATAACCGGCTCATTCTTGTCGAAATGCTGAAGGCAATCCAAAGAAGATCCACTCACTCCATCATATACAGACAAATTGCCACCGAACAAGCGTCCTTTTACCTGCCCTACCTTATTTAGTTCATGTCCAGGAAAAGTATAGGCAACCGATTGATTAGTAAGCATCCTGTGCATGATTTGTGTCTCCTCATCAGTGCCCTTATGTTCATTTAAGTGAGCACCCATTGGGCCATGAAGACTCATTACTCCTGCTGATTGCCAAGTGCTGTGCATTGCCGTAATATCACTATATCCTATCAGCCATTTGGGATTTTTCCGAATAATTTCAGGAGATAAAAGTTGCATTTCCTGAACCGACCCATGACCACCCCTTGAACAGAAAATAGCTTTTATCTCCGGATCAGTTAAGGCTTGAATCAAATCATCCAACCGTTCCTGAGGAGTTCCTGCATACGTGCCATTAGCATTGGCCAACACATGAGCACCCCGAACTGGTACCAATCCCCAATCAGTAAGAACTTTCTCTGCACCGGTAACATATTCCGGTTTGGGGGTACTGGACGGACTTACAATCATCACCTTATCACCGGGGGTCAAAGCCTCCGGTCTTATTAAGGAACTTTGAGCTCGTACAGATAAAGTGGCAAGAGTCCAAAACGTCAGCATAATACATATCAGTTTCATCATATTGCTATTTAGTTCATACAAATGTAATTCAAATTGCTCATTCTGACAAGCAAACAGGCCCACAAAAGAAAGAAAGCTTGGTCATCTCGGGAAATCTGTGTACATTTGCAACTGTTTTTGATAGAAACAGATAAAAATGGAAGAAATATTTGCAGCTGACGGATGGTTAAACCTGACCATCACTACCATTCAAGATTACATTTGGACTTATATTCTGATTGCTGTACTATTGGGATGCGCAGCATTGTTTACCGTTCGTACCCGATTTGTACAATTCCGCATGTTGGGAGAGATGATTCGCCTTCTGGGCGGTTCAAATAAGAAAACCAATGCGGAAGGCAAACACATATCCTCATTCCAGGCCTTTGCGGTCAGCGTGGCTTCAAGTGTAGGAACAGGAAATCTGGCAGGTGTGGCTTTAGCTATCACAATGGGTGGCCCCGGAGCCATCTTCTGGATGTGGCTGATTGCCCTCCTCGGTTCTGCCACAGCATTCGTGGAAAGTACACTGGCACAGTTATTTAAGACTCGCGGAGAGCACTCTTTCATCGGAGGTCCAGCGTATTATATGAAAAAAGGTCTTCATAAACCCTGGATGGGTAGTATCTTTGCGGTTCTGCTGACCCTAACCTTTGGTTTCAGTTACAATTCCATCCAGAGTAATACGATTTGCAGTGCCATGCAGAAGGCATTTGGATTTGATCCTATCATCGTTGGTGTCATACTGACAATTATTTCTTTATGTGTTGTATTTGGTGGCATACAGCGTATTTCAAAGGTATCAAGCGTTATCGTTCCGGTTATGGCTGTAGGATACCTGCTCTTGGCTGTGATCATCATCGTTATGAACATCACACTGATTCCTGGTATTCTGAAAGAGATCTTTGCACAGGCATTTGGTATTGAGCAGTTTGCCGGAGGAACATTCGGTGCTGTACTGATGACAGGTATCAAGCGAGGTTTGTTCAGTAATGAAGCCGGTGAAGGTTCAGCTCCAAATGCCGCAGCGACCTCTAATGTAAGTCATCCTGTCAAGCAGGGTTTGATCCAGTCGCTGGCTGTTTTCACCGATACAATCGTCATCTGTAGCTGTACAGCTTTCATCATTCTGATCAGTGGAATGTATCAGGATGGAACTAGCGATGGTATCGTGTTGACACAAAGTGCATTGGAGCATGAAGTAGGAAGCATCGGCTCAATTTTTATTGCTCTTGCCATTCTGTCTTTTGCTTTCAGCAGTATTATCGGAAACTATTTTTATGGAGAGACTAACGTCAGGTATCTTACCAAGAGTAAAACCATTCTGACACTGTACAGACTCTGCTCTGGCGGTGTGGTTGTGATGTTTGGTGCTGCTGCTAGTTTGCAATTGGTTTGGAGTTTTGGCGATTTATTCATGGCACTTCTTACTGCCTGCAACCTGATAGCTGTTATTCTGTTAGCCAAATATCCTATCCGATTACTGAAAGACTACCAAAGACAAAAGAAGGAAGGAAAAGATCCGGTATTCCATCGGGACATGTTACCGGAAATATCCAAGGAATTGGATTGTTGGGAATAAATACGGTTATTTTATCCTTATTTACGAATAAATTTACTATTTTTGCAAACCGTTAAGTACTAAATTACAACGACATGTTTAGCAAAGAAACTTATATACAGAGAAGAGAGAAACTGATGCAGGAAGTAGGCAATGGTATCATTGTTCTCTTTGGTAATGCAGATGTTCCTTATAATTATCCAGATAATCAATACCATTTCCGTCAGGACAGCACTTTCCGTTACTATTTCGGATTGGATGTGCCTATGATGGTTGGAGTTCTGGACATTGACAACAGACAGTCATATCTGTTTGCCAATGATGTTGACATTGACGACATCATCTGGACAGGCCCAATGCCATTGGTTAAGGATATGGCAGCAGAAGTGGGCGTTACCCAAACTGCGCCTTATGCCGATGCAGCCAAGTTCATTCAAAAGGCTATGGCAAGCAACCGCAGCATTCACTACCTGAAGCCATACCGCTCTTTCACAAAATTGCAGATTCACGAGATGATGGGGCTGTCTATCAGCGAAATTGCAGATAAGGCATCACACAAACTTGTCCTGGCAGTCATCAAACAACGCAACAAGAAAGAGCCTCAGGAGATTGCAGAGTTGGACAAAGCATTCGAAATTGGTTAC
Organism: Bacteroidaceae bacterium; assembly: GCA_045628125.1. Lineage (GTDB taxonomy): Bacteria > Bacteroidota > Bacteroidia > Bacteroidales > Bacteroidaceae > Minthousia. The sequence goes on from JAZQPA010000219.1 coordinate 3,232, forward strand.
GCCATGCATACAGCAGCCCAGCAAATGTGTCGTCCCGGTGAGAGTGAGCAACATATTGCCGGAGTAATGGAAGGTATTGCACGAAGCATGGGTCAGGGACTGAGTTTCCCTACCATTCTTACTCAGCACGGTGAGGTTCTTCACAATCATAAACCATGCCACATTCTGGAAAGCGGTAAACTGATGCTGGTAGATGCCGGTGGTGAGAATAATGAAGGATATTGTAGTGACCATACTCGAACATCTCCAGTAAGCGGTAAGTTTACTCAGCGTCAGAAGGAGGTTTATCAGATTGTAGTTGATTGCCACGATTATGCGCTGACCGTAGCAAAACCTGGAAACACATGGAAGCAAGTACATCTGGACACCTGTAAAGTGATGTTTGAAGGCTTGAAGGCTTTGGGCTTAACCAAAGGAAACACCGAAGAGGCTGTAGCTGCAGGTGCTCATGCTCTGTTCATGCCTCACGGATTAGGCCACATGATGGGTATGGACGTTCACGATATGGAGAATCTGGGACAGCAGTACGTAGGCTATGATGAGGAAACCCGTCCTTCTACCCAGTTCGGATTGGCAAGTCTGCGTATGGGACGCCGTCTGGAGGAAGGTTTTGTCATTACCGATGAACCAGGAATCTATTTCATCCCAGACTTAATCGACTTGTGGAAGAATCAGCATCAACATGAAGAGTTCCTAAATTATGAAGCTATCGAAAAGTACAAGGATTTCGGTGGTATTCGAATTGAGGATGATGTAATTATAACTGCGGATGGCTCAAGATTCTGCGGTGACAAGGTTATTCCATACCATGTTGATGAGTTGGAAGAATATTTGGCCAACCGCAAATAAACCTTTCACTTAAAAAGGTATCTAAACTTAGAATTAATTACTATATAAACAAACAATATGAAGAAATCAGTTTTGTTAGCAGCTGCCGCTATGATGAGCGTTAGCGCTATGGCTCAGCAGAGACCTCAGGCTCCACTGCCAAACTACAAGTTCACAACCGTTGATTCAGTAGCTATCACTCCTGTAAAAAATCAGAAGAATGCAGGTACCTGCTGGTGCTACTCTGGTATGGGTATGTTGGAGGCAGAATTGCTGCGCACCAAGGGTAAGGTATATGATCTGAGTGAAATGTACGTAGTATTCCAGACTTATATGGACCGTGCAGAGAAGGCTGTACGTACCAGTGGTGACGTTAGCTTCTCTCAGGGTGGTTCAACTTATGATGTTACTTATGCCATCGATCATTTCGGTTTGGTTCCTGACGTAGAAATGCCAGCAGGTGTAATGTATGGTGAGACTCTGTCAAACCACTCTGAGCTGACAGCATTGGGCAACCCACTGATTGCAGCTGCAGTGAAGGCTCGCAAGCCTCAGGTATCTCCTGATGGTGAGCCATTGTGGAAGAAGGCTGTACGTGCCGTACACGAAGTATATTTGGGCAAGTGCCCTGAGAAGTTCACCTTCGAAGGCAAGGAATATACTCCAAAGTCTTTCGCTCAATCATTGGGTTTGAAGAGTGATGACTATGTTAGCTTGACCAGTTTCTCTCACGAGCCATACAGCACCGGAGCAAACAAGGGCAAGGGATTTGCTATCGAGGTTCAGGACAACTGGCGTTGGGCACAGTCTATCAACATGGAGTTGGATGACTTCTGCCAGGTATTTGATGATGCTATCAAAGCTGGTTACACTGTCCTGTGGGCTTCTGACGTTAGTGAGGCTACCTTTAGCCGTCAGGGTGTAGGTTCATGGGATGTTGAAGAAAAAGTTGAGGATAATGTTAGTATCGACGAGTTGCGTCTGGTTGGTGGTGACACCAATAAGGCAGTAGCTGTAAAGGCTAACAACAAGGAAGTATTGCCAAAGCCACAGAAGAAGGTTACTGTTGCTGAGCGTCAGGCTATGTATGACACCAAGAGCACTACCGATGACCACGGTATGCTGATCTTCGGTATCGCAAAGGACCAGTGGGGCAACAAGTACTACATGGTTAAGAATTCATGGGGTGAGAGCGGCAACTATAAGGGTATCTACTACGTAACTCCTGAGTTTGTACGCGCAAAGACTATGAACGTCACCGTTAACAAGGCTGCAGTTTCAAAGAACTTCAGAGACAAGTACGGTTTCTAATTTTTCAACTATTTATAGTAAAGAGCATGCCAGACTAAGGCATGCTCTTTTTTTGTTTTATTTACACACTATATTTGGAGAACAGATAAAATCAAACTATCTTTGTGGATTGAATGTATATTGCGGTAATCCGTGCGCATTCAAACTGGTTGCAGAAAAAAAAGAAAACAATATAAATGACTTATCAATGGAATTACGAACCACCTACACCCGAAAGGCTCGAAGCTGCCAAACTATTAGGTAAGGAGCTTAACATCAGCCCTATTCTGGCTCTTTTACTCCAAAAAAGAGGCATAACAAAGGCTGATGAAGCAAAGCGTTTCTTTCGTCCCCACTTGACAGAACTGCACGACCCATTCCTTATGAATGATATGGATAAGGCCGTTGACCGACTGAATCTGGCCATGGGAAGAAAGGAACATATCTTAGTGTATGGCGATTATGACGTGGACGGTACCACTGCAGTGGCATTGGTGTATAAGTTCATTCGTCAGTTCTACTCCAATGTGGATTACTATATTCCCGACAGATATGAAGAGGGATATGGAGTTTCACATCAGGGAGTAGACTTTGCTCACGAGAACGGTGTAAAGTTGGTTATTGTACTGGACTGCGGCATCAAAGCAGTTGAGGAGGTTTCGTATGCGAAATCTCTAGGTATTGATTTTATCATCTGCGACCACCATGTGCCCGATGATGTCCTTCCGCCAGCTGTCGCCATCCTGAATGCTAAACGTTCTGACAATCATTACCCATACCCTCATCTTTCAGGATGTGGCGTAGGATTTAAGTTCATGCAGGCCTTTGCGCAAAGTAATGGAATCGAGTTTAATCAGCTGACTCCATTATTGGATTTAGTGGCAGTAAGTATTGCTTCAGACATTGTGCCGATTATGGGCGAGAACCGCGTTTTGGCTTGCCATGGTTTAAAACAATTGAACAGTAATGCCAGTGTTGGCCTTCGAGCTATTCTGGATGTATGCGGCATGTCTGGCCGCGATATCACCATGGGGGATATCGTATTTAAGATTGGCCCACGCATTAACGCTTCCGGAAGAATCCAAAACGGCAAACAAAGTGTTGAATTGCTGGTTGAGAAAGACTTTCCTAGGGCTCAGGAACTTGCCCGACAGATTGACGAGTACAACGAGATGCGCAAGGATCTGGATAAACAGATGACAGAAGAGGCTAACGCTCTGGTTGACCAATTTGCCAGTTTGGATGAGAAGAAGACTATTGTCATCTTCAACGAAGACTGGCACAAAGGTGTGATTGGAATTGTAGCATCCCGATTGACTGAAATATACTTCCGCCCGGCTGTTGTTCTGACACGAACAGACGATATAGCAACCGGATCCGCCAGAAGCGTCTCGGGTTTTGATGTCTATAAGGCTATAGAAAGTTGCCGCGATCTGCTCGAAAATTTCGGAGGACACACTTATGCTGCAGGATTATCCCTCAAGGTGGAGAATGTTCCGGAATTCACCCGTCGTTTTGAAGAATATGTGGCTACCCATATCGAGCCTGAGCAAACAAGCGCTATCCTGGACATCAATGCCGAAATAGATTTTAAGGATATTAGCAATAAATTCTATCAGGATTTGCGTAAGTTTCGTCCGTTTGGCCCGGATAATGCCAAACCATTATTCTGCACACGAAGGGTGTTCGATTATGGAACAAGCAAGGTTGTTGGACGAGAGCAGGAACACATCAAACTGGAATTAGTGGACGGCAAATCCAATCAAGTCATGAATGGTATTGCCTTTGGCCAAAGTTCACAGGCACGCTACATCAAGACAAAGCGTGCGTTTGACATTTGCTACTATATCGAGGACAATATATACAAGCGAGGTGAACCTCAATTGCAAATTGAGGATATCCAACCTTGCGAACCGATTGTTTGATGAATCAATACGAGAGCATATTACGCACTTACTGGGGTCATGACCATTTCAGAGGCATTCAAAAGGAAATCATTGAAAGCATTGGAAATGGTCATGATACTTTAGGACTCATGCCTACAGGTGGTGGAAAATCAGTAACCTTCCAGGTTCCGGCTCTCAGTATGGAGGGAACCTGCATTGTAGTTACCCCCCTCATTGCCCTGATGAAAGATCAGGTTCAGAATCTTAGCCAGAAAGGAATTAAAGCCACAGCCATCTACACGGGACTATCCCGACAGGAAATACTGGTTGCACTTGACAACTGCATTCTTGGCGAATATAAATTCCTTTATGTATCCCCAGAGCGTTTGGGTACTGATTTATTTCTGGCAAAGCTCAAGCACATGAGGGTTAGTTTCATCACTGTTGATGAAGCACACTGCATATCCCAATGGGGATATGATTTCCGTCCTTCGTATCTGAGGATTAATGACATCCGTAAAATACTACCACATTGTCCTGTTCTGGCACTTACGGCAACAGCAACTCCTGCCGTTGTCAAAGATATCCAGGAGAGATTGGATTTCAGAAACGGACAAGTTTTCAGGATGAGTTTTGAGCGCAAAAACTTAACCTATGTTGTCCGCCATACCGAAGATAAAGTTAAAGAAGCCATCCATATCTTAAATCGGGTCCCAGGCTCCGCTATCATTTACGTCCGCAATCGTAAAGGAACTAAAGAAATGTCAGAATTGCTGAATGAAAATGGCATAAGTTCCACCTTTTATCATGCCGGTCTATCCAATATTGAGAAGGATGTACGTCAAAAAGACTGGCAAAAGGATAAAATCAGAGTAATGGTCGCAACAAATGCATTCGGCATGGGCATTGACAAACCAGATGTAAGAACTGTGATTCATCTCCAGATTCCAGATTCACCGGAAGCATATTTTCAAGAAGCAGGAAGAGGTGGAAGAGACGGGAAATCAAGTTTCGCAGTTCTTCTCTATCATAGGAGCGACCGAAACAAGCTATTGAAAAGAATCAGTGAAGCATATCCTGAGAAGGAGTTTCTTTGCAATGTTTACGAACACTTGGCGTTCTATTTTCAAATGGCGGTTGGAGATGGATATATGGTGACACGGGAATTTGATTTGGAAGAGTTCTGCATCCGTTTCAAGCATTTTCCACTCCACACCTATAGTGCGTTGAAATTGCTCGTCCAGGCAGGTTATATAGAATACAGTGACGAGCAGGATAATTCATCCAGGGTAATCTTTACTGTCAGGAGGGATGAGTTATACCGTTTCACCCAATTGGATGAAAAACAAGAAAACCTGATACGCTCATTACTTAGGACCTACACCGGTATTTTCACCGATTATTCGTTCATCGAAGAAAGTCGGTTGGCCTATTTAAACGGTCTCACACCCAATGAGGTGTACGAATTACTGAAAGGACTGTCACATATCGGAATCATTCATTACATCCCCCGGAAGAGAGCGGCATACATTACCTATACTCAAAAACGGGTAGATAAGGAACATATGGTTTTCAGGCCAGAAATATATGAAGACCGGAAAGAACAATTGGAGCAACGCATTAATGCAATGATTAACTATGCAGAAAACGACTCCGATTGTCGAAGTGAAATACTGTTGCACTATTTTGGCGAATCTGAAACTCACCCTTGCGGCCACTGTGACAACTGCACGGGAAAAGAAACTGACGATTTACCAAAAGACGACTATAGGAAGAAAATTCTACAACTTGTATCAGACGGGAAAGGGCATCTACTAACAGAGTTGGAGACTATCCTAAATGATTCTAGCAACATGCAGGATGTTTTGAGAGAAATGATACAAGAAGAGGAAATTGAACAGGAAGGAATAATCATCAGAAAAAAATAATTCACAATGATAGAATACGTAAAGGGAGAATTAGTAGAATTAGCACCAGCTCTAGCTGTAGTGGATTGTCACGGCGTTGGCTATGGAGTAAACATCTCATTAAACACCTATTCCGCCATTCAAGGAAAGCGGGAGGTAAAGTTGTATGTCCACGAAGCTATTAGGGAGGACGCTCATGTTCTATGGGGGTTTGCCAGTAAACAGGAACGCGAATTATTTCTATTGCTTATTACTGTCTCAGGTATAGGCGGGAATACGGCAAGAATGATTCTATCATCATTGACGCCCAGCGAATTGGTGGATGTCATCTCCTCCGGGAATGACAAATTACTGAAAACCGTAAAAGGAATTGGACTCAAAACAGCGCAAAGAATTATCGTAGAGCTACGAGATAAGATCAGTCTGTCAGGTTCATCCAACAATGAAACCATTCCGGGGAAAGCTGTTTCTGCCAATATCTCCAGTGAAGTTATGGAAGAGGCTGTTTCAGCATTGACCATGCTGGGTTTTCAAGCCTCTGCCTCACAAAAGGTGGTGGTTTCTATTCTAAAAGAAGACGCGAGCCTTCCTGTAGAAAAGGTCATCAAACTGGCCTTAAAGCAGCTGTAATCTTACTCTTCTACAGGAGTCTGCCCTTCCATCTTCTCGTGAATAAACTTCACTTTCTGGCAAGCATCAGCATACCTTACACGGGCATCATTAAGTACTGTCATCTGAGAATACAAATCGTATATGGCCACAATGGCATTCACATCCTCAGATGACAGTACAACTGTTTTACTTTGATCCTTTGCTATAAAAGTAACTTTCATCTCTTGTCCCGCATGTTCGGAAATAAAAGCACAAACACCGGTTTCATGGTCGTTACTAAACACATTTTCTTCCAGTTCTTTTCCGTGGCTCTCCGACATGAAATGAGCTGTACTGGAAGTGGTTTGAATGCTTTTCCCATCAGCGCTAGTCACACGAACGGAACGGTGTCCCATTTTTCCTACATAGATTGAAGTCAATGTCAGCAACCCTTGTTCTGTAACGTGTGCACGCAGCATATTATGCCCAATTTTATCAACGGTTTGAGCTGGAGCCACATAATTTCCTACAGTTCCATGCTGAGGCTCCAACACCATCTTTCCTTTCAAACGCTCTACCAGATCCGTTTTCTTTTGAATAATCTGATCAGCTTGCTCTACGGCCAATTGTCCTTCTGCCAGATCGATTTTCAGGCGCAACTGTAACGCCTCCTTTCGCGTCTGTATAGCTTTGGGGAACAACAAACGAATACTGTCCACCTCACTTCTAGCCACATCGTATGCACCTTTGGCATATGCCTGGCTAGCCAATTGATAATGTACTTGTGCCTGTTCCTCAATACTATCTTTGCAAGCTGTCAATAAACCTATCAACAACAGAAATAATCCGATTTTTTTCATCCTTCATTGAGCATTAATGTTCTTTCTTTTGCAAAGATATTAAATTTCGACTATCTTTGCAACCCGTTATGAAAGATTTGACACAAGAAGAAGTTGCAAAACAACTCAGCCAACCAGTTTTCCACCTGATCAGCCAAGCGGCAGATGAATTAGGTGTTGAATGCTATATTGTTGGCGGGTATGTTCGTGACCTTTATATGGGAAGGCCATCTGACGACATCGATATCGTTGTTGTAGGTGATGCTTTACAATTGGCAAAATCATTCATTAAACTAACAAAAAAAAGGATTCAGCCTTCCATTTATGGGACATCTGGGGCTGTTCTTGTCAAGTGGTTTCACAAAGAGATAGAGTTCAACACTGCAAGAGGTGAAAGTTATGTTCGAAACAGCAATGAGCCTCAAGCTATTGGTACCCTTGAGGAGGACCTGCACCGCAGAGATTTCACCATTAATGCACTGGCTATCTGTCTGAGTAAAGCCAGATTTGGCGAATTGGTGGATCTTTTTGATGGAATTTGGGATCTTCAGGATAGAATTATCGACACCCCTCTTCATCCTGACGACACTTTTGAGGATGATCCGCTTCGAATGTTCCGTGCTATACGATTTGCCACTCGTCTGTATTTTACCATCCATCAGGATGTAATCGATTCCATTCAACGCAACAAGGAGCACATTAAGCAGATTGCACCAGAAAGAATTGCAGAAGAAATAAACAAAATAATGCTTTCTGACAATCCGTCAATGGGATTTGAATTGCTGTTCACGACAGGATTACTTCAATTAGTTCTTCCCGAATTACATGCTCTCTATGGCGTGGAGAAGATGAATGGTCGCGCCCACAAGGATAATTTCTTCCATACATTGGAAGTGCTTGAAAACGTAGCTAAAGCTACAAAAGATTCGGAAGACAACGAACATAAATTATGGCTAAGATGGGCGGCATTACTCCATGATATCGGAAAGCCAAAGAGTAAGCGTTGGGAAAACCATGCCGGATGGACCTTTCACAACCACAACACTATTGGCGAGAAAATGGTGCCAGAAATCTTTAAGAGGATGAAACTTCCATTGAACGACAAGATGAAGTATGTCCAGAAACTGGTATCCTTACATATGCGCCCTATTGTCATTGCTGACGATGTGGTGACAGACTCGGCAGTAAGACGACTTTTGTTCGAGGCAGGTGACGATATAGATGACCTGATGACTCTTTGTGAAGCCGATATCACATCCAAAAATGAAGTGAAGAAACAACGTTTTTTGGATAACTTTAAACTGGTTCGGAAAAAGTTGGTCGATTTGGAGGAAAAGGACCGTATCCGCAACTTTCAACCACCCGTTGACGGAACAGAGATCATGCAGGTTTTCCATTTGGAGCCTGGTCCAAAAATCAAACAGATTAAAGATTGCATCAAAGACGCTATTCTGGATGGGAAAATCCCGAACGAACACGATGCCGCTTATAAACTGATGCTTGAAAAAGGAAAAGAAATTGGATTGACAGCCTATTTGGATTGACAAGAAGACAGTTTTCCCGATCCGACAGAAGAGCTATTCTGGTCCTGATCGGGGTGATGGCACTCTCAACCATCATTATCGAATTCCGCGAGCCAAAAGAACCGCATAAGACATATCAAAAGTTCAATCGCGACTCATTGGCCTTACAGCACAAGATAGATTCAGCACGTAGGGCTGCCAGATACCAGGCGGTCAGAGACAGTTATGCTCTGCTGAAAAAACAAAGAGAGCAGAAAAAACTGGCCCGAGAAATGGCCTATCAGGCAATGATGGATAGCTTCGCTATACTTAAAGCCAACCGGCTGAAGGAGAAAGAGGAGAAGATGGCAGAACGGATTCACAAACTGGATTCATTAAAAGCATTGAAAACCATAAAATTAATACCAGGCGAAACGATAGAACTGAACCTTTCTGACACTCTACAGCTCCAACGAATACCAGGAATAGGCAAAGTGCTTTCAAAATCCATAGTAAACTATAGGCAGAAATTGGGTGGATTCTATGCCAAGGAACAATTACTGGAGATTAATGGAATTCCATCTTCCGTCCTGGATTTTGTAACGGTTATAAACGGACCTTTCCGAAAGATAAATATTAACCAATCCACTCTTAATCAGCTAAGGAACCATCCATATATACATTTCAATCAAGCAAAAGCCATTATGGATTACCGGAGAAAGTACGGAAAGATTAATGACATTCAACAACTATCATTAATAGATGGTTTTACTGAAGAAGCCATCATGCAAATCAAACCGTATATTACGTATTAGCAAACATAAAAAAAACCTGCCCAAATAGGCAGGTTTCAATTCTCTCTGTTATCCGTAAACAAGTGATTACTCAGCAGCAGCCTCAGTTGCGTCTGCAGTAGAATCAGCAGGAGCCTCCTCCTCTGCTGGAGCAGCAACCTCCTCAACAGCCTCAACAGCCTCCTCTGCAACCTCCTCAGCTGGAGCCTCAGCGTTTGCGTTAGAAGAACCACATGCTGCGAAAGATACTGCAGCCATTGCTACGAACATAAATACCAACTTTTTCATTTTTCTTGCTTTTTAAATAGTAAAACAATCTTTCCCTTAATTAAAACGATGCAAAGTTACGCAGTTTTTCCATTCGCCGTATGTTTTTTGGGTTCTTTTTTTAATCATTTTTATGTAACATTTTTCATTATGATGATTTTCAACCGTTTACATAATGTTAATTTTTAATTGTGTAGGCACACAAGACCACAACAAATACACAGAATCGATAAATTCATACCATTTGTGAAGGAACAACGTATACAACAGGAAACACATATCCCAAAATAACACAGATAAAAAAGGCATGGATTAAGCAGTTTTCACTATCTTTGCACGATAATATAAAGACAATGACAGATACAACCATTTTTCAAGATAAAACAGCTGTATATTACACTTTAGGCTGCAAGCTGAACTTCTCTGAGACCAGCACCATCGGACGTATTTTTCAGGAGGCGGGTATCCGCACCGCCCGCAAGGGAGAAAAAGCAGACATTTGTGTAGTAAACACATGTTCTGTCACAGAAGTTGCAGACAAGAAATGCAGACAAGCTATCCACCGTTTGGTTAAAAATCACCCTGGGGCATTTGTTATAGTCACAGGTTGCTATGCACAGCTGAAACCCGAACAAGTAGCTAACATTCCTGGTGTAGACGTTGTTATCGGCGCAGAGCAAAAAGGTAACATTCTTTCATATTTAGGTAGTCTGGAGAAGAATGAATCCGGTCTTTCATTTACAGTACCCACAAAAGATATCCGCAGTTTTGCACCTTCTTGTAGCCGGGGAGACCGAACCCGATATTTTCTGAAAGTACAGGATGGCTGTAACTATTATTGCACTTATTGCACCATTCCTATCGCACGTGGAAGAAGCAGAAACGGTTCGATTGAGTCACTTGTAAAACAAGCCGAAAATGCGGCAAAAGAAGGAGGAAAGGAAATCGTCATTACAGGTGTAAACATTGGCGACTTTGGACACACAACCCATGAGAGTTTTCTGGATCTCATAAAGGCACTTGATGAGGTTAAGGGCATTGAAAGATACAGAATATCTTCCATTGAACCGGATTTGCTGACAGATGAAATCATTGATTTCTGTGCCCAAAGCCGTGCCTTTATGCCTCATTTCCATATTCCTCTTCAGAGTGGAAGCGATGATGTTTTAAAGTTGATGCATCGTCATTATAACCGTGCTTTATTTGCAGAGAAAATTCATCGCATCAAGGAAAAGATGCCAAATGCTTTTATTGGAGTAGATGTAATTGTCGGCACGCGTGGAGAAACAGAAGCTTTCTTTGAGGACAGTTACCAGTTTATTGATAGTCTTGACCTTACCCAACTACATGTCTTCAGTTATTCGGAACGTCCAGGCACTAAAGCCTTGCAAATTGATCATGTAGTCAGCCCGCAGGAAAAACATCAGCGAAGCCAGCGTCTTCTGGAATGGAGCGACCTGCACACACATGCATTCTATGCCAAACATATCGGAATGGAAATGGATGTTCTATTAGAAAAGCCAAAATCTGGCATGCCATTCCATGGCTTTACAGAAAATTACATCCGCATTGAAATGGCAGATAAATCTGGATTGGAAGACAACACGATAGTAAAAGTCAAATTGGGAGAATTCAACAAGGACAAAACAGCATTAACTGCTACTTTGATACAATAATAGAATGCAGAAAACGGCCGTAGTCATACTCAATTATAATGGAGCTAAAATGCTCCGACAATTCTTACCTGGAGTACTTCAATATTCCGGATTTGAGTCTGTAATTGTAGTAGATAATGCCTCTACAGATAATTCATTAGATGTACTAAAGTACGAATTTCCCATTGTCAGCACTATTGTATTAGATCAGAATTATGGGTTCGCCGGTGGATATAATAAAGCCATCCAGCAAATCGATGCTGAATACATTGTTTTATTGAATAGCGACGTCGAAGTTACAGAAGACTGGCTTGTCCCATTGGAGGATTACATGGATAGCCACCCGGAAATTGCCGCATGCCAGCCAAAGATACTCTCCTACCACAACAAAACAGATTTTGAATATGCAGGGGCTTGTGGTGGTTTTATTGATAAATATGGCTATCCCTATTGTCGTGGACGAATCTTGAGCACATTGGAAAAAGATAACGGGCAATACGATAGCTCCTGCCCGGTTTTTTGGGCTACAGGTGCTGCACTCATGATAAGAAAAACAGATTATATCGAAGCTGGAGGTCTTGACGAACGTTTCTTTGCCCACATGGAAGAGATTGATTTATGTTGGAGACTAAAAAGTCGCGGAAGAAACATCGTCTGCATACCTCAAAGTCGGGTCTTTCATGTTGGGGGTGGGACTTTGAAAAAAGAAAATCCTCAAAAAACCTATTTAAATTTCAGAAACAACCTCCTGATGCTATACAAGAACTTGCCATCGGATGAGATTCATCAAGTAATGCAAGTACGTAAGTACCTGGACTTTCTGGCTTGGCTGCAATTTGTGGTAAAATTTGATTGGAGAAATGCAAATGCTGTCCGGAAAGCCCGCAAGGATTTCAATGAAATGAAAGCATGTTTCACCTCCGATAGGGAAAACAACCTTAATCAATGTACCATATCAGTGATACCTGAACGTTCGCCACGTTTCTTATTGTGGGAGTATTATGTAAAAAGGAACTGCACATTTGACAAACTTCACAAGGCAAACAAATAAAATAAAAAGCGGGATTCAAAAAGAACCCCGCTTTATTTATGAAGCAAATATTAATTCTAATTATGCCTCTGCACCCTCTGGTACAACAGCGAACTTAACAGTAGCTGTAACCTCGCGATGCAACTTAACAGCAGCCTCGAACTCACCCAAAGCCTTAACGTCCTTCATAACGATAATCTTACGGTCAATCTCGATACCCTGCTGTGCCAAACCTTCAGCAATCTGAATGTTGGTAACAGAACCATAAACAGCACCTGCTGCACTTACCTTAACTGGGCAAGTCAGTGATACTGCATTGATTTTCTCTGCCAATGCCTCAGCGTCAGCCTTGATCTTAGCCAACTTGTGAGCACGCTGCTTCAAATCCTCAGCCAACATCTTCTTAGCTGCAGGAGAAGCGATTACTGCAAAACCCTGAGGAATTAAATAGTTACGACCATAACCGTTCTTTACGGTTACGATATCATCAGCAAAACCTAAGCCGATAACATCCTTCTTCAAAATAATCTCCATGCTATTTACCTCCTCTTAATTATTTCATCATATCAGTTACGAATGGAAGCAGAGCCAAGTGACGAGCTCTCTTCACAGCCTGAGCTACACGACGCTGATACTTCAAAGAAGTACCGGTGATACGGCGAGGCAGAATCTTACCCTGCTCGTTCAAGAACTTCTTCAAGAACTCAGGATCTTTATAGTCGATGTACTTAATACCGCTCTTCTTGAAACGGCAATACTTCTTCTTCTTAACGTCAACACTAGGTGGAGTCAAATATCTGATTTCTGATTGCTGTGCTGCCATAATTAATCCTCCTTCTTTTTATTGTTTCTACGCTTTTCAGCATACTGAGCAGCATACTTCTCCATCTTAACGGTCAGATAGCGAAGAATACGCTCATCACGGCGGAAGTTAACTTCCAACTTGTCAATCAATGTAGGTTCGGCCTTGAACTCGATCAGCTGGTAGAAACCAGTTGACTTCTTTTCAATAGGATAAGCCAATTTCTTCAAGCCCCAGTTCTCCTCATTCAGGATCTCTGCACCGTTGTCGGTCAGGATTGACTTGAATTTACCTACCGCTTCCTTCATCTGTTCATCAGACAAAACGGGAGTCAAAATGAAAACGGTTTCGTATTGATTCATACTACTTTAAATAAATTAAATTATAAACTTTTTGCAAAATGCGGTGCAAAAGTACTATTTTTTATTGAATTAGAGAAATTATCGACTGAGTTTTTTCAAAAATTGAAGAATTCATTATACTTTTGCAGTAATAATATCCCAACACGATGGCTACAAACGATTCTTTTTTTGACACCGGACTGATTTTCGCCTTACTGAACGGTAAGGTTTCAAGTGCGCTGTGCAGAAGACTGAACCAGAATTTCAAGTCCAGCGGTCTACATATCAATGCGGACAAATGGGCTGTTTTACAGAATCTATATCGCAAAGACGGAGTCACGCAACAGGCGTTATGCGATCAGACCACCTATGACAAGCCCAACATGACACGACTAATTGATTCCTTAGAGCAACAGGGCCTGGTAACACGGAACATTAATAAGGAAGACAAGAGAGAAAGAAAAATCAAGCTGACCATTGCAGGACGGGAAATGGAAGAAAAAGCCAATTATGTGGCAAACCGCACGCTAAAAGAATCACTGAAAGGATTAACACCAGAAGAAATCCGGATTTGCCAGGAAGTGTTGAGAAAGGTGTTTATCAATAGTTCACGATAATTTTTCATCAAAAAAATCATTTTTTCGGCAAAATGTTTCTCCATTTCAAGAATTATGGCTTAATTTGTAACTGATTTCTAAGTTTACGGGAATTAATTGCGAAATATTAAAAACAAAATAAATATAAGACTTTATGAAACACTTAGGCGTTATCCTTATCATTTTGAGTGCTATCACATTGATTGCATGCTATTTTACTGATAATTCTACCAACAATGGTATCACTTTCGGTGCAGCAGGTGCATTCGTTTTGGGTTTGGTTATGCACATCATCTTGAATAAGAAGTATACTGAATAATTTCTAAAATCTTTTCAGTAAAAAAATAAAGGTCCGAATTCTCATTCGGACCTTTATTTTCATTTATACGTTGGCTGGCTCTGGAGCAATCAGCTTATAACCTTTTCCATGGATATTGATGATTTCAATATCTGGATCAGCCTTCAGATGCTTACGCAACTTGGTGATATAAACATCCATACTTCTGGCATTGAAATAATTGTCATCAATCCAGATGGTCTTCAAAGCAAAATCGCGCTGAAGGATTTCATTTGCATGAGCACAAAGCAAGCCCAGTAATTCACTTTCCTTAGTTGTCAGTTTTGTCTGCTCCTCGCCAAACTCCAGGATTTGCTTCTGAGTGTCGAACACAAACTTACCGATATGGTAAATGCTGCTGTCCTTTGTCTTCTTTCCGCGAACACGACGCAAAATAGCCTCAATACGGAACACCATCTCTTCCATTGAGAAAGGCTTTGTGATATAGTCATCAGCACCACGCTTGAAACCTTCCAGGATATCCTCTTTCAATGTCTTTGCGGTCAAGAACATGATAGGCATATCGCTATTTACCTGACGGATATCTGTAGCCAAAGTCAAACCATCCTTTTTAGGCATATTAATATCCAAGACACACAGATCAAAACGATTTTTCAGGAAAGCCTTATAACCAGCCTCTCCGTCTGGGCACAACTCTGCAGCATAACCCTTAGCCTGGAGATACTCTCTCAACAACATGCCAAGATTCTCATCATCCTCGCACAACAGAATACGCATTTTTTCTTCCATAGTTGTCAATTTTTTATGGTTGGTATTGTTATTATAAATTTTGTTCCTTTTCCATACTCACTTTCAGCCCTGATTTGTCCTTTGTGGTCTGTGATGATTTTCTTCACATAAGCCAGACCCAGGCCAAAGCCTTTCACATCATGGCGATTGCCATTTCTAACCCGGTAGAATTTCTCAAAGATTCGTTTTACATCCTCTTTCTTTATTCCAATACCGTTGTCGGCAATGCTAATATTCAGATTGTTACAATCTTCATCGTTCCAAGTGGTTACCGTCAGTTGTAATTCCGTGTCCTCTCTACGGTACTTCACCGCATTGTCCATAAGATTGAATATCACATTCGTGAAATGCATCTCATCGGCATAAACAATCGGATCCTCCGCATCCAGATTGGTTACAATTTTACCGCCATACTGTTCCACCTTCAGGTTGAATGTGCTTACCACACTATCTATCAATGCATTGGCATCAGTTTCAACCAATTTAAGCTGAGCTCCTCCCTTTTCAAACAACGACATTTGAAGAACCTTTTCCACCTGGAAACGAAGTCGCTTGCTTTCATCCATAATCACCTTCGATATCTTATTGAACATCACTGGCGACTTTGCAATAGTTTCATCCTGAAGCATCTGTGCTGCCAGCGAGATAGATGAAATAGGAGTCTTGAACTCGTGCGTCATATTATGAATGAAGTCGTTCTTCATGTCTGACAGATTCTTCTGTCTTACCAGCAACCAAACCGTAAACAGGAAAGTAACCAGCAGTACGACAGTAAAAATCAAGGCCGGTATCACAAATCTCACTGAAGAGTAGATGTAATTACTCATCGTTGGGAAATGTACCTTAAGAACACCCATTTTGGATGAAGGGTCATTTCGGAACAATATCTGAGTGAAAGTCACCTCCTCACCTTCTGCATCATAATCCGGGCAGCGGTACACTTCCTCGCCATTTGCATTGGTCACCCTGAAGTGATATGGCATATCGATACCGTTATTTGTCAACTCGGATTTCAAGTCCTGATCCAGCAGTTTGAAGTTGATTCGTTCTGCCAGTGGCTTATCACTTGCGGTATACAATATATTATATACCACCTCATCCAGCAATGCCTTCTGGTATACATAACGGTTCTTTACGATTTCCTGCAAAGACTGTGATGCCTCAGAGATACTGTTATTCTTTTCACGTCCTTTCATCATCATGCCTTTAGAATCTGAAGGGCGGATAGTGATAGTCTTCAGCTCAAACGTATTATATATGGTGCCATCCTTGGCCGTTACAGTCTGTTGATGGGTATGCTGAATGATATCCGATGCATTATCCTTATGGATCTGAATAGAGTCCTCTTGCGAATGGCGTTTGGTTGCAGCCACATCACGCTCCAGATAACGCTGAGTCTCGTTCAACTCCAGGTTTCTCGCAGCCACATTCAGCACACGCTGAACAGATTCACTGAACTGCTCCTTGCGCATGGTGACCATCTCTTCCAGATACATCACCTGAAGATACAGGAGGCTGACGAAAGAGAAAGCCATGATTACACCCAGAATAATAACCATTGTCTTTTTCATGCAGCAAAGATAAGTAGACTAATTATAAAAGGAAATAGCACATCATTCATAATTCCGGATTTTTTCTAATTTTAACAAAAAATCAAAAGTTAATAGCGAAAACTAAAAGTTGAAAAATATATATAAATGCCCCGGATTATTTGGTATTCTCAAAAAAACGCGCTAAATTGCGCTTCGAAATTGTAAAACCTAATAAATCGTATATATGAAAGTATACCAGACAAACGAAATTAAGAACATTGCCCTGCTGGGTAATGACGGTGCAGGTAAGACAACCCTGACCGAGTCTCTGCTCTACGAAGCAGGTATCATCAAGCGTCGTGGACGCATCACTCAGCAAAACACGGTGAGCGACTACTTCCCCGTGGAGCAGGAATATGGCTACTCTGTATTCAGCACCGTATTTCATGTGGAGTGGAACGGCAAGAAGCTGAACATCATCGACTGTCCAGGCGCTGACGACTTCGCAGGTAGCTACATCACCGCGCTGAACGTGACCGACACTGCTGTGCTGCTGCTCAACGGACAGTATGGTGTGGAGGTAGGTACTCAGAACCACTTCCGTATCACAGAGAAGCTCGGCAAGCCCGTCATCTTCCTGGTGAACCAACTCGACAATGAGAACTGTGACTATGACAATATCCTGGAGCAGCTCACTTCTATCTACGGATCGAAGGTAGTGCCCATCCAGTATCCCATCGAGACCGGTCCCAACTTCAACAGCTTGATCGACGTGCTGCTCATGAAGAAGTACAGCTGGAAGCCCGAAGGCGGTGCTCCCATCATCGAGGAGATACCCGAGGACCAGATGGAGAAGGCTCAGGAGATGCACAAGGCCTTGGTAGAGGCTGCAGCAGAGCATGATGAGACCCTCATGGAGAAGTTCTTCGAGAGCGAGAGCCTC
>JAZQPA010000220.1:0-24855 GCA_045628125.1 Bacteroidaceae bacterium
GGAATGACATCATGGTGTTCAATGCCCCCTACCCTGACAATACGGATTCACTTTATATCAATCCTCTGCTGTATTATGTGAAGCGCTGCATAGCTGTTCCTGGCGATACGCTGGAAATCAGGAACGGACATTATCAGGTCAGGGGAGTGAATGAGCCTTTGGGAAATGTCCGCTCCCAGAAAAGACTGGGAAGGGTAAGTGCAGGCATGCTTGATAAGAGCCTGATGGAGACATTCCCTCATGATTCCGTTTTGGGATGGACCATTATTGATTTTGGCCCTTTACCTGTTCCTTCGAAAGGACAGGTTGTCAGTATGGACAGTACGCAGTGGAAACTCTATCACAGCATGATAGCCTGGGAGCAGAAGAAGAGAGTGACAAGAGAGGGGAATGACGTGTACCTGAATGACAGTCTTATCCGGTACTACCAGTTTCAGGAGAACTACTATTTTGCCGGAGGAGATAACATGGAGGCATCGCATGACTCCCGCTATTGGGGACTGGTTCCTGAGCCTTTTATTGCCGGAAAGGCCGTGAGAATATGGAAATCGGTGAATCCCTATACGGGCAAACTGAGATGGGACCGGTTCTGGAAGGAAATCAAATAATGATACACAAAAAAAGCGGAGTCTTATCGGCTCCGCTATTTTTATGGTTCCATTTACTTGAATAACCGCTGAGAGAATGTCAGCAGATACTGACGCCAGTTGGCCCAGATATGGCCGCGGCTGGTCTCAACAAACTCATACTTCATGTCCTGATTATCCATACGCTTGCACAGATCCTTGTTGGCCTGGAACAATCCATCTGCATTACCGCAAGCCACCCAGAACAGCTTATAGCCTTTTTTCTTCAGGTTGGCCAACTTGCCGTCAATGTCATTATAGGCAGGAAGGGTCATGTCCAAACCTGTCAGGTTCAAACCGGCGCTGAACAAACCGATGTAGCCAAACTTCTCCGGATAATTCAATGAGGTAAACAAGGTGTGGAAACCGCCCATAGACAAACCGGCAATGGCACGGCTGTTCTTGTCGGCCTTCACACGGTAGTTCTTCTCCACAAATGAGATAATCTCTGGAAAGGCTGTCTCGTAGATACCATTCTTATAGTTGCCCTCAATCTGGTTGCTCATCATCGGCTTGTAGTCGTGATT
The DNA here is from genome assembly GCA_045628125.1 of Bacteroidaceae bacterium. GTDB lineage: Bacteria > Bacteroidota > Bacteroidia > Bacteroidales > Bacteroidaceae > Minthousia. The sequence continues at coordinate 1,154 of JAZQPA010000220.1, forward strand.
CTCACTGGTCTCGCCTGGAGCTGCTGTCTTGACGATATTACCGTTTGGCATCACCACAATCATGGGCTCAATCTTACCCTCAGCCAACAGGTTGTCCATGACGTGAGCCACTAATCCTAATTCCGGCCAAGCGGTCTCATCGCCACCGCTACCGTGCAGCAAGTACAAGACAGGGTATTTCTTGCCATCATTCTTATTGTAGCATGCTGGGGTATAAACGGTCATGCGGCGGTCCTGCCCTACTGCATCGGAATGATAATAGGTTTGGGTAACATTGCCGTGTGGCACATCGCGCACCTTATAATAATCACCGTTACCACCACCTACATAGAAGGTGCTGAACACATTGCCCACATCGCGACGGGTAAATGCATTGACAGGATCAAGCATCATCACATTGTCCACCATAAAACGATAGGTGTACATCTCACTGGGCAGAGGCTTTGGGGTGGTGTATTCCCAAACACCATCCTGACCTTCTTTCAAAGAGGCACGAGGCTCGTTTTCCCAATCGCCCATCACCATAACGGTACGGGCCTTAGGGGCACTGATACGGAAAGTAACCGTGTTATCGGCATTTACTACAGGTGACTGAACTCTGGCGGCACGGAATCCCACATTCTGCTGGGCAGCTACTGGCAGCAGGGCCAGGCTGAATGCCAGTGCGGCAAATAATCTTTTTGTTTTCATAGGTTTAAATTTATTTTTGGACAAAGATAGTTTATTTATTCCTTATTTTTCGTATTTTTGCATAATTAATAGCTAACTCTATTCAAATTTTTATACAATGAAAAAACTTTTCCTTTTGGCTGCCAGTGCAATATTCTGCATCAGCGGCCATGCACAGCAGGCTTTGGGCGGCGGTGCTCAATTCAAGTCTCCGGAGATTAATCCAGACAAGACTGTTACTTTCCGCTATCGTGCTCCTAAGGCGATGAGCGTACAGGTAACCGGCGATTTTCTTCCTACCCAGAAGGTGAAGATGCCTAACGGATTTGAGGTGGATGTGCCAGGACGTGGCGAACTGGTGGAGAAGGACGGTGTTTGGGAGTATACCACTCCTACTCCTGTGGCTCCTGAGATGTATACCTATAGCTTTGTGGTAGATGGTGTCACCACTACCGACCCTGCCAATGTTTATGTGAACCGTGACGTTTCGACCGTAACCAACCTGCTGCTGGTAGGCGGTAATGAGAAAATCGACCTTTACAAGGTTCAGGCTGTTCCTCACGGCAGCGTACACAAGGTATGGTACCACAGTGATGCGGAGAACAAGGACCGCCGTCTGACCGTTTATACTCCTGCCGGTTATGAGGCTGGCAAGAAGAAATATCCTGTATTCTATCTGCTGCACGGTATCGGTGGTGATGAGGAGGCTTGGTACACCCAGGGCCGCGCTACCCAGATTCTGGACAACCTGATTGCTCAGGGTAAGGCTGAGCCTATGATTGTGGTTATGACTAACGGCAACCTGGCCATGGAGGCTGCTCCGGGCGAGGGTTCTGAGGGCTTTACCGTTCCAACCATGGGGCTGCCAAAGACCATGGAGGGCAGTTTTGAGGCTGCTTTCCCTGAGATCGTGAACTATATCGACAAGAATTTCCGCACACTGGCTGACAAGAAGCATCGTGCCATTGCTGGTCTGTCCATGGGTGGTTTCCACAGCTGTAACATCAGCCGTGAGTATCCTACCATGTTCAACTATGTGGGTCTGTTCAGTGCTGCCCTGGGCGTAACCGATCCAAAGGTGAGCCCTGTTTACCAGAATGCGGACGAGAAGCTGGATGTGCAGTTCAATGCCAAGAACCGCCCTGCATTGTATTACATTGCTATCGGTAACACCGATTTCCTGTATAAGTCTAACACGGAATACCGTCAGAAACTGGATTCACTGGGTTATCCTTACGTTTACCTGGAGACCGACGGTGGTCACATCTGGCGCAACTGGCGTACTTATCTGGCAGACTTTGCTCCAAAGCTGTTCAAGTAATAAGCAACAAAAAAAGCGGCTCGAATGAGTCGCTTTTTTTATGGCATCGATTCGCCTTCCACAAAATCTTCCAGGAACATGTGTTCACCGTCATACACCGCATAGGAGAAACAGTTGATCCAATCGCCAAGTATCATCACACGGCTATAACGGTTCAAATACAAATCCAACTCGATGTGGCGGTGGCCAAAGATAAAGAAGTTGATATCGGGATGTGACTTGAGATAGTCCTTGGCGTAGATGACCAGATGCTCCTTGTCCTCACCCATGTAATCCGGTTCCCTGCCGCCTTCTCTCTTCAGACGGCTGTGCTTGGCCCATGCCAATCCGAAATCAACACCCCATCGGGGATGAACCATGCGGAACAAGGCCTGGCACACCTTGTTATGGAACAATGCACGCAGGAACTTGAACTTCTTGTCCGGATCGCCCAGACCATCGCCATGGGCCAGATAGAAAACCTTATCATATATCTCGGTAGTGACCGGCTCACGGTGCAGAATCACTCCGCACTCCTTCTCCAGATAGTCACCGCACCAGATGTCATGATTACCGGTAAAATAGTGCACCTCCACTCCACGGTCGGTCAGTTCGCTCAACTTGCCCAGGAAACGGGTATAGCCCTTAGGCACCACCAGCTTATATTCAAACCAGAAGTCGAACATGTCGCCCAACAGATACACAGCAGAGGCTTTATCCTTGATGCTATCCAGGAAATTCACCAACCGCCGCTCTTGGGTACGGCTATGCTCTATGGCCCGTGAGCCTAAATGAGCATCGGAAAGGAAATACACATTCTTTCTCATATTACATGAAGCCTAATTCCATTTTTGCCTCTTCGGTCATCATCTCTTTGTCCCACTCCGGTTCAAACACCAGATTCACCTGAGCCTCGGTCACTCCGGTGACATTGGCCACCTTCATGCGCACATCCTCCATGATGAAATCGGCTGCAGGACAGTTGGGAGCAGTCAGCGTCATGTCAATCTCCACCTTACCCTCATCATCCACATCAATGCGGTAAATCAGACCCAAATCGTAGATGTTCACAGGAATCTCCGGATCATAGACCGTCTTAATGACCTCGATGATACGCTCCTCTATTTCTAACTTAGTCATATACTCAATGTATTTTATTTACTTCTTATGTTATAGTCTTCCTTCGTCATTGTAGCTGAAATATCCTCCATCGGCCACAATTACATGATCCAGCATGGGGATGTTTACCGTCTGGCAGGCCTTCTGCATCCGGCTGGTCAGCATATCGTCCTCCCGGCTGGGACGGACACTTCCTGACGGATGGTTGTGGCAAAGCACCAGCATGGAGGCACGTTTCACTATGGCTTCACGCAGCACCACCCTGACATCCACCAGCGTGCTGCTCAGGCCGCCACGGCTCACACATTGGGCATCAATAACCCTCAGGTTGGCATTCAGCAGAATCACCCAGCATTCCTCGCCCTGCAAATCCTGCATGCGAGGATGCATGTAGGCATAGATGTCCTGCGAGGTCTCCAGACGCAAGCGATCCTGCAAATCGGTCAGTCCGCGCCGTTTGCCCAGTTCGCAAGCGGCCAGTATCGTAATGGCCTTGGCCATGCCTATACCCTTATAGGCACAAAGCTCATCCAAACTCATCTTGCCCAGAGCATTCAGGTTGTTGCCACAGCCCGACAACACTCTGCGCATCAGGTCAACAGCACTCTCACTCGCATTACCGGAGCCTATCAGAATGGCCAGCAACTCTGCATCAGATAATGCCGAAGCGCCATGAGCCGCCATCTTCTCCCGGGGACGGTCAGCTTCCGCCCAGCGGTTTATACTCAATCCGTTAATCATAGAACGTATCCTCGAAAGCTGAAAACTCCCCCTTTTGCTTCACGCATCGTTCCCACCAGGCACGGATAAAACCTGTGCCGTAGCCTATCAGCTGGATGAACGAAGCATCGATGGCCAGAAAACCGATTTTCAAACTGCGGTTACGCAAAGAGGCATCCACAAACACCAGCAAACAAAAGAGGAACAGCGGCCATAGGGCCACCCACCACAATGTGTTGCAAATCTCAAAGCCGTGTACACCCATCACCCGGCATACTGCCGCAAAAAGAATCAGGAAGATGCTTCCCACCGTGAAGACTGCAGGCAGCATGTGTACCAGTTTCAGGGATTCCGGATACTTCTTGTACAGATGAATGCGTGCTATGCCCGAATTGTGCACCTGACGGAAAAACTTGGTCAGGTCGGTACGGCGTTTGTGCCATACCCATGCTTCCGGGAAAAGCCGGCATTGGTAACCTGCCTTGAAGATACGGATACTGAAATCAATATCCTCTCCAAAGCGCATTTTTGAAAATCCATGGAGCTTCATATACACATCCCTGCGGATGCCCATATTGAAACTGCGCGGATAGAACTTATCCATTTTCTTCTTTCCGCCACGGATTCCTCCAGTGGTGAAGAAAGAGGTCATGGAATAGTTGATGGCTTTCTGGGTGGCCGTAAATGACTCGTGAGCACGGTCAGGGCCACCGAATGCATCTGCTGGTTGACGCTGTAACTCAGCCTCAACGGCAGCCAGATATCCAGCAGGCAGAACACAATCGGAATCCAGGACAATCAGGTATTCACCTTTGGCACGCTCTGCACCAAAATTCCTGCTCATTCCCGGTCCGGTATTCTTCTTGCTGAGATAGCGGAGTTCCATCTTGCCGGTGTATTTCTGCACCACCTCCTCACAAGGCTTCACAGAACCGTCCTCCACCACCAGTACCTCGAAATCCGTAAAGGTCTGAGTGGTAAGGCTCTGGAGCAACTCGTCCACTTCGTCGGGACGGTTGTACACCGGAATAATCAAAGAATACTTCATATCGGGGCAAAGTTACGAAAAATACCCCACAAATCTACAACAATTCTCAGCAAAAAAAGGCTGCCATCCCATTTGGGCGGCAGCCTTATTATGCTAATCACAAAAGTGGATTAAGCCTTTACACGGTTCTGGTATGAACCATCGCGGGTGTCGATTTCAATCAACTCACCCTCGTTGATGAACAGAGGCACGCGAACAGTAGCACCGGTCTCAACAGTAGCAGGCTTGCTGGCGTTGGTTGCGGTATCACCCTTCAGTCCTGGCTCGGTGTAAGTAATCTTCAATACAGTCTTAACTGGCATATCAGCATAAAGAACTGTCTCAGAAGATGCGTCAGATACAACCTCAACGACATCGCCCTCTTTCATGAAATCAACACCGTTGATCAGGTCATGAGCGATAGGAATCTGCTCGTAAGTCTCCTGGTTCATGAAGATATAATCCTCACCTTCCTGATACAAGTACTGGTATGGGCGGCGCTCTACACGTACATCCTCCAGCTTCTCGCCAATGTTAAAGCGACGCTCCAAAACGCGGCCGTCAACTACATTCTTCAACTTGGTACGCATGAAGGTATTACCCTTACCTGGCTTCACATGCAGGAACTCGATGCAGAAGTACAACTGGTTGTCCATACGAATGCAAGTTCCGTTCTTAATGTCTTGTGCATTAATCATAATCTTTCCCTTATTATTTTATTATTATGAGTTATTCGGTTTAAAAAACGGCGCAAAATTACAAGAAATCGCTTAAAATTGCAAAAAGTTTTGAGTAAAAATCACTTATCATTTGGAGAATATGAAAAAAAGTTCTACTTTTGCAGCCCGAATTGATGATAAAAACATAAAAAATTAGATAAGACGATGAAAAGAACATTCCAGCCTTCTAACAGAAGAAGAAAGAACAAGCATGGTTTCCGTGAGAGAATGCAGACCGCTAATGGTCGCCGAGTTTTGGCTAGCCGTCGTGCTAAGGGCCGTAAGAAACTGACTGTTTCTGACGAGTTCAACGGAATCAACAACAAGAAGTAATCATTATACTTCATACAAAAAACAGCGTAAAAGCGTTGCCTTTTACGCTGTTTTTTGTATCTTTACCACCGAATTGGAAAATAGAGTCATATGGATTTCAAAAAGATAAAAACCGGTGTTAAAACCAATACGTTCTGGCTGCATTTCTTTGGAGTGACATCCTTCCTGATTGCGCTGTTTTTATTCTGCCAGATTGGTGTGAGACTGTATACCCGACACGGCCAGGGCATTGAGGTGCCCGATGTGAAAGGGTTATTATACTCGGATGCTGAGTATAAGTTGCACAATCTGAATCTGGAGGTTCTGGTTGTTGACTCTGATTATGTAAAAGACCAACCTGCCGGATGCATTGTAGACCAAACCCCTATTGCCGGTTTGAAGGTTAAGCGCAACCGCACGGTATACCTGACAGTAAATGCTGCCAGCAGTCCTACCCTGGTGCTGCCTGACCTGGCTGACAACTCTTCCAAGCGCCAGGCAATGGTGAAACTGAGAAGTATGGGTTTGAACTTAGGTCCAGTTGAAACCATTGACGGTGAGAAGGACTGGGTTTATGCCATTAAGTATCGCGGACGTAAGATTTTTGCCGGTGACCGCATTCCGAGTGATGCCACCCTGACACTGGTTATCGGAAACGGATTCCTGCAGGGCGATACCGACAGCACCATGCACTTCACCATGGATGATATCGGCTCCTACTCTACCGATCTGGATAACGACACCAAGCTGGAGGAGATAACGGAGAAAGAGAAGGACAAGGAAAAGAAGAACACCGAAACCAAAAAGAAATCGGATGATTGGTTCTGATGTGGAAAACTGGTCAGACCCGGATTTGGCAGATGCCGAAGACTGGAAGGATGACGAGTTAGAGGACGGAGAAGAGACAGGGCAACTGTACGAGCATTTCCGCATGACCGTAGATAAAGGTCAGGCGCCTATGCGTGTAGACAAATACCTGATGGACCGACTAAATGGTGGTGTTTCGCGCAACCGTGTCCAGAAGGCTGCCGATGCCGGTTTTGTCATGGCTAACGGCAAGCCTGTAAAAAGCAGTTATAAGGTTAAGCCTTGCGATATCATCACCGTAATGATGGACCGTCCGCGCTATGAGACAACCATCGACCCCGAAGATATTCCAATTGATGTAGTTTACGAGGATGCAGACCTGATGGTCATCAATAAGCCTGCAGGACTGGTGGTGCATCCGGGTTGCGGTAATTATACCGGCACCTTGGTCAATGCCATTGCCTGGCACCTACGGGATAACCCGGCTTATGACCCTAATGATCCGGGGGTAGGACTGGTTCACCGGATAGACAAAGACACTTCCGGCCTTCTGGTAGTAGCCAAGACTCCGGATGCCAAGACTCACCTGAGCCGTCAGTTTTTCCACAAAACCACCCAACGCGAGTATAACGCCCTGGTTTGGGGACACGTGGAGCAGAACAGCGGGACAATCGTAGGCAACATAGGCCGTCACCCCAAAGACCGCATGCAGATGACGGTTTATGCTCCCGATTCCGGCATTGGTAAAAGTGCTGTCACCCATTATACCGTTTTGGAACGGTTGGGTTATGTAACTCTGGTAAAATGTGTGTTGGAGACGGGACGAACCCATCAGATCCGCGCACACATGAAGAGCATCGGTCATGTTCTGTTTAACGATGAGCGCTATGGCGGAAACGAGATTTTGAAAGGAACACCTTCCAGCACCTACCGTCAGTTTGTGCAGAACTGTTTTGCCGCATGCCCCCGTCAGGCCCTGCACGCCAAGACGCTAGGATTTGAGCACCCACGCACAGGAAAGCAATTATTTTTCACCTCCGAGCTTCCGGATGATTTCACCCTGTTGCTGGAAAGGTGGCGCAATTATATAGGAAATTTACAAATCAAATGAAAAAGACTGTCGCAATCATAGCAGGAGGTGACTCATCAGAGCATGATGTATCGCTTCGTTCTGCACAAGGTATCTATTCCTTTATGGATAAGGAAAAATATAATGTTTATGTCATTGAAATTACCGGTACGGTTTGGGAGGCCCGCCTGAATGACGGAACCAGAACCAGTGTGGACCGTAACGATTTCTCGTTCATGGAGGGCAGCACCAAGGTTAAGCCTGACTACTGCTACATTACCATTCACGGCACCCCGGGTGAGAACGGTTTGCTGCAGGGTTATCTGGACCTGATGAAGATTCCTTATTCTACCAGCGGTGTATTGGTTGAGGCTTTGACCTTCAACAAGTTCACCCTGAACCAGTATCTGAAGAGCTGGGGTGTCAGTGTGGCAGAATCCATCATGATCCGCAAGGGACAGACCATCAGCAACGAGGAGGTCATCAGCCGAGTAGGATTGCCATGTTTCATTAAGCCTAATGCCGGTGGCAGCAGTTTCGGCACCACCAAGGTTAAGACTGCGGAACAGATTCAGCCAGCCATCGAGGCTGCCATGGCTGAAATTGGCGGCGAGGTGATTATCGAGGCATTCATGCAGGGTACCGAAATCAGCTGCGGTCATTACAAGACCAGCAAGCGCGAGGTGGCACTGCCTATCACCGAGGTTGTTCCAGCCAATGAGTTCTTCGATTATAACGCCAAGTACAACGGTGAGGTTCAGGAAATCACTCCTGCCCGCCTGTCGGACGAGATTACCGACAGAGTGCATCGCCTGAATGCTGCCATCTATCAGATTCTGGGCTGCAACGGTATTATCCGCGTGGATTATATCATCACCGAGGGAGACAAGATAAACATGCTGGAGATTAACACTACTCCGGGCATGACAGCAACCAGCTTCATTCCTCAGCAGGTGCGTGCAGCAGGCATGGAGATGAAGGATGTGCTTACCGAAATCATCGAAAACCAATTATAAGACACAGCAATGAAGACACCAGCAGAATTTGACGAGATACGGCCTTACGAACCGGAAGAGGTTCAGCAGGTACTGAAGGAACTGATTGAGGACCGTCAGTTTTCACATATTATAAAAGGTGCTGCGCCCTGGTTGCCCAAAGGCATCCGCAACGGCATCTTGCGTCTGGCCTGCATAGGTGTCAAGACTCCCCTGGATTTCCAAAAGCGTTTCATGCTGCCGGCAATGAACTACCTGATTCATAAATGCACCACGAAATGCACCTTTGGCGGACACCCATTGCCCGACAAAGAGGGCCGTTACACCTATATCAGCAATCACCGTGACATTGTATTGGACAGTGCCATTCTGGATGTCAAGCTTTTTAAGGGCGGATACCCTACCACCGTGGAAATTGCCATTGGTGACAACCTGCTGATCTATCCATGGATTAAGAAACTGGTGCGACTGAACAAGGCATTCACCGTGCGCCGTGGTCTTTCTCCTCGCGAGCTGCTGCAGAGCAGTATGCTGATGAGCCGATACATGCACTTTGCCGTCAACGAGAAGCGCGAGAACATCTGGATTGCCCAGCGTGAGGGACGTGCCAAGGATTCCAATGACCGCACTCAGGAGTCGGTGCTGAAAATGCTGACCCTGGGCGGTGAAGGCTCTCCACTGGAAAGACTGAAGCACATGCACATCATCCCTATGGCCATCAGTTACGAGTACGATCCTTGCGACTACCTGAAAGCCAAGGAGTTCCAGCAGAAGCGTGATAATGCCGGCTTTAAGAAGAGCAAGCAGGATGACCTGGACAACATGAAGATTGGTATCTGGGGACAGAAGGGTCAGGTGCACTACGAGTGTGCCCCTTGCATCAACGAGTGGTTGGATGAGCTGGCCGACCTTCCTAAGGCTGAGTTCTTTACCGAGGTGGCTCGCCGCATGGACAAGGCCATCCATCAGAGCTATAAGCTATATCCGGGCAACTATGTAGCCGCTCATTTATTACGTGGCGGTTATGAAGAGAAATTCACAGCGAAAGAGAAACAGACTTTCCTGGATTATCTGGAGAGCCGCATTCAGAAAATCGACATAGAAAACAAGGATGTTGAATTCTTACGTGAGCGAATATTAACCATGTATGCCAATCCGGTGTTCAATTATGAGGAAGCATGCAAGTAACATACTTCTGATATGCTCTATCCTTCTGCTTTGGGCATGTAAGGACGAAGACTACCATTATCCGGACCTACTGACGGACATGGTGGAAATCGACACGGACAATAGCCGGAACATCAAACTGCTGCGAAGCGATGACGGTAAGGAATATTCCCTCTCCAAGAAAGCTCTTCTGGAGGATGGTACTCCTGACTCCACTTATCGGGTGCGCTGCCGGTTTAGCATTGACGATGAGAGGACTGTTACACTTTACGGACTGAGCATTCTGCAGTCACCTCATCCTGAACTTCCGGCTCATTTCAATGATTCCATACTTGTTGACCCCGTGAAGATTACCAGTGTCTGGAAGAGCGGCAATTATATCAATCTTCATCTGGGAGTGATGACCAAGCAGGAGAAGACTCAGAAATTGCATTTTGTAAAGACAGAACTGCAACCAGCAGCTAACGGAAAGCAACGGATTGACCTGACGCTATTCCACAACCAGAACAACGATCCGGAGGCTTTTACCAAAGAAGTCTTCATGTCCTGCCCTCTTCAGTCCCTGGAACTGCGAGACGGGGACAGCATATACATGCATATTACCACTTACGAGGGACTTAAAACATACGGATTTGTCAAATGAACCGGATGCCAGACATGCCACCTAAATTTGCCATTGTTGACAGCAATGTGCTGACCTGCATCGGCCTGGCCGACCTGCTGGAGATGATTATGCCCGGCATTTCTGTCCGCACATTCCAGAATATGGAGGATCTGCAGAAAGCAGACCCAACCAGTTTTGCGCATATGTTTGTCTCTGCACAGATGTATATCCAGCATGCCTGCTTTTTCAGGGACCAGCGGCCCAGGCCTATTGTCCTGACCAACGGAGACAGCATGCCACAGCTCTCCAATGCGCTCACCCTCAATGTCTGCCAGTCGGAAATGGGCCTGATCAAGGATATCATGTCCATGCACAAGAACAAACACCGCACAGAGCATAAGCCTCAGGAGCCATCCAAACCCATCCTGTCGACACGGGAGATGGAGGTCCTGGTCCTGATTGTCAAAGGACACATTAATAAGGAAATTGCAGAAGAACTGAACATTGGTCTTACCACGGTTATCTCACACCGGAAGAACATCATGGACAAATTGGGAATACGGACGGTTTCCGGCCTGACGGTCTATGCCCTTTTGAACGGTTACGTGCAGGTGGGCGACCTTTAAAATCCTCATTTATTAGGATTGCATGACTTGTAGCTTTGCTGTTACTTTGCACCCGTAAAGTTTAATAGAGTTACGAAATGGCATATTACAAGTTACTGTTCACAACCGCACTACTGGCATCAGCCTCAACCGCATGGGCTCAGACGCCAGCAGATTCCATCAAGGTTATCGATCTGGAGGAAATAGTGGTGGTTTCCTCACCAAAAGAATTCACCAAGTTACGCCAATCGCCCAATGCCGTGTCACTGATTTCGGCTCAGGACATGCAAACCAACCGTGTGCTGTCGCTAAAAGGGGCAAGTACCATATCTCCCAATTTCTTCATGCCCGACTATGGCTCGCACCTCACCTCGGCCATCTATATCCGTGGTGTAGGATCGCGCATCAACACTCCTGCCGTGGGAATGTATGTGGATAACGTGCCCTACATTGACAAGAGTGCATTTGATTTCAACTTCTACGATATCGAGCGTATTGATATTCTTCGCGGCCCTCAAGGCACCCTGTATGGCCGGAATACCATGGCCGGCCTGATTAAGATTCACACCCGCAACCCTTTCAATTATCAAGGTACCGACTTGAAGTTAGGATTTGCCACAAAGGAGAACCGACGCACGGCATCCATCACCCACTACCACCGGGTAAGTGATAAGTTTGCCTTCAGTGGTGGAGGTTATTACGAGGGTTCCGACGGATTTTTCAAGAATATCACCACCGGAAAGAAGAACGACAATATGCAGTCGGCCGGTACCCGTGTGCGCGGTATCTGGCAGGCCAGCAATGCACTGAAAGTGGATTTTAATGTCAGCTATGACTACGCTGATGAAGGAGGCTATCCTTATTATTATATAGGTGGTGACGACGGTTTCAACACCCCAAAGGGTGAAATCAGCAACAACCGTCCGAGCAGCTATCGCAGAAACCTGTTCAATGCAGGTGTGAATATAGAATATCAGGCTCCACGGTTCGTGATGAATGCCACAACCGGTTACCAGCATCTGAACGACCGGATGTTCCTGGATCAGGATTTCATATCGACCGATATTTTCACCCTGGAGCAAAAGCAGAACCTGAACACGCTGAATGAGGAAATCACCTTCCGCAGCAAGGGCAACCGCACCTGGGATTGGGTCATGGGTGCCAGCGGATTTGTTCAAGGCTTGAGAACCATTGGTCCTGTTACCTTTCACGGTGACGGTGTAAAATGGATGCAGGGACTTATCAACTCCTACATGCCGGACCTTAGTGCTGCCGGAATGAGCATGGGCGTAACCATCAATGATCCGGAGATGGTAGACAGTGGTATCTTCAGAACTCCAGTGACTAATGGAGCACTCTTCCACCAGTCCACCTTCCACCTGACAGACAAGCTCTCTGCCACCATCGGCCTGCGACTGGATTATGAGCATACCCGCATGGAATACAATGCAGACGGGCGGATCAATTATGACTTCAAGATGAACAGTGCACGAATGCCTATCGACCTGAAAGACCTGGTATCTGAGGCGGCATTCCACAACAAGCTCAGCAACAGCTACACCCAGCTTTTGCCCAAGTTTGCCGTGAAGTACGACATTGACAGTAGCAACAATATCTATGCATCTGTTTCCAAAGGATACCGTTCGGGCGGATACAACGTACAGATGTTCTCCGACCTGTTGCAGGACAGACTGCGCAACAACATGATGATTGGCATCAAGCAGGGAACCGGCGACTATCTGGATATGCTGGCGAAAAAAGGCATGCCTGCTCAGGTCATCAATATGATCAAGGGGTATCTGGACAAGATGCCTATCGTGGAGGAAGAGAACGAGGCCGATGTAGTGACATACAAACCTGAATATACCTGGAATTACGAGATTGGTGCACATCTCAGCACCAACAACAAACGCTTGCAAGTGGACATGGCCGCCTTCCTGATGGATACCCGCAACCAACAGGTGGCCAAGTTTACCAACTACGGTATGGGACGCATGATGGTCAATGCCGGACGCAGCCAGAGCTATGGCTTTGAACTGAGCGGACGTGCCGTATTCAACCGCAACCTGAATGCTTTCCTGAATTACGGATACACTCATGCCACATTCAAGAAATCATCAGAAAAAGATGTTCTGGACTATGCCGGCAACTATGTGCCATTCGTGCCGATGCATACGCTGAATGTTGGAGCAAATTACAATGTATTCCTAAACAACAGCTATTTCCATACGCTTACTTTCGGAGCCAATCTGACAGGTGCCGGACGTATCTATTGGAACGAGCAGAACGGATATACCCTATATGATAGTACGATCTACACTCTGAACTTTACTGATAATTTCAGACAGGATTTCTATGCCCTGCTGAATGCAAACATTACTCTGGACAGTAAAAATGTGCAGTTGAACTTCTGGGGACGTAACCTGACCAATACCCGCTACAACACCTTTGCGTTTGTCAGCATGGGACGAGGTTTTGAGCAGCACGGCAAACCGTTCCAGTTGGGAGTGGACCTGAGATTACATTTCTAAAATAAAAAAGGTGCTTCGTCAGGAAGCACCTTTTTCTATCTATTATAAACTTTCCAGTAATCGTTTCAGAACCACAGTTGCCGAAATCTCGCGGTTGGCTGCCTCTGGAATTACCAGTGAGGTTGGAGCCTCAATCACATCGTCGGTCACGATCATGTTACGGCGAACAGGAAGGCAATGCATAAAGAACGCATTGTTGGTCCAACTCATGTGCTCGGTATCTACGGTCCAACTCATATCCTTGCTCAGCACCTTGCCATAATCAGCAGGATTAGTTACACCCGGACAAGCCCAGTTCTTGGCATAAATAAACTCGGCACCTTCAAAAGCCTTCTTCTGGTCATACTCCACCTTGGCGCCACGAACAAACTTTGGATCCAGTTCATAGCCCTCTGGATGAGTAATGACGAAATCCACATCAGCCTCGTTCATCCAATCGGCAAATGAATTAGGAACAGCCTGAGGCAGTGCCTTTGGGTGAGGAGCCCAGGTCAATACCACCTTTGGACGCTGAGTGCGCTTGTGCTCCTCAATGGTAATCAGGTCGGCAAATGCCTGAAGCGGATGACCGGTAGCTGCCTCCATAGAGAACACAGGCTTGCCGCTATACTTGATGAACTGGTTCAGAATCTTCTCGGTGTAATCATCCTCACGGCTCTCGAAGCGTGCGAAACTGCGGACACCGATGATATCGCAATAGTTGGACATCACTGGAATAGCCTCCAGCAGATGCTCGCTCTTGTCGCCATCCATAATCACGCCACGCTCGGTCTCCAGTTTCCATGCACCCTGATTAACATCCAGAACGATAACATCCATACCCAGATTACGGGCAGCCTTCTGGGTGCTCAGACGGGTACGCAAACTGTTATTGAAGAATATCAGCAGGCAGGTCTTATGCTTACCCAGATGTTCAAACTGATAACGGTCTTTCTTGATCAGCTGTGCCTCGGCCAAAGCCTGAGACAAATCGCCGATGTCCATTACATTGGTAAATGTCTTCATGTCTATTCTATATTAATTATTTAACTTCTAATCTGTCCATCACCCCGAATCACCCATTTATAGGTGGTCAGTTCCTCTAAAGCCATGGGGCCACGGGCATGCAACTTCTGCGTACTGATACCAATCTCTGCACCTAACCCAAACTGGGCGCCATCGGTAAACGAAGTTGGCGCATTCGTATACACACAAGCGGCATCAACACTCCGTATAAACTGTTCCGCACACATAGAATCCTCTGTAATAATGCTCTCACTATGCTTGGAACTGTTTTTGCGGATATGCTCCAGTGCCTCCTCCATGGAAGCTACCGTTTTGATAGCCATCGTGTAGGACAGGAACTCAGTGCCGAAGCTCTCTGAGGTTGCTTCCTTAAGCAGATGTGCCGGATAACTGCCGGACAGTGCCATCATTGACGGCTCGTCTGCATAAATCAGCACATTACTCTCCTGAAGAGGTGCACAAAGCATCGGTAAGTCTGCCTGTCGGGCTGCATGAACAATCAAGCAATCCAAAGCATTACAAACACTGACTCTTCGAGTCTTAGCATTATTGATGATCATTTTTCCCTTTTGCACATCGCCATACTCATCAAAATAGCAGTGGCAGATACCGGCGCCGGTCTCAATTACCGGAACCTTGGCATTATCCCGCACAAACTGAATCAATCTGCTACTTCCTCGAGGAATTACCAAATCCACATAGCCTACAGCAGTCAGCAGTTCCGCTGTTGCCTCATGCGTAGCCGGCATCAACGTCACAGAATCCGGATTCAGGCCATTTCTACGTAAAACAACCTGAATCAACTGAACTAGGATACGGTTCGTGTCATCAGCATCCTTACCCCCCTTCAGTAAACAGGCATTTCCACTTTTCAAACAAAGTGAAGCTACATCTACCGTAACATTGGGACGGGCTTCGTATATTACGCCAATCACGCCGAAAGGTACGCTTACCCGAGTCATATCCAAGCCATTGGGCAGTGTATAGTGCTTTAGTATCTTATTTAATGGCGACTGAAGGGTAGCTACATGACGTGTGTCTGCTGCAATACCCTCAATTCGCGCTTCTGTCAGTTTCAATCGGTCATACAATGGATTGTCGGCATCCATCCGGCTCAGATCTTTTTGGTTGGCCTCCAGGATATCTTTCTGATGCAACAACAATTCATCAGCTATCTCATTTAAGACCTTTCCTATCAAATCATCACTGACCATGGTGAGATTACGACTGGCAGCCTGTACTTTTTCAAACAGTTCTCTCATTCCAAATACAAATAATCATAATGAATTAACGCACGCTGGCCATGCTTCCCCATCACGGCTCTAGCCTCGATGCTATCATAAGATGATTTTCCCACTCCTATTTGAAGCCCATGCTCATCCAGAACACCAATAATATCATCTTTCTCAAAATCGCCATTCACTTGAATGACTCCAACAGGCAGCACGCTTACAGCTTTATTTCCACAAACAGCCAAAACCGCCTTAGGATTGAGTTGGATGCTACCTTTAACAAAACCGGTGCTATGAGCGATCCATTTCTTCACGCTCGACACATCACGCCCTGGCAGGAAACGGGTGCAAAGCGTAGTTTCAGGATGATTCAGCAAATCGACCAGAATATTGTCCCTCTTGCCATTGGCAATGAAAACGGCAATGCCCTCATCGGCTACCTTTCTGGCAATTCCGCACTTGGTAATCATGCCTCCACGACCAAAACCGGATTTCTCTGTTTGAATATATGCCGATAAATCCTGATCTGGCTCAACTTCCCGAATAATTTTACTGGAAGGATCCTGAGGAGAACCATCGAATATGCCGTCAATGTTGCTCAATATAATAAGTGCATCGGCATTAAGCATAGATGCCACTAAACCGCTTAACTCATCATTATCAGTAAACATCAATTCTGTTACGGAGACGGTGTCATTCTCATTCACAATGGGTATCACCCCATTGGCCAGCATAACCTCCATACAGTTTCGTTGGTTCAAATAATGACGTCGTGTTCCGAAACTCTCTTTCATGGTCAACACTTGACCCACTGTGATCTGGTACTCACGGAACAATTCGTAATAGCGGTTGATAAGTTTGACCTGACCAATGGCAGAAAACAACTGGCGCTGATCTACTGAATCCATTTTTGAGGATAGTTTCAGTTCGCTGCGGCCACTAGCCACCGCACCAGAGGAAATCAAAACCACCTCTATCCCTTGCTTTCGCAGTTCAGCCACCTGATCCACCAAAGATGACATTCGGGTGACATCCAAGGTGCCATCGGGTTTGGTTAAAACATTACTTCCTATCTTTACAATTACTCTCTTATACATCACATATACTATTCAAGCATCAAAATTACTGCTTTTTTCTATGATTTTACCATTTATACCCATTAAAAACGCACACAAAGCATAAAAATACCACTATTCATGAATATTTAGTCGCAAAAAGGCTCGAGAAATTGAAATAATGTGTAATTTTGCAGTTCCAAAAAAATAACAAGAATACTGAGAGTATGAAGAATAAGAACAAGAGACTTGACACCATCAAACTGATTATCTCTACCAAGGAAATCGGCAGTCAGGAAGA
Source organism: Bacteroidaceae bacterium (assembly GCA_045628125.1). Taxonomy (GTDB): domain Bacteria; phylum Bacteroidota; class Bacteroidia; order Bacteroidales; family Bacteroidaceae; genus Minthousia. Next base: position 18,391 of record JAZQPA010000220.1, read on the forward strand.
ATTGAGAGTTGAGCTGGAAAATGAAGGTTTCAACCTGACTCAGGCAACACTCTCACGCGACTTGAAACAGCTGAAGGTTGCCAAAGCTGCAACCATGGGTGGAAAGTATGTTTATGTATTGCCAAACAACACATTATACAAAAGAGTAAACACACCATGGCAAGATGATGAGAATTCACCTCGCAATGTGGGTTTCCAGAGCATTGTGTTTTCAGGTAATATTGCTGTAATAAAAACCCGTCCAGGCTATGCCAGCAGCTTAGCCTACGATATCGACGCATTGAATCTGGAAGAAGTATGCGGTACCATAGCCGGAGATGACACTATCATGCTTATCATGAAAGAAAAATCAAGCCGAATCCAACTGATTCACGGCTTGGAAGTACTTATTCCAGGAATTCGTTAATTAATTAAGGAAATGGATAAGAACACAGAAGAAATTCCACACATTGAAGTATTGGTAGCTGATGCTTCTCACGAGAAGTATGTAGACACCATCCTGGATACCATCAGGGAGGCTGCCAAGAAACGTGGAACCGGTATTGCAGAGCGTACCCATGAATATGTAGCCACCAAGATGAAAGAAAGTAAGGCGGTTATTGCTCTTCATGGAGATGTATTTGCCGGCTTCAGCTACATTGAGACCTGGGGTAACAAAGAATATGTCACCACTTCAGGACTTATTGTTCACCCCGATTATCAAGGATATGGATTGGCCAAGCGCATCAAGGATTATACGTTTACGCTGGCACGCGTGCGCTGGCCAGAAGCTAAGATTTTCTCGCTGACAAGCGGTGATGCTGTAATGAAGATGAACACCCAATTGGGTTATTACCCAGTGTCATTCCAGCAGCTCACAGATGATGAGGCATTCTGGCGCGGTTGCGAGGGTTGTACGAATTTCCCAATCCTTCAGATGAAAGAGCGCAAGTTCTGTATTTGCACCGGTATGCTGTATGACCCAAAAAAACACAAAGGAGAACCAACTCCAATCGAGGTGTTCCAGGATGTCATCAAGGTGCTGACAAAAAGAGGTGTAATGTAAATAGTAAATAAAAAAAAGATATATAATGGAAGAGAAAAAAAAGGTTGTTGTCGCATTTAGCGGCGGTTTGGATACATCTTATACTGTAATGTATCTGGCAAAGGAAAAAGGATACGAAGTTTATGCTGCATGTGCCAACACTGGCGGTTTCAGTGCAGAGCAGTTGAAGACCAACGAGGAAAATGCATATAAATTAGGTGCAACCAAATATGTGACTTTGGATGTTACTCAGGAATATTACGAGAAGAGCTTGAAATACATGGTGTTCGGTAATGTGTTGCGTAACAACTGCTACCCTATTTCTGTAAGCTCTGAGCGTATTTTCCAGGCATTGGCTATTGCACGTTATGCTAAGGAGATTGGCGCAACTGCCATTGCCCACGGTTCTACTGGTGCCGGCAATGACCAGATCCGTTTCGACATGACCTTCCTGGTAATGTGTCCTGGTGTAGAAATCATTACCTTGACCCGCGACTACAACCTGAGCCGTAAGGAGGAGGTTGATTACCTGAATGCCAACGGTTACTTTGCAGACTTCACCAAGCTGAAATACAGCTACAACGTAGGTATCTGGGGTACCAGCATCTGCGGTGGTGAGATTTTGGACAGCAAGCAGGGCTTGCCAGAAAGCGCATACCTGAAGCATCCAACCAAGGAAGGACCAGAATTGCTGAAACTGGGTTTTGAGAAAGGTGAGCTGTGCAGTGTAAACGGCCAGCACTACGACGATAAGATTAAGGCTATTCAGGCTGTTGAGGAGATTGGTGCAGCATACGGTATCGGCCGTGACTGTCACGTAGGTGATACCATCATCGGTATCAAGGGCCGCGTAGGTTTCGAGGCAGCAGCTCCTATGCTGATTATCGGCGCACACCGTTTCCTGGAGAAATACACCCTGTCCAAGTGGCAGCAGTATTGGAAGGATCAGGTAAGCAACTGGTACGGTATGTTCCTGCATGAAAGCCAGTATCTGGAGCCAGTTATGCCAGATATTGAGGCAATGTTGGCTAGCAGCCAGCGCAATGTTACCGGTGAGGTTACCCTGGAATTGCGTCCACTGGTATTCCAGACCGTTGGTGTTGACTCTCCAAATGATTTGGTAAAGAACAAGCTGGGCGAATACGGTGAGACAGCAAAGGCATGGAGCAGCGATGATGCAAAGGGCTTCATCAAGGTTACTTCTACCGCACTGCGCGCTTACTATTTGGCACACCCAGACGAGGAAAGATAAGCCGATGGTAAAAGTTGGAATTTTAGGCGCTGCCGGCTATACGGGAGGAGAGCTTATCCGTCTCCTGATTAATCACCCAGAAGCTGAGATTGTTTTTGCCAACAGCGAAAGCAATGCGGGCAACAAGGTTTATGATGTACATGAAGGTCTGCTGGGCGAGACAGAGCTGACTTTCTCGTCAGAAATGCCATTCGATCAGGTGGATGTGGTATTCTTCTGCTTTGGTCACGGAAAGAGTGAAGCATTCCTGAAGGAGCATACCATCCCTGAGCACGTGAAGATCATCGACCTGGCACAGGATTTCAGAATTGCTGCGCCTACACACGATTATGCGTACGGTCTTCCTGAAACGCATAAAGATACCATTAAGCAGTGCAATCACCTGGCAAATCCAGGTTGCTTTGCCACCTGTGTCCAGCTGGGATTATTGCCATTGGCAAAGGCTGGTCTGCTTAAGCATGATGTCAGTGTGAATGCCATTACAGGCAGTACCGGTGCCGGTCAGAAACCAGGCGCCACCACTCATTTCTCATGGCGAAACAATAACATGAGTGTTTACAAGGTATTCACTCACCAGCATCTGCATGAGATTTGCCAGAGCCTGAATGAACTGCGTCCTGCATCTGCTCCAGCAGTAATCGACACGCTGGTTGCTCAGCCTGCAGGTGATGACATCACCATTGATTTCATCCCTTACCGTGGAGATTTTGCCCGTGGCATCTTCTGTACCGAAGTGGTTAAGTTTGACGGTGAGGAAGGAACTCCTTCCAACCCTACCCAAGAGCAACTGGCCAATATGTACAAGGATTTCTATCAGGATGCTGCTTTCACACACTACATCGACAAGGCTTTAGACTTGAAGCAGGTAGTAAACACCAACAAGGCTCTGGTGCATATTGATAAGTTTGGCAATAAGGCCGTAATCACTTGTATGATTGACAATCTGCTGAAGGGTGCTGTGGGACAGGCCGTTCAAAACATGAATCTGATGTTTAACTTAGATGAGCGTATGGGATTGAATCTGAAAGCAAACGCTTTCTGATTCCCACGTTTGTCATTATCGATGAAATATGAAACTATTTGACGTTTATCCTTTATTCGACATTGCCATCGATCATGGCAAGGGATGTCATGTATGGGATGATAAAGGCCAGGAATATTTGGATTTATACGGTGGCCATGCTGTAATCAGCGTGGGCCATTGTCATCCACATTATGTGGAGTGTATGACCAACCAGCTGAACAAGTTGGGATTCTACAGCAACTCCGTTATTAATCCACTACAGCAGCAACTGGCTGCCCGCTTAGGGAAAGTCTGCGGCTATGACGATTATCAGCTGTTTCTGATTAACAGTGGTGCAGAAGCCAACGAGAATGCGCTGAAGCTGGCTTCTTTCTATAATGGACGCACACGAGTGCTTTCTTTGGAGAAGGCATTCCATGGCCGTACATCCCTGGCTGTGGAAGCTACCGCAAACCCAAAGATCATCGCTCCTATCAATGCAAATGGTCATGTTACCTATTTGCCATTAAACGATATTGAGGCCTGGAAGGCAGAGATTGAGAAAGGCGATGTTTGTGCTGTGATTCTGGAGTGCATCCAGGGTGTAGGCGGTATCCGCATGGTATCTGCCGAGTTCCTGCAGGAGATTCGTGTACTGTGTGACAAATATAATACCGTTCTGATCTGTGACGAGATTCAGTGCGGTTATGGCCGAAGCGGTAAATTCTTTGCTCACCAGCACCTGGGCGTTAAGCCTGACATGATTACCGTAGCTAAGGGTATCGCTAACGGCTTCCCTATGGGTGGTGTTTTAATCAGCCCAAAGTTCACTCCAATTTACGGTCAGTTAGGTACCACTTTCGGAGGAAACCATTTGGCTTGTGCCGGTGCTCTGGCTGTTCTCGACATCATCGAGGAGGAGCATCTGGTGGAGAATGCTGCAGAAGTAGGAGCTTATCTGATGGACCAGCTTAAGGCTGCCAATCTGCCTCATGTGGTTGATGTACGCGGTGTTGGTCTGATGATTGGTATCGAATTGGACATTCCTTACAAGGAGCCACGCACCAAGCTGGTTAAAGAACTGCATTGCTTTACCGGTTGCAGCGGCACCAATGTGTTGCGTCTGCTTCCACCATTGTGTATCACCAAGGCTGATGCGGATGACTTTATGGAAAGACTAAAAAAAGCGTTGGAATAAATCCAACGCTTTTTTTATATTACTTCTTATAACCGGCAATCTTTGCGGTAATTATCGGGATATCGATATTGTTCAAACGTCCGTGGAACTGCTCTGCACCTGCGCCAACAGCAAAGACAGGCACATAGCCATCGGAATGAGATCCGCTAGCCCATGATACCATTGCCAGACGGCTCAGCAAATCGCGGCCAGCAGCTGCAATCTTGGCATTGTTGCCATACCAGTTTGCTTCAGTCGCACCCTGGAAGAAGGTATCCTCGAATGTGGTTCTCAAACTAACCTCATCACGCCAGCCTACAGGAACCTTGGTAAACAGGCCGAAACAATCACTCAGGATGGCCTTTGCATCGTCCCATGTAGCCTTTCTACCTTTATTCTCCTTCAATTCCTTGAAACGGTCAGTTACCTTATCTACACTACATTTCTGATACTGCAGTGCCTGAAGATTCAGTTCATAACGTCCGTTACCAGGAACAACACCACCGGTTTCGTGATCTGCTGTAATCACAATCAGAGTCTCCTTTGGATGCTTCTTGTAGAACTCATAAGCCACCTTGATAGCCTCATCAAAGTCAATGGTCTCCTTAATCATAGTAGCAGCATCCATACCGTGACATGCATGGTCAATTGAGCCACCCTCAACCATCAGGAAGAAACCCTTCTTATTGTTCTTTGTCAGCATGTTAATACCGGTTTCCACAATCTGTGTCAAAGCTAAGTCATTAGGACCGCGGTCAATTGCATATGGAACCTCAGCCGGATTCTTCTTAGCAGCTTCTTTGGTCTGGACCATAATCAACTTATCAGCAGTCTGCCACTTTGCCTTACCTTCCTCATAACCGTATGCCCAAGTATAGCCGGCATCCTCGCACAGCTTGTGTAATTCAACGCCATCCTTCTCCGGATTCAGGAAATCAGATCCGCCAAAATAATCGAAGCCAGAAACAGGTAAGTCACGACCAATTTCGTGATACATGTTACGGTCCACCTGATGAGCATAGAATGCTGCAGGAGTAGCATGGTCAATGCTGACTGTGGTGCAAACACCAACCTTCTTTCCACTGTTCTTGGCCCAAACAGCAATACTGTTTACTGCCTGCTTATTGGCATCCATACCGATGGCTCCGTTATAGGTCTTCACACCGGTTGCCAGAGCAGTACCACCGGCAGCAGAATCAGTCACATCACTGCTGGCAGAATAAGATGTAGCGAATGTGGTGTAAGGGAAACTGGCAAAGCACATAGGATCAATACCCAAATTACCCTTAACACTAGCACGGTAGAATTCTGTTGTATTCACTTGGTTCAGGCCCATGCCATCACCAATGAAATAAAAAACATACTTAGCCTGCTGTGCCATAGCCGAAGCAAAGCTGCATGCCAGTATGACTGCAAAAATAAAGGTTTTCTTCATGGTTTATTTATTATGTTGATTATTATACTTTCTGCAAAGATAGAAAAACTTTCGGGTAACATCCCTTTTTTTAGGGAAAAAGTCGTAACTTTGCATTACAAAACAATCGGATAGTAGCGCAGTTGGTAGCGCACTACGTTCGGGACGTAGGGGTCGGGCGTTCGAGTCGCCTCTATCCGACAGAAGGCGACAATTGGAGTATTTCCATTGTCGCTTTTTCTTTATCTGTCTTGTAAGTATCAGTAAATCTTTTGAATATCTCAAATACCACATTCACATTTTCTGTTCGATAACCATCCAAAGCCTTGTCATATAAAACACCGTCTGGAAACATGAGAGTTTGGAGTTTTTGTCTCGACTCAAATGTTCCACTTTTCCATAAATCACCTAATTTACAACTTAATACGATTGACTCTTCTATGAAACGCTTCATGTTCGATAACTTCTTTGACACTTCATCCAATCCATTCTGTATTTCTACTTTCCGTTTATTGAGGTGAGCAATGGACGCATCATAAACCTCTTTGGGTATATCTCCTAATCCATATCGTATTTTAACTACAGAAGCCTTTTG
>JAZQPA010000221.1:0-27919 GCA_045628125.1 Bacteroidaceae bacterium
GTTTCTCCAGACCGCCCTCTGGTGCAGAGACATACACCTGAACGGCTTCCTTACCAGCCACCTTACCGGTGTTCTTTACGGTAACCTGAACCGATATGCCACCGTCCTTGGTAGCCTTAACCACTGGCTTAGAGTACTCGAAAGTGGTGTAACTCAATCCGTAACCGAATGGGTATGAAACCTCTACGTTTGCCGAATTGAAGTAACGGTAACCCACATAGATACCCTCCTCATAGTTGGTATAATCGGTATCCTTAACGCCTGTCTTTGGAGCAGAGAAACCCATGATTACAGCCAGATCTTCCATGCCAGGAGGAATCAGGCCTGCGTTAGACTCGAAGCCACGGTATGGGAAGTTCTTGGAAGAAGGAATATCGAAGTAGTTGTTTGGGAAGGTCATGGACAACTTGCCGGATGGGTTTACCTTACCGGTCAGTACGTCTGCCACACTGTGACCCATCTCCTGTCCTGCAGCCCAACCGCAGAGGATAGCGTCTGGCTGTGATTTCCAGGAAGCAGTCTCAATCACACCACCGATGTTCATCACCACAATCACCTTCTTGCCTGCCTCGTGATACACATCACAGGTATTGGTTATCAGCGCACGCTCAGCATCGCTCAGGTTGAAATCGTCCAAGCGGCGATCGTCACCCTCACCGGCATTACGGCCAATGACGATGATAGCGGCATCGTTACGTGCAACGGTTGCCTGCAGGGCAGCACGGCTCAAACCCGGCTCAACGGTGATGGTAGAGCTCAGCATATCGGCAGCGGTCATGGCGCGGGCACTTACAGCAGCCTCAGCATCGTCCTTAGCCTTTACCTGCTTGTAGAAATTCACCACAGCAGCATCCAGCTTCAGGCCGGCAGCCTCCAGACCATCGCTGATGTTAACCATATACTTCTTGTTCACCATACCCGAACCGGTACCGCCCGATACGGTATTGTAGGCCTGAGGACCGAACAGAGCCACATTCTGGATGCCCTTCATTGGCAAGGTGCTGGCATTGTTCTTCAGCAGCACCATACCCTGAGCGCCAGCCTCGCGAACCTGCTTGGCATGACCGGTCAAATCAGGCTTGTTGCTATACTTATAGCCCTTGAAATGAGGAGTTTTCACGATGTAATTCAGCATGTTCCTAACGTTACGATCCACATCGGCAATAGCCAGAGAACCGTTATTCACTGCATCGATGATACGGTTCTTCTCCACATCGGAACCCGCCTCCATCAGGTCGTTCTGTGCATGAACGGCATTCACGGTGCCGGCCTTAGCACCCCAGTCGGTCATCACGATGCCCTTGAAGCCCCACTCGTCACGCAGGATGGTGGTCAGCAAATCAGGGTTCTGCTGGGTGTACACACCGTTCACCTTATTATAAGACGACATCAGTGTCCAAGGCTGAGCCTCCTTAACGGCAATCTCAAAGTTGCGCAGGTAAATCTCACGCAGCGCACGCTCACTGATGCGTGAATCATTCTCCATACGGTTGGTCTCCTGATCGTTGCCGGCAAAGTGCTTGGCACTCACACCCACACCCTGGCTCTGGATACCGCGGATGTAAGCCGCACTCATCTTGCCGGAAAGGATAGGATCCTCAGAGAAATACTCAAAGTTACGTCCGCACAGCGGATTGCGGTGAATGTTCTGGCCAGGAGCCAGCAGCACGTCCACACCATACTCGTGCACCTCGTTGCCCATTGCCTGCAACAGGTTCTCGACCATTGGAGTATCCCAGGTACAAGCCAATACGGTACCTACCGGGAAAGCTGTACAATAATAGGTGTTGCTGTCGCCCTTACGGGTAGGAGCGATACGCAGACCTGCAGGGCCATCGGCTACGATGGTTCCCGGAATGCCCAGGCGGGGAATAGGATTGGTAATGCCGGCTGCACCATCCACCTCGTTGGTCATGCTACCGGTTGGCACACCGCCCAGACCTGCCATCATGGAACCCCAGCCACCGCCGACCAGCAGCGAAGCCTTCTCCTCCAGAGTCAGTGCCTTCAGCACCTCATCAATGTTGTTCTCGGTCAACTTCACCTGTGCCTGTGCTCCCATACTGAGCATCGCAGCACAAGCCAAAACTGTCAGTTTCTTCATATTGCTTATTTATTATCAGATTTTTGTTACAATATTTATCGGGTACAAAATTATATGTTTTTTTCCAAAGATTCATGTCCTATATTTCCCGTAGATTTGCCTTTTGGACAAAAAACACTTTTTAGTTGCCCATGAAAATGGAGTTCATCTGCATGGTCTGGCTCTGTGCATTCTTCACATCACTCTCGTTGTGAGAATCGCTGGAAGAGTACTTGGTCTTCTGCTTCAGGTTACCGATGTTCAGTGATACGGTAAAGATTACTGAGCGTATCTTCACGCTGGTGGTACTGAGGCTGTTGAAGCCGTTGCCCATGGTGCGGGAAGTCATCTTCATGCTGTCTGAGATTGGATTCATGACATTCAGGCTCAGGTTCAGACGCTCCTTCATCAGGCTCTTGGTCAATCCCACGCTGTGGATGTTGATACCGCTGCTCTTACCCTGCAGGCTGTAGGTTGGAGTGCCGCCAAAGTACATCAGGCTCAGCTTGAAATCGCCAGGAAGTGTCTGCTGCACATTAGCCATGATGTTCTGCTGCCAGCCGTGGTTGCGGAATCCCATACCCTCGCTCTTCATGTCCACATAACTGGTGGTACTGTTCAGGGTCAGGCGGGTACTTGGTGTTACGGTCCAGTTGACGAACAGGTTCAATGAGGTGTTGCTCTTCTTACCGATGTTGTCGTAAGTGGTGTACAGCACATTGTCCTTAAAGAAGGTGTAAGCCTCGATGCCATTGTTCACAAAGTTGTGCTGCAGCGCTGCGTTCATCATGAAACGGGAGCCGAACATGCTGTAAGTCAGCTGGAAGTTGTGTCCCTTCTCTACATCCAGATTACTGTTACCGTAGCTGATATTCTGAGGATCCTGGCTGTTCACGTAAGGATTCAGCAGAGTGATACCCGGACGGCTGATGCGCATGTTGTAGCTCAAGCCCAGTGTCTGCATCGGAGCCACCTTGTAGCTTAAGGTAGCACTTGGCACCACGTTGTCATAGCTTACCTGGAAGTTCTGGCCGTTACCCTTGCGGTAGCTCACATCCTGCTCGGTATGCTCGTAGCGTACACCAGCCTTCAGGCCCCAAGCACCGTATCTCAATGCATAGCTGCCGTAGATACCGCCAATGTCATTCTTGTGCAGGTAATCCAGGTTTGGAGTCTCACTGGTATTGCGGCGAAGGATATACTTACCACCCATCTCCAGAGAGTGAATCTGTCCCAATGGCAGGCTATAGTCGGCCTGGAAGGTATGCTCGGTACTGTTGTTGCGGTCGGTCACGTTATAGTCAGGCATAGCCTCCAATGAATATGTGCTGAAACCGATATTCTTCTGGGGTGCCGTACTGATACGATAAGCCAGTGTCAGATTGTGCTGAGGATTCTCGCCAAACAGATGAGTGAAATCCACGCTACCGTTCAGCGACAAGTTACGTCCACGGTTCAGGGTATTGGTGGTGTAGTTCATGGCACCTCCCATCAGGCTGGTATTACCACCGATGTTCATGTGGCTGCCCATGTTCATCAGACCGACAGAAGCCGACAGATTGTTCTTCTTGTCGAATTCATAGCTCAAGTCCATATTGCCCATAGTCACGTTCATGTGACCGGATGTAGAACCCTTGTAGCTCATGCTGTTCATCGGATCCTGGGCAGTGCGGGTTACATCAGACTCAATGGTAGGCATGTTGATGTGACCAAAGTTGCCATTGACAGATACGGTCAACTTATCTTTCTGTACCATAGCGTACAAGCCACCACCGTTCATACGGTCACCAGTCATGGCACGCAAGGTGGCGGTATAGCCCTCCATGTTGCTGTCAGTATCCATGGTGATGTTAAGGATACCGCCCACGCCCTCAGCATCGTACTTAGCACCCGGATTGGTAATCACATCGATGCTCTTGATGCCCTGTGCAGGCATAGCCTTCAGGATGGTGCTGGCATTCTGGGTCATCATTGGGTTAGGCTTGCCGTTCACGTACACCTGGAAACTGCTGCTGCCGTTCACCTTGATGTTATCCTCACCGTCTACAGTTACCATAGGCACCTTGCGAAGCATCTCCAGTACCGAGTTGGTCTTGCTGTCGGCATCGTCCTTCACGCTGTATTCTATTTTATCGACATCCATCTTTACCAATGGCTTCGATGCTACTACTACCAAGTCGTTCAAGGTTTCGCTAAGTTCCTGCATGAACAGTACGCCCAGCGCTACATTCTGGTACTGGCTGTTCACGGTAAAGGGTTGATTAATGGTGCTCTTACCTACCGATGTAATCTTCAGCATGTAATCACCGGCCTCCTTGACAGGCAGTTCAAACTTACCGTCCATATCGGATGTTCCCATGGATACCGGGCTCTCCACGCCGTCCTTGTAAACACGCACGGTAGCGGCCAACTCGCCCTCGTTGGTCAATGAATCCTTAACGATTCCACTAACGATAGCCTCTCTCTTACCCTGAGCCATCACACTTTCAGGAATGAAGCTCAACAGAACAGCTAACAAGCTGAAGATTACATACTTTCTCATAACTTTTCGATATTATTTTTTTGTTTATTACCGCAAAGTTAAGGGTTCTTTGAGCTCAAAAAAAAGGTGGTCCGACCAACGCCCCGAAACGATTCGACCAATAGAGGATTCGGTTCGACGAAGGGTTTTCCACTAACGGACCGATTCCCAGCGTCAAACGCCATATTTTGGTTAAATTCCCGGAAAAAAGTGTCAGTCACCGGAATTATTTGTATCTTTACCCAACTTTTTACTAATCACTAAAAACGCCTTGGTAGAGACGGTGGTTTACAATAACCACAAAACACTCCTGAAAGATATGAAGAAATTATTGATCCCAGCATGCCTCCTGGCACTGAGTATGTCGACCCAGGCAGCAAAGCCCAACGACATCAACCTGAAGACAGCACAGAAGACATTGCTGAATGTCAGTGTAGACGGAAAAGCACTCAAGGTTACCTGGTATGCCGACAACTATGTGACACGCCCCAACCGTGCCGAGGACCAGAAGATCAACGTGTACATCCCGGAAAATGCCACCAAGCAGTCGCCTATCATCTTTCTGGTGAATAACGGCGGCTGGCAGTCAAACGGCTACCCTACCAAGACCATTCAGGAAGGAAAAGACTACAACGGCACCAACGATAAGATAGGTGTAGCCCTTAAAGAAGGCTATGTGGTGGTAAGCTACGGTGCCCGCAGCCGAAACAACGGACTGACCGATGGCCAGTATCTGGGACACTCACCGGCAACCATGACCGACACCAAGGCAGCCATCCGCTATCTGCGCTACAACCAGAAAGCGCTGCCTGCAGGTAATACCGACCGCATCGTTGTGACCGGCACGTCGGGCGGCGGAGCCCTTTCTACCGTTATCGCAGCCAGTGGCAACAGTACAGACTATCTGCCTTCTTTATATGAAATAGGTGCTGCCGGTGTGGTTCGGAACGCAGACGGCAGCTACACCTCACAAACCGGCATGGGAGACAACGTTTTTGCCGCCATCAGCTACTGCCCTATCACCGATTTGGGACATGGTGATGCGGCCTATGAATGGCTTTATCAGGATGTCCGAAAGGCACTGTACATGGCCGGAAAGATGGACTATCCGTATGCCGATGAGGCTTCTGTATTGGCCGCGTCAGCCGAATTATCGGACATCTATACCCAATATATCAACGGGTTAGGATTGAAAGATGAAAACGGTCAGGCACTGAATGCCCAGAACTTAGGTGCATTCATCGAGCGCCTGATGAAAAAGGAGATTGCCCTGAGCATCCAGGAAATCGGTGTTGAGCAGATGAAGAAGGATGTGGAAAAAGAAATACGCCGTGGCGGATTCGGCGGTCCGCTGGGAGGTCCTGGGCCTCAAGGTCGTCCTCAAGGAGGGCCACAGGGTGGACCGCAACCTAATGCACAAGGCGGGCCTCAAGGTCCCCAAGGCAATGCACAGCCCGAAGGTCCTGTACAGCACCGGGAGAACAACGGGTGGATAACCTTCAATGAGGACGGCACCTGGAAGTACGATTTCAAGAAACACCTGTATTATACCGCCCTGTACACAACACTGAAGGCTGCCCCCAGCTTCTCCAATATGGGTTTATATGAGGTGCGCATGAACGAGGACAACCTGTTCGGTACTGCAGCAGATGAATACAGTCCGTTCAACCGCTATTCCTGGAATCACGACACCCGTGAGAATCAGGTGGGCAAAGACGATACCGGCCTGTCCTGGGACGAGTTCCTGAAGACCGACAAGGGCCAGCAACTGCAGTTGCAGCTGAAGATGACCAGTGCCATGGATTACCTGTTGGAGAACAAGAGCGATTCGGCACCTTACTGGTACGTGCGCCACGGCATGGACGACCGTGATGCCTCATGGGCAGTAGAAGCAACCCTATTTGCCAGCATCATGAACAGCGGAAAGGTGAAGGGACATAATGTAGGCTTTGCCTGGCTGAAGCCCCATAGTGGCGACTACGATGTGCCCGAGGCCTACAAGTGGCTGAAAGAAATGCTGCAGAAAGCAGAATAAATCAAAGGATTTGACCAGGGTCATGGGTATGCCGAGAACGGTAATCAATTACAGAGCCAAATAAAAATAGCGGAGAATTGTAGAATCCTCCGCTATTTTTCATTGTACCCTAACATGGGCGGTATAGTGACCTTAAAATTCGGGTTGTCGATATGCTGTTCGTGTATCACATTCAACATTTTCCGGACAATGTCGGGGTGCTGTGAGGCAATATCCGTATCCTCGTGAATGTCCAGGGCCAGATTGTAGAGCAACGGCTTACCGCTCTTCACCACCATCTTCCAGTCGCCCATACGAACACCTATCTGATCGGTCTCCTCAAACTCCCAGTACAGGAACTCGTGTTGCTGCTGACCGGGACGGCCCAACAGGGTGGGAACAAAAGAGATGCCATCGAAGTAATCCACCTCCTTCTTTTTATTGGTGTATTTCCTGACCATGTTCTTCACGCCTGCCAGTTCGGCAAAGGTGGGCATGACATCGTAGAAGGCCAGCTGATGGTGGTTCACACTGCCAGCCTGCACATGCCCGGGCCAACGCACGATGAATGGCACACGGATTCCACCCTCGTAGCACTGACGCTTGAGTCCGCGCAACTTGCCGTCACGCCCAAAGAACGTAGGGTCGGCTCCTCCCTCCTCATGAGGACCGTTGTCGCTGGTAAAGATGACGATGGTATTCTCGTCCAATCCTTTCTCTTTCAGCTTGTCAAGCACCTCGCCCACGTATTTGTCCAGACGGGTAATCATACCGGCAAACTGGGCATGGGTGTGCTCGGACGGATTGTACCGGGAACCTTCCTGGCCGCCCCAGGTGTGGTCGTTGAAGAACTCCTTCTTGTAACCCTTGACAATGCTGTCCTCGGGCTGCACCAGCTCGGCATGAGGCAAGGTATAAGTCAGAATGCCGAAGAACGGTTGCCTGCCATCCTGGGCATCCAGCCATTTCAGAGCTTCCTGATGAATCATATCGGCTGAATACTGCGGACGTTTCAGGTAATCGGGACCGAACATGGGGTATTTGATGTTCTCTTCCATGGTGACGCGCACCACCTCCTTATCACCCAGCGAACGGCTGTAGCGGTTCAGGAAATTAGGATAATACAGATGGGCCTGAAACTGGCAGATATAGCCGTAGTACTCGTCAATGCCTCGTTTATCGGGAGTGCTGACAGAACCTTCATAGCCGCCTGCCCACTTGCCGAACATACCGGTGGTGTAGCCGTTGTCCTTCATTATCTCGGGCAGGATGATGTGATCAGGGTCGTACGGATGCTGTCCCACACGGGTAAAATCATCATTATCACCGTATTTCATCAGAGGCACATCACGCCAGTACTCCTTGTTTCCACGCACCTCGCAGTGGCCACTGTGCTGTCCGGTCATGAGCGAGGCACGCGAGGGAGCACTCACGGGACTGCCGGCATAGGCCTGGGTAAACAGCATGCCCTGACTGGCCATGGCATCGATATGGGGTGTATGGATGTACTTCTGTCCGTAGCAGCCTAAATCGCCATAGCCCATATCATCGCACATGATGTAGATGATGTTGGGTTTCTGCGCCATGGTGGGCAGTGCCGTCAAGATGGCGGGGGTAAGAATTAGTAAGTTTTTCATGGACATTCGATTTACCGCAAAAATAACGAATTAATTACTGTCCTCCAAAAAGATTTGCAAAATACACAGAAAAAACTTATTTTTGCAAAAACCAAATAATCTGATGAGATGAAACGCTTTCTGCTCCTATTAGGTGCATGCTGCTGCCTGAATGCGCATGCCCAGTTGAAGACCGATGCCCGACAGGTGCTGTTTGCCACTTATCCGGAAGATACCATTCCGCATCGTATCCCTGCCCTTTCAGTAACGGCTCAGGGCCAGCTGCTGGCTGTGACGGACTACCGGTACTGCAAACGTGATATCGGTTTCGGACGTGTGGACCTGCATGGACGTATCTCGAACGATAACGGAAAGACCTGGGAACCGATGTTCCCTATCATCGAAGGAACGGGTGTGCATAATGCCGTGGATTGCGGATTTGGCGATGCTGCCGTGGTGGCGGATTGGGAGACCGGTGAACTGCTGCTGGCCTGTGTGAGCGGTGAGCATGTGTATTTTGCCGAAACCACCAACCGCAGTAATCCTCAGCCGTGTGCCATGATGCGCAGCAAGGATGGCGGACGCACCTGGACGCCTTTCGTGAACCAGGCAGAGCAGATTTACAGCCTGTTTGATTCCAGTGCCTTAGGTCCTATACAGGCTATGTTTGTGGGCTCGGGACGCATCTGCCAGAGCCACACCATCAAGGTGGGCAGTCATTACCGGCTGTATGCAGCCATCTGTGCACGTCCGGGGGGCAACCGCGTGATCTATTCGGACGATTTCGGCGATACCTGGCACTCACTGGGTAATGTGGACATCTCGCCTGCTCCTGACGGTGACGAGCCTAAGTGCGAGGAACTTCCTGACGGAAATGTGCTGCTGAGCAGCCGTGCTAACGGAGGACGTATCTTCAATATCTTCACCTATACCGACAGGACTTCGGCTCAGGGAACATGGGCCACCTCGGTACACAGCGATGCCAGCAACAACGGTACCGTAGCCAAGGAGAACGCCTGCAACGGTGAGATCCTGATTCTGCCGGTAACCCGTAAGGCTGACGGCAAGAAGATGCATGTGGCCCTGCAGTCGGTTCCATTAGGTCCTGACCGCCGCAATGTGGGCATCTATTATAAAGGTTTGGAGAATGCGGCAGCCTATGCATCTCCAGAGACCTTTGCGGCCAATTGGGAAGGCCATGTGCAGATCAGTGACATGTCATCGGCCTACAGTACCATGGTCATGCAACCGGACAAGCGCATCGGGGTGTTCTTTGAGGAACTGACCTATGGTGCGGGATACAGTATGGTGTATGATGCGTATACAATGGAACAGCTGACAGAAGGGAAATTCCAATACTAAGCATAAAAAAGGGGGCCTCGTTCAGGTCCCCTTCTTTATTTATTCTGCCAAGCAAGCATCCAATTCTTTCTTTATCGCTTCCTTATCCAGATGCTGACCGATGAAGACCAGCTTCTGCATGCGGTCGCCGTAATTCTCGTCCCAATCCTTACGGATTCCCGGCTCCTGTTCCATCAGGCGTTCCAGCTCCTCGCGTGGCATGGTGGCGTACCAGCGTCCGGCATTGGTCAGTGAGAACTGACGGCCAGCCTGCTCGAACACATAGCACATATCATATTCAGTAGCGAAATAGCAGATACCCTTGGCACGGATCACGTTCTTAGGGAACTTGCGGGCTACAAACTCATCAAACTCACCCAGGTTGAATGGCTGGCGGCGGCAATATACAAAGGTACCGATGCCATATTCCTCTGCCTCGCCCTCACCGTGATGATGGTGATGATGGCAGCAGCAATGACCATGCTCGTGGTCGCAGTGTGAGTGATCCTCCTGTTCCTCGTCATGGTCATGGTGACACTCCTCATCCTCGCCGTGATGGTGGTGGCACTTAGGGCACTCCTCACCTTCATGATCATGCTCGTGGTGATGATGCTCATGATCATGGTCGTGGTGATCATGGTCGTGATCGTGGTCATCATCATCGTCGTCATCGTCATGCTCCTCGTACTCATCAGCAGTATGAGCCTCAATCTCTGAAATCCAGGCAGCCGAAGTAGCCACCTTATCAAAATCGAACATCTCGGTATTGATGATGCGGTCCAGATCCACATCGCAGTAATCGCAATCGATAATCTCAGCCTTTGGCTGGATGGCGCGGATAATCTGGCGGATACGGTTCAGTTCAGATGGCTCCACCTCGGAAGCCTTGTTCAGCAGGATAATGTTGCAGAACTCAATCTGCTGGATAACCAGGTTCTCCAGGTCTTCCTCACCAATGTTGGCCTTGGACAGGCGCTCACCGCAACCGAACTCATCTTTCAGGCGCAGGGCATCAACCACTGTAACGATGCAGTCCAGGTCAGGCAATCCCTGACGGATGGATGCAGGCACCAGACTTGGCATAGAGCAAATGGTCTGTGCAATAGGACCCGGTTCGCAGATACCGCTAGCCTCGATAACAATGTAATCAAACTTCTTCTGGCTCACGATATCGTTCAACTGCTCCACCAGGTCCATCTTCAGGGTACAGCAGATACAGCCGTTCTGCAGAGCTACCAGACTCTCGTCCTTCTGTCCTACCACACCACCCTTCTGAATCAAGTCGGCATCAATATTTACCTCGCCTATATCATTGACTATCACGGCAAACTTAATGCCGCGCTTGTTGGTCAGAATCTTGTTGACCAAAGTGGTCTTACCGCTGCCCAAATAACCCGTGAGCAGCAAAACGGGAATAATTCCATCGTTTAACATCTTGTCTCTTATTAATTACGGTGCAAATATACAATAATAAAACGGGACAGCGAAACAATGTATTTCTTAAAAAAAGTTCATAAACCCCACGCTTTCTTGATAGTAGTCAAGAAAACCGCTGTTATCGTACACAAAATTGTTAAATTGCTTTTTTGAGGTGAAATATCGCCGTATCTTTGCAGTGTCAAAAAGGAAAAAAGATTGTTATTAAGGGTCCTGCAAACAGGATAACAGCAGGACTAAGTTTAAGTTTTTAAAAGGTTTAAGTTATGAAAAAGGTTAACAAGGTTTTTGAAAATTTGGGTAAGATGGACCCTGCTATGTGGGGTTACGTAATGTTGGGTCAGAAGACTATCAACGAAAAATAACCCACGCTCGCAAGAGCGTTTTTAAGTAAGAAGATTGTTTATATTTGTAATAGTTTGTAAGAAGAGGATAATTGTTTAATGAAGGTAATGAAGACAGGTAAGAACAGCCTGAAGCGTGCTGCCAAATGGTACTTTGAGACCTGTGCGGTATGTTATAGCAGCGAATGGGTTAGTCCCAAGAACTGATTCAGGCATTCGGATGTGAATCCGGACTTACCAAACCCATAAAGGAATTTTCCAACGCATGTATTGGGAAATTCCTTTTTTCTTTTTAATTTTGCCGCATGAAAAAGTATTTTGTAATAGTCAACGAGGAACAGAAAGGTCCATTCAGTATCGAGGAACTGAGCAACAAGTACCTAACCGAAGATATGCCGGTATGGTGTGAAGGCATGGATACCTGGCATAAAGCAGGCGAAATAGCTGAGCTCAAGGACATTACGCACCAGTTGCCTCCCGCTCCTCCCCACTTGAAAATCATCAAGAACTGGCTGACTGAATCCATTGCCGCCACAGCTTTTGCAGCCTTTATCAGCTACATTCCGGGATTCTGGATCTGTGCGGTTTCACTGCCATTCGGAGGCACTGCCATCTGGAAGGCTCTGAAAGTACAGGAGCTGCATCACAAACAGCAGGAAGAGATGGCACGCCACTATGCCAACGAGGCACGCAAATGGATGATCTGGGAACTCTATGCCCTGGGTGTGGGTTTCTTTTTCAGCCTTATCGGACTGGTGATTATTGCACTGGTTACCTACTCCCTTTGGGCTTAATTACAGTTTTTTCAGTTCAGTGTACAACCGCTGTACGGGCAAACCCATCACATTGAAATAGCTGCCCTCCAGACGGCTGACTCCCACAAAGCCAATCCATTCCTGAACGCCATAAGCTCCGGCCTTATCAAAGGGGCGGTAATGAGTGACATAGTAGTCTATCTCACTGGCAGAAAGTTCAACAAAAGTAACATCGGTAGATACCGCGAAACTGCGCTGTAGTGATTTGGTCATCAGGGTAACACCGGTAATGACCTGATGAGTGCGTCCTGACAGTTTCTGAAGCATAGCACAGGCATCGGCCGCATCGGAAGGTTTGCCAAGCACCTCGCCATCAACATAGACAATGGTATCGGCAGTAATAACCAAATCATTATCATTCAACGAATCCAGATAAGGATGAGCCTTAATTTTAGAGATATAGACAGGTATCTCCTCACCCACCAGTGTCTCCGGATAGGATTCATCGATGCCCGAAATGACCTTCACTTCGAAATCAATGCCCAATCCGCCAAGCAGTTCCTTTCGGCGTGGCGAATTACTGGCTAATATAATGTGGTATTTCTGTAAATTATCTAACATTTTTCTTGACAGTTACACGACTGTTACCAGCCGAATGCCGTATTATCCTTAAGCCACAGACCCTGGGCACGGAGCACCTGCTCGATGATGTCACGGCCACAGCCATAGCCTCCGTTCCGGCTGGAGATGTACACACAAGCCTCCTTAACCTCGGGAGCAGCATCGGCAGGACAACACGGGCAACCGCAACGGCGGAGCACCTCCAAATCAGGAATATCATCGCCCATGAACAGCACCTCCTCGTCCTTCAGCCCGTATTTATTCAGGAAATCCTCGTAAATCTGAATCTTTACCGAAGCTTTCAGGAACACATCCTTCACGCCCAATCCCTCGTAACGCTTGCGCAGGGATTCGGTATGGGCACCGGAAAGAATGGCTACATGCAGTCCGCATTTTACGGCAAACTGAATGGCATAGCCATCCTTGATATTGACCGTGCGCAACGGGTCACCACTGGGATGCAGGGTGATGGTCTCGGCACTGAGAACACCGTCAATATCAAAGATGACCGCCTTAATGCGGGATAAATCGTAATTGATCATATCAGAACTGACCGATGTGCATCTTTTCCCACATCAGTTTCTCTTCGTTCTGAGGGTTGCGCTCCATAGCCTTATGGCCTACAGCCACCATACACAGCACACCCACATGAGAAGGAATACCCAGCAGTTCACGTACAGCCTCATCGGTTGGAGTTCCCTCAGGAGTCTGACGGTTGCGCACCTGTACCCAGCAAGAGCCCAAGCCCAGGTCCTCGGCCTGCAACTGAATGCCATAGGCAGCGATAGACGCATCCTCAATCCAGACATTGCTGATATTGGTATCCACACACACGATGATAGCCAGTGAGGCACCGGCAACCAGTTCTGCACCCATGGAGCGAACCTCGGAAAGACGCTGTAACATAGCCTTATCGTCCACCAGTACAAACTCCCATCCGCGGGTATTATGAGAAGAAGGGCTCATCAATGCCGCACGCATCAAGGTTACCACTTCGTCCTGCGTCAGTTCCTGCTCCGTAAACTTACGGATGCTGCGACGCTTCTTTACTAAATCCTTGAAATCCATATCATCAAAATATTATTGCACAAAGATAAGAAATAATTCTATTTTTATTGCAGTAATTCCTCAAAAATTCGTTACTTTGCATAGAATTTGAATTTGAAACAAATTATCAACTAAACAATTTAAAAATATGAAAATTTCACGTATTGATCACCTGGGCATTGGCGTTCAGAGCATTGAGGAGGTATTACCTTATTTCGAGAATGTATTGGGTTTGAAGTGCTACGCAGTAGAAGAAGTTGCAGACCAGAAGGTTAAGACTGCTTTCCTGAAGGTTGGCGAGGTAAAATTGGAACTGTTGGAGCCAACATCTCCTGAGAGCGCTATCGCTAAGTGGCTGGAGAAGGGCGGCAAGGGCGTACATCACGTAGCTTTCGCTGTAGAGGATGGCGTTGCTGAGGCACTGGCTGAGTGCGAGGGTAAGGAAATCCGTCTGATTGACAAGGCTCCACGTCCAGGCGCAGAGCAGATGTCTATCGCATTCCTGCACCCAAAGTCAACTGCAGGTATTCTGACTGAGCTGTGCGAACCACAGAAGTAATTTTTCAAAATTTTGTCTAAAATGAGTAAGCAAACAGAAAAGATAAAAGAACTGATCGAGCTTCGTGCTAAGGCTCGTATCGGTGGTGGCGAGAAGGCAATCGAGAAGCAGCACGCTAAGGGCAAGTTCACCGCCCGTGAGCGTATCAACATGCTGCTGGACGAGGGTAGCTTCGAGGAGATGGACATGTTCGTTGAGCATCGTTGCTACAACTTCGGCATGGAGAAGAAGCATTATCTGGGTGATGGCGTTGTTACCGGTTGCGGTACCATCGCTGGCCGTCTGGTTTATGTATTCGCTCAGGACTTTACCGTAAGTGCTGGTTCTCTGTCAGAGATGCTGGCAAGCAAGATTTGCAAGGTAATGGATATGGCTATGAAGGTGGGTGCTCCTGTTATCGGTCTGAACGATTCAGGTGGTGCACGTCTGCAGGAAGGTATCAACGCTTTGGCAGGTTATGCTGAGATTTTCCAGCGCAACATCATGGCCAGCGGTGTTATCCCTCAGATTTCAGGTATCTTTGGTCCTTGTGCCGGTGGTGCTGTATATTCTCCTGCCCTGACCGACTTTACCCTGATGGTTGAGAACACCTCTTACATGTTCCTGACCGGTCCTGGCCCTGTTAAGGCTGTTTTGGGTGAGGTTGTTACCCAGGAGCAGCTGGGTGGTGCTTCAGTTCACGCTACCAAGAGTGGTGTAACCCACTTTACCGCTTCTAACGACGAGGAGGCTATCGCAATGATCCAGAAGCTGATGAGCTATCTGCCTCAGAACAACATGGAGAAGACTCCACGTGTAGAGTGCACCGATCCTATCAACCGTATGGAGGATTACCTGAACGAGATTATTCCAGACAATCCTAACATGCCTTACGATATGTATCAGGTTATTGCCGGTATCGTTGATAACGGTGAGTTCTTTGAGGTACAGCCTAACTATGCAAAGAACCTGATCATCGGTTTCGCTCGCATGAACGGTCAGACTGTTGGTATCCTGGCTAACCAGCCAAAGCAATTGGCAGGTGTATTGGACAGCAACTCAAGCCGCAAGGGTGCACGTTTTGTTCGTACCTGTGACGCATTCAATATTCCAATCGTAACCTTGGTTGACGTCCCTGGTTTCTTGCCTGGTACCGCTCAGGAGTACAATGCCGTTATTCTGCATGGTGCTAAGTTGCTGTACGCTTACGGTGAGGCTACCGTGCCAAAGGTAACCGTTACCCTGCGTAAGAGCTACGGTGGTTCACACATCGTAATGAGCTGTAAGCAGTTGCGTGGTGACATCAACTATGCATGGCCATCTGCTGAGATTGCCGTAATGGGTGCTAGCGGTGCTGCATCAGTATTGTATGCAAAGGACGCTAAGACCTTGAAGGACGAGGGTAAGGTAGAAGAGGCTAAGGCATTCATCAAGGAGAAGGAGGACGAGTACACCAAGTTGTTCGCAAACCCATATCAGGCTGCTAAGTTCGGCTACATTGACGATGTTATCGAACCACGCAACACCCGCTTCCGCGTAATCCGCGCTCTGGCTCAGTTGGAGAACAAGAAGATGGTTAATCCTGCTAAGAAGCACGGAAACATTCCACTTTAATCCATTAAGTCAATATGAATTTATTATCAGCTAATTGGGCAGAGGCATGGATGATGGCCGGCATGAGTGTTCTGGTCGTTTTCGCTATCCTGTTGCTGGTCATTTTGGTGCTGGCTATCTTCAATCTGGTAGCAAAGAAGACAACTGCTACGGTAAGAGAAGTAAAGACCAACATTAAGACCGACAAGCAGGTGAAGGCTTTTGAGGAAGCCAGCGAAGAGGACAAAGCTGCCGTTGCTGTAGCTCTCTACCTATATTATAATGATGACCACGATAAAGAAAGTGGTATTCTGACTATCAATCCTGCTCCATCTGCATGGGGCAAAGTATTAAATCCAAGACTCTAATTATGAAAGAATTAAAATTCAAGATTGGCGATAAGGACTATGCAGCTACCGTAGTAGAGGGCAAGGCTGCTGGTGCACTGACCGTAACTGTTAACGGACAGACCTATGAGGTTCAGATTGCCACAACTGAGCATAAGGTCCCAGTGGCATGTCCAGCAGCTGGTGCTCCTAAGGCACAGCAGAAGGGCGGCCAGGCAAATGTTATCTCTGAGTTGCCTGGTACCGTAACCAAGTTGGTTGCTGCAGAAGGTCAGCACGTTAAGCGTGGCGAGACCCTGTTGGTAATCGAGTCAATGAAGATGGCTAACGATATCGTAAGTGAAGTTGACGGTACAGTTCAGCGTTTCGCTGTTGCTCCTGGCCAGAACGTAAATCAGGGTGACCTGTTGGTAGAGATGGTAGCAGACTTCGTTGCATCTGCAGCTCCTGCACTGGCTCCAAAGCCAGCTCCTGCTGCTCCTGCTCCTGCTGCAGCTCCTGCAGCTCCAAAACCAGCAGCAGGTGCAAACTCTGTAACCGCTCCTCTGCCTGGAACAATAACCAAGATCTTAGTAAAGGTTGGCGATGCAGTTAAGACCGGTGACACTGTACTGATGATGGAGGCCATGAAGATGGAGAATTCTATCACAGCTGAGAGTGCAGGTACTGTAAAGGCTATCCTGGTAGAAGCTGGCGCTCAGGTTCAGAGCGGTCAGGCACTGATTGAACTGGCATAATAACCTCTGTGTTGTTTTACCACTACAAACTAATTCTACGGTTATATGAAGAATAAAAAAATGATCATCCTGACAGCACTGTTGTTGCTGGTAGCTACCCCATTGATGGCTGCCGACTTCAACATGGCCGACGGCCTCTCCAAGTTCTTCGGCGAGATGGGATTCACTTCCTTCTTTACCGGTGAGGGCTGGAAGAATGCCGTAATGCTAGTAGTTGGCTGCGTGCTGTTGTATCTGGCGATCAAAAAGGAATACGAGCCACTGCTGTTGCTTCCTATCGCTTTTGGTATGATTCTGACCAACCTTCCAGGTGCCGGTCTGTTCCATACCGAGTTGTGGAATGGGGAGTTTCTGAATCCAAGCAGTGAGTATTACCATTCTTATCGTCACATCCTCTCAGATGGAGGTTTGCTGGACATTCTGTACATTGGTGTAAAGGCTGGTGTATATCCGTGTCTGATTTTCCTGGGTGTAGGTGCAATGACCGATTTCGGTCCACTGATTGCAAACCCTAAGAGTCTGTTGTTGGGTGCTGCCGCTCAGATTGGTATCTTTGCTACCTTCCTGGTAACACAGATGGATGTCTTTGGCTTCACTTTGCAGGAGTCTGCCTCTATCGGTATCATTGGTGGTGCTGATGGTCCTACAGCCATCTTCCTGACCACCAAACTGGCTCCACAGTTGCTGGGCCCTATCGCCGTAGCTGCCTATAGCTACATGGCTCTGGTTCCAGTAATCCAGCCACCAATCATGCGTATGCTGACCACCGAAAAGGAGCGTAAGATCCGCATGCAGCAGTTGCGTACTGTCAGCAAGAAGGAGAAGATTATCTTCCCAATCGTTGTGGCTATCATCGTATCCCTGATCCTGCCTTCAGCTGCAACTCTGATTGGCTGCCTGATGCTGGGTAACCTGTTCAAGGAGAGCGGTGTTGTGGAACGTCTGAGCAAGGCTGCACAGAACGAGTTGAACAACATTGTTGTCATCTGTCTGGGTACTACCGTTGGTGCTACCGCTACAGCAGAGGCTTTCCTGAATGTTCATACCCTGAGTATCCTTTGCGTAGGTATCGTTGCCTTCGGCATTGGTAGTGCAAGCGGTGTGATTATGGCTAAGGCCATGAACCTGTTCCTTTCTAAGGAGAACAAGATTAACCCTCTGATCGGTTCTGCAGGTGTAAGTGCTGTGCCTATGGCTGCCCGCGTAAGCCAGGTAGAAGGCCAGAAGGCTGACCCACGCAACTTCCTGCTGATGCACGCTATGGGACCAAACGTAGCCGGTGTAATCGGTTCTGCAGTTGCTGCTGGTGTACTGTTGAGTTTCCTGGGATAAATTCTTCCCTGCATATAAAAAATCCCGCTCTGCGCAAGAGCGGGATTTTTTTGTTTAAATACCTTTAGCAAAGCCACCCATTTAGCAAATAAATACAAACAAACTCATCTAATCGGTGAAAATCAGTCGGAATATGGAGGATTTTTTGTAAATTTGCACGTAAATTCGAATTGTAGTAAAATGAAAGCAAAGAAAGTCTTATTCATTACCCAGGAAATTGTCCCATACATGGAAGAAAGTGAGATGGCTCACAGCGGTAGAACACTGCCTATCTCTGCACAGGATCATGGCAGAGAAGTGAGAATCTTCATGCCTAAATGGGGTATCGTCAATGAGCGACGTAACCAGTTGCATGAGGTTATCCGACTCTCCGGAATGAATATGATCATCAATGATACTGATCATCCACTGATTATCAAAGTAGCATCCATGCAGGGCAGCCGTCTGCAGGTATATTTCATCGATAACGATGATTACTTCATGAAACGACTGATGGAGAAAGACGAGAACGGCGAGGAATACAAGGATAATGGCGAAAGAGCCGTATTCTACACCCGTGGTGTACTGGAAACCGTCAAGAAACTGCGCTGGTGTCCGGACATTATTGTATGTCAGGGATGGATGGGTGCCTTGGTACCTTTCTATATCAAGACTTTGTATAGTGAAGAGCCTTCTTACCGTGACACTAAGGTCATCTACCTGAATGAAGCATTCGAATTGACCAAAGACTTCGGAAAAGATCTGATTGACAGCATTTATCACAAAAATCTGCCTGCAGATGTAATTGATTCTGTTCGCAAGGATCACTACACCTACAGCGACATCCTGCAGATGGCCTGTGACTATGCTGACGGTATCATTCTGGGTTCCCCTAACATCAAGGAGGAGACACAGACGCTGTTTACCGGTTCAGGTAAGCCTGTGATGCAGTATCCGGGTGCCGATGAATTTGAAGAGAAATGCATTGAGTTTTATGATGCCGTTTTTAGCATCGGTAAGGAAGAACAAGAAGAAAATTAAAAGCATGAAAAAAGCCTTTTGGTTTGTAGTCTGTGCCCTATTGGGTATGTTCTACGCATGTGATACAGGAACCGGAGCCATTGGTATGGAGAGCATACCAGAGGCAGATATGGTTACTGTCAGCTCCATGAATTTCAAGGTGGGTGCCCGCTCTATTGCGGTGGATTCCGTACTGGCCAGAACCAGTGTCTGCTATCTGGGCAACTACACAGATGAGGAGACAGGTTCCAATGTTCAGTCTGATTTCATCGTGCAGTTCTACTGTACTGAGAACTACGCATTCCCTGACACCATCGCCGGTGACTCAGCTTTTGCCACAGATATCAGCTTGTATTGTCAGGAGTTCGTTGGTGACACACTGGCTCCTTTGAGACTGAGCCTTTATCCGCTGACCAAGCCATTGGACAACAACAAGATTTACTACACCAACATCGATCCTAAGGAGTATTATGACGAGAGCGCAGGTCCTATTGCCACCCGCACCTTTACTCTTTCAGACCGCCAGTTGACCGATTCAGCCCGCACCCACGGCTATTACCGTCATATTCGCATTGACCTGCCTAATTCATTGGGTACTGACATGATCCGCAAATACAAGGAGAATCATGCAAACTTTGCCAATGCAGAAACATTCCAGAAGAATGTGAACAAGGGTTATTACGTGAAGCTGGAAAGAGGTGAAGGTGTCATGATGCAGATTTACGCACAGCTCAATACCTCATTCAAATATTTCACCGACAGTCGCTTGGGCGTAAAAGACTCTCTGGTGACTGGTGTGTCAACCTTCTCTGCAACAGAAGAGGTTATTCAGGCCAACAAGATTGTGAACAGCGATCTTCAGAAACTGATTAACGATGACAAGCATGCTTATCTGAAGACTCCAAGCGGTATCTTTACAGAGCTGACCTTGCCAGTGGAAGAATTGTCACAGTATAAGGATACCATCAACTCTGCTAAGCTGATTCTTTCCGCTTACAACAGTATGGTGGATGAAGAGCGTGCACTGCCTGCCCCACAGTACATCCTGATGGTTCAGGAAGACAAGATTACGGAGTTCTTTGATAAGTACAAGACTCCAGATAACGAAACCTCATACATGAGCAAGTTTGAAGGAGAATACAAGAACGCTTATACCTTCAGCAATATCAGTCACTTGCTGAGCAGCATCAGAAAGGAACTGATCAATGGTGAAAAAAGCGATCCAAACTGGAAGGCCAAGCACCCTAACTGGAACAAGGTGGTTCTGATTCCTATTATCCCAACATTGGATTCAGAAGGCAATGTATCCATGGTTGAGCATACACTGAGTATGTCTTTCATTAAGCTGAGAAGTGAGGATATAGACCTTCAGGTAATCTTCAGCAAATACAAACAATAAAAAAAACAGCATAAAAAAAGGGGGCTCCAATTGGAGCCCCCTTTTTTAGCTTTATATTACTTCTTCTTAGGAGCAGCCTTCTTTGCTGGCTTTGCTGGTTCAGCAGCAGGAGCAGCAACTGGTTCCTCAACCTTAGCAGCCTTCTTAGGAGCACACTTCTTTGCAGCTGGTTTTGCAGCTGGCTTAGCAGCAGCCTCCAATTTTGCCAACTTAGCCTGCAGCTTAGCAATCTCCTTATCCTTCTGCTCCAACTCAAGACCCTGGTTCTTGATAGTGGTCAGCAGTGAATTCAACTCCTCATTATCCATATCTACTGGATACAGAGCGTTTACACGGCTGATAAAGTCGCCAAGAACGTTCATATAGTTGGTGAATGCATCGTATGCGCTGTCATAGATACCGCGATTCATAGTCAACTTCATAGACTTTGTAGTCATGAAATTGAAGTTGTTACTTGCCTGCAGATAATCCCAATCCTGCTTGATTCTTGGGTCGGTACAGATACGTACACGATCAGCAACACTATACAGCTTGTTGAATGCCTCACGCTGCATCTGGTTACCCAACCAGCTTGATACATCGCGCTCCTCATCAGTCCAAGACATTGGATATGGAACATCCAGAGCACCAACTGGCTTCATCTTACCGCAGATCTCAGATGGTGTAGAGAAGGTAATACCCTTAGCCTTCGCAGCTGCTGGGATAGCCTTCAGGAACTCCAGAATATTAGATGACAGTGGCTGGTAGATACCCAGAGCTGCCAGCTCCATGAAGATATTGATTACCTGCTCCTCTTCTGGCAACTTAGCAATCTTCTCAACATAAGCATCAGCGAACAATGGATACTCAGACCATGAAGTGTTGCTGAAACGCAATGAGATATCGTCAGACAAGTTGTAGTCACGCAACAGCAACTTCAAGTTAGGATTCAAACAGCAGTTGTACAGGTAATGAGGTGACTTCCAACCCAGGATGTGCTTTGCACCCTCGGTCAGCATACCCTTGAAACCTAAAGCAGCAACCTGAGCACCGATCTCGTCTGAATAGATCAGAGAAGAGTTACGGAATACCTTTGGCTTCTGACCGAACAGCTGCTCAATGCGCTTTACCATACGCTTTACATCCTCTGCAAAGCACTCCTCATTAGCCAATGAAGACAGGCCATGAGAATAAGGCTCAGCCAAGAACTCAACGCAACCGGTCTCGTTCAACTCCTGCAACTTCTCGATTACTGCTGGAGCATGCATCTCCAACTGCTCCAAGCCAACACCTGACAGTGATAGAGCAACCTTGAAGTACTTCTTGTTCTCCTTTGCCATCTCAATCAGAGTAGACAAAGCTGGCAAATAGCTCTTCTCGGCAATTTCATTAATACTACGCTCGTTCTCGTAATCATCATAGTAGTAATGATCACGGCCGATGTCAAAGAAACGATATCTTTTAAGATTTATAATCTGATGAATCTCAAAATATAAACATATAGTTTTCATATCCGAATTATCTTATATTATTAACATTTTATTTTCCAAGCAACTCATCGTAGCACTTGCGGATACGCAAGCCCACCTTCTCCCAAGTGATCTCATCAACCTCCTTGATACCCTCGTCACGCAGGAACTCGTACAGAGACTGGTTCTCGCATACTGAGTAAATGGCATCAGCCATGGCGTTAATATCCCAGTAATCAATCTTGATTACCTTATCCAGGATCTCACCGCAACCACTCTGCTTAGAGATAATGGAAGGAGTACCGCACTGCATAGCCTCCAATGGAGCGATACCGAATGGTTCGGATACAGAAGGCATTACGAATACATCACTGGCCTTATAAGCCTCGTATACCTGCTTACCACGCTGGAAACCAGGGAAGTGGAAACGGTCTGCAATACCACGCTCAGCAGCCAACTGGATCATTGCATTCATCATATCACCGCTACCTGCCATACAGAAACGGATGTTACGGGTCTTCTGCAATACCAGAGCAGCAGCCTCAACGAAATACTCAGGACCCTTCTGCATGGTGATACGGCCCAGGAAGGTAACCACCTTCTCGTTTGGCTTACGCTGTGGAACGATAGCCTTGTACTCGTCATTCAGAGGATATACCGCATTGTGCATAGCGATACACTTCTTAGGATCCTGACCGTACTTCTCGATAACAGTACGACGGGTCAACTCAGACACACACATGATGCAGTCTGCATGATCCATACCGTTACGCTCGATGCTGTAAACCGTTGGGTTAACATTACCGCGGCTACGGTCATAATCGGTAGCGTGTACGTGAATACACAATGGTTTTCCGCTGACCATCTTAGCGTGAACACCTGCAGGGAAAGTCAACCAGTCATGAGCATGGATAATATCAAACTCCTGAGCACGGGCAACAACACCGGCAACGATAGAGAAATTGTTAATCTCCTCATTCAGGTTTGGACCGTAACCCATATCGAAATGCAAGCAACCCAATTCGTTGACAGGCATATAGTTGAAATCAGCATAAATATGGTCACGGAATCTGTAATAATCCTCCGGACTCATATTTGGCAAGTGTTCCTTTAAATACTCATAGCCATGATCGCGGTATGCGATAGGCACCTGATTCATAGGAAGGATGTTCAAGAAGTTCTCCTCCTCGCCACAAGGATGAGGCAAGCAGAAGGTAGTCTCTACATCGTTCTGAAGGCTCAAGCCCTTAGTAATACCATAAGAAGCAACAGCCAGTCCACCAAAAATTTTAGGAGGGAATTCCCATCCAAACATTAAGACCTTCATACCAGTTCCTCCTTTGTATATTTAGTTAACAACATATAGATACGCAAAATCTCAGCAACGTTCATTGCGAAAGAAACAGCACCACGACCGGTGAATGGAGGGTTACCATCGAACAGCTCTGGGATAGAAGCCACACAGTGAGAGTTCATCTCTGCCTCCAGACCTTCCAGGCGACGCTGTACGAATGAAACACCACTCAAGTTATAGATGCGCAGATAAGCCTCCAGGTAGAAACCCATCAGCCAAGGCCATGCTGTACCCTGATGGTAAGCCAGATCGCGCTGGTTTTGTGGACCGGTATACATTGGGTTATAACCACCGCTCTTAGGACTCAAAGTACGCAAGCCCTTAGGAGTAAGCAACTCCTTGGTACAATAATCCAACACCTTCTTACGCTCAGCCTTAGTCAGTGGAGAGAAATCCAGAGATGCAGCGAAGATCATGTTAGGACGCACACTCCAATCCATCATGTTGCCATCTACATAATCCAATAGATAACCGTACTCGTTCAGGAAGATCTGATGGAAAGACTCCTCACACTTAGCAGCCTGAACACGAGCCTCGGCCAAAATATCCTTGTGAGTGCCCATCTCTTCCAACATCTGGATAGAGAACATCAGTGCATTGTACCACAAAGCATTGAACTCTACGATATAACCGGAACGAGGAACAACAGGACGACCATATGAGGTAGAGTTCATCCAGGTTATTGCCTTATCGCGACCGTTACTGTAAACCAAACCGTTATCATGAACAAACAGGTTAGGATGCTTACCTGAACGGATAAAGTCCATAATCTTACTGATTACCAAACCATAGCGCTCACGGCAATCGTCATGAGAAACATACTTTCCGTACTGCTGGATACACCACATAGCCCACAACAGGACATCAGGCTGCTCCATCTCATAAATCTTAACGCTGATAGGATTACCATCAATGAAATCGTTGATAGCCTTAATGGCGGTATCCATCATCTTATAGAACTCGGCATACTCCTTGGTTGCCAAAGTCAGACCTGGCAGAGCGATAAATGTATCACGGGCACGAGCCTTAAACCAAGGATAGCCAGCCAGAACATAATCCTCACCATCGGTCAGGTTATAGAACTGGTGAGCGGCATTGATCAGACACTGCTTGAATGTGCTGCGTGGAGTTCTAGACTCGATAGCGCTCTCACACATTGACTTCAGCTTTCTGGATGGCATCTCGGTGACACCAGCAGAGAACACAATGCTCTCACCTACCTTGATAGGCACTTCGAAGTAACCAGGAACATACAGATCCTCGTAAGAATCATAACCACGCTCCTGCTCTTTTGGATATTCAATATTACGATACCAGTCTGGCTCGAAAATAAACTCGTTCTTCTTGTTCAGCTGCATGAACAATTCTGGATAACCCGGATACATACAGGTTTTGATACCATTATCAATCAGCTGATACTCACGGCTAGCCACGCCATTCTCATGGGTGAACTGACGAACACTTCGGAACGCCAGGAATGGACGGAAGCGAAGTGTGGTAGCAGAATGTGCCTGAACCAGTGTGTAACGTAAAAGGATACGGCTCTCATGATGAACGAACAAAACTTCCTTCTTCAATACCACACCACCAACACGATAGGTAGTAGTAGGAACTTTTTCGCAATCGAACTCACGAATGTACTTGTGGCCGTTAGGGCTGAAGTTGTTGCCCTGATACTTGTGAAGACCCAAATTGAAAGGAACACCGTGCTGAACTACAGTAACGTCCAAAGAGGACAGCAGCACATGATTCTCATCATCCAACTCTGGGACCGGAACAACCAACAAACCGTGATACTTACGAGTGTTACAGTCTACGATAGTAGAACATGAATAAGCACCAGATCTGTTCGTCCGAAGCACCTCACGAGGCAAAGACTCCTCGAGGTTTGTCATTACGGATTTGTCGAATCGTAAATAGCTCATAGAGTTTTTATATAAGGTTATTAAAATTAGACCAGGTTATATTTCCCCTTAATACTATTAAAGTTTTCAAAGTTAGCCATTTTTTTGCAACCTACCATGTATTTCTTAAAAAAAGAAACATATGTCGCCAAAAACGCAACAAAATTACAAGTAAGAGGGGAAACGAAGCTTTTTTGGAGGCATTATCCGCCCCACAAAAAAGGGGAATAAACACGGAAAATGTTATCCCCGGGAAGGGATAACGAAGTTAAGATGTTCCTGCAGGACCTTGATTCTCAAAGGCACTTTTCCGGTTTTCAAGAAGCGTCCATCCACACTGATTCGGGCATGATCGGCACGTTCAATCGTCACCTCTCTGGAACGGAAAGGCAACACCTTATGGTAGTTTAAAAATTTACCGGAAACCAGCAGATAAAGGCCCAAGAATATCTGGCGGACATCGTTCGGTAGCTGCACGATGGAAACGTCCACCATTCCATTGTATGGTACTGCATTAGGGGTCTGGCCATAACCCAGGCAACTGCCCACGCACAGACCGGTTACATTACCCTCGAAACGCTCATAATTAATCTCGGCCGAAACCTTATAGGATATACGTTCAAAAATGAGCCGGATGGATGACACAATACGCGCGAAAAACTTGACGCCGACCAGTCGTTCAGCCTTCTCAGTGATGCCGATGATGCTGGCACCGAGACCGATGTTTACGGCATTGATAAAATAGCGATACTGTTCCGACTCTTCCTCTCCCAATCCACTATGGTAATAACAGATTCCCACATCCACCTTTCTGATTCTTTTACGGATCAGATGGTCAACACTGGCTTTGTAATCGTCCTCATCCAATCCCCAGAAACTAGCAAAATTATTACCAAATCCGTTGGGGATTACACCCAGAACAACCTGAGATTTCACTTCATCATCAAAGGACATTATGGCATTGACAGCCTCATTCAGCGCCGCATCTCCGCCTACCACCACGAGAGTTCGATAGCCATTGAGAATCAACATTTTGAAGAGTCTATATACAGATCTCACTCCGTCAGAAAGGACAGAATCATACTTCACATCCCTCTCCTCCAAATAAGAAAGAATGTGTTCCCACCGGCGATGCGAACGACGGACACCGGGTTTAGGCACATAGACAATACCCCATCTGTCTTCAATCACCTGAGCCTGCATACCATTGTTTTATCTGTTCCACTTTATCCTGCATTGGAAGACTGGCATTGAGCCAATGTATTTTGAAACCACGACGTTCCATACCACGAAACCATGTCATCTGGCGCTTGGCAAACTGATGAATAGCTGTTTCCAGTCCCTGATACATTTCTTCATAGGTTAACTGTCCTATCACATGCTGAGTGAGATATTTGTATTCCAATCCGTAATAGATCAGATCATCGGCAGGAACACCCTTATCCAACAGGTTTCGGATCTCATCCAACATACCCTCATCCAAACGTTGCTTAAGGCGTTTGGAAATCTTCTCTCGCCTTAAATCACGCTCAATGTCTACACCCACCAATAATGCATTTATTTCAGGAAACTCCTGTTCCTTTACCGGATGCTGACGGTAATATTCAGCAATCTCTATGGCACGGATAGCGCGTTTGGCTGTATCCACATCCGTCTGGTTATGAAGTGTTTTATAAGAACTCAAGATTACTGTCAGTTCCTCCAATGACTTTCCAACCAAGCTTTCTCTGAGTGCAGTGTTTTCTGGTACCGGAATCATGCGATAACCTTTCAGAACAGATTCCAGGTATAATCCAGTACCTCCACACAATATCGGCAACACATTACGTCCCCTGATAGCCTCGTAAGCCTTCAGGAAATCCCGCTGATACATAAACAGGTTGTATTTGAAACCAGCATCGACCACATCAATAAGGTGATAAGGCACAGGCTGGCCATTCACCACATAATCCGCCAGATCCTTACCGGTACCCAGGTCCATACCCCGATACACCTGTCGGCTATCGGCGCTTATGATTTCAGCTTTCAGGTCATAGGCTAGCGCAGCGGCAAGACTGGTCTTTCCACTGGCCGTAGGACCTAAAATTGTAATCATGTCGTAATTCATGCTGCAAAATTAACAAAAAAAGGGTACTTCCAAAAGGAAGTACCCTTTATTTTGTGATTAAGTCTTATTCGAGAATTAGATCTCAGAGAAGAACTTGATAGTACGAACCATCTGAGAAGTATAAGAGTTCTCATTGTCATACCAGCTAACAACCTGTACCTGATAGGTATCGTCGTCAACCTTAGCAACCATAGTCTGAGTTGCATCGAACAATGAACCGAACTTCATACCGATGATATCAGAAGAAACGATCTGATCCTCAGTGTAACCGAAGCTCTCAGTGCAAGCAGCCTTCATAGCAGCGTTGATACCCTCCTTAGTGATATCCTGACCCTTAACAACAGCTACCAAGATAGTGGTAGAACCGGTTGGGGTTGGAACG
>JAZQPA010000222.1:0-3005 GCA_045628125.1 Bacteroidaceae bacterium
CCATGGCTTGCCTTCTTCATAGTTCCCGTTTTCCATCACTTTGCTTAATATGCTAAGTGCATTAAGTGAGCGAGGAAAACCGGTGTAGGCATATAGCTGTGAGAATGCCTCTTTTATTTCATTGATGGTAATACCGCCTTCCAGAGCCTCCTTCACTGCGGGTTCCAGTCGGGTAAGATTTCCCTGAGCTTCCAGTGCTGCAAGGGTAGCCAGATGCTTTTGGCGGTCGGAAAGTGATTGTGCGTATAATATTGTTGCCATAGTGAACATGAATAAAAAGGTGGATAATAAACGTTTCATTCTTGTACTTTATTTAAATTGATGTGTTATGCTGTTCTCCATTGTCTAGGGGTCTTTCCTGTCAATGACTTGAAAAAACGGAAGAAATGCTGTGGATATTCGAATCCGAGGCGGTCGCTGATTTGGGTAACTGTCAGCAGGTCAGAGTTAAGTAGTTCCTTGGCTTTGGCCAGTATGCGTTCGTTGATGAGATCCTTGGCTGTGCGCCCTGTTTCTGTTTTTATCAATGTGCCGAAGTAGCCGTTTGACAGGCAGCATTTGTCGGCAAAATAGGCCACTGATGGAAGTCCTTCATGCTCTGCCTTTTCAGAAATGTAATCATCCAGTAGCGAGAAGAATTTCTTCACTACGGAATGATTGATTTCCTCGCGCGTGATGAATTGGCGGTCGTAGAAACGCAGGAGATAATTGAGCAGCAGTTCGATGTTAGAAACAATGAGCTCACGTGTATGCTTGTCGATAGGATGGTGTAACTCTTGTTCTATCATGGAGAGTACGCCACGGAAGATTTCCACTTCTTGTGCCGAAAGATGTAATGCTTCGTTTGAAGTATAATCAAAGAATTCGTAGCGCCTCATGTTCTTGCCCAATGAGGTGCGGCTGAGGAAATCTGGATGGAATGCTAAAGCGGTGTATTTTGCATATTGAGTCCCTACTATACGCCCATCGGCAGAATAGATGTTTCCGAATTCATCTGCATGTCCACCTTCAGGAATCTCCACCGGGTCCACCTTGATGCTTTGCCCTGGAGCAAAACTGGTTATGGTCATCTCTTCAAAGTCATAAGGAGTACGTCCGTATGCTATCTTGCACCCCTTGTTTTCCTTCAGGTAAATGGCATAGAGACCATAATGATCAATGCTTTTTTGAAGATGTTCTGTGCTGGTCACATGCACAACGCTCACCAATGGATGGAGTGTCTCACATCCATTGAAGTCGTTGAATGCCTGTATGGAATCAAAAAAATGTTCTGTCATTTTATTTAGCAAATCTTTTTATCAAAGTATATGAACGAAAACGTTTTCCAATTGCTCCGGTGTCTGTTTGCTAGAATCTATCCGAATTTCTTCCATTATTTTAAAATATAAGGAGCCCCCGGAGCCTGTATTACAATGCGCTCAGGTGCAGTTATCTTTTCTGCAAGCTCTTTTGGGTCGCCATTGAAGGTATCGGCCTTTGGAGCATCTACGGTACCCCAATGACACACAAACAATTGAGCATCTTTATAGTGATTGCTGATAACCTGTGCACCATGCTTGCCTAAATGCCAGTAATGATCGCTCAAATCCATGAGGATGACATCGGGTGTCCATGGCAAATCCAGATGGTCAGGCAACAGGCGGGTATCGCCCATGTGCCAGATGACCTTTCCCGTACTGGTCTTGATGAGGAAACCGCAGCAGTCGTCTTTACCAAATGGCTTGCCGATGCCTGGGTAATCATACTGATAGGAGTGAAAGGCAGGAACCAATTGAACCTCGAAGTTGCCCACCTTAAATGGTTGATAGTTGCTACGTGCATTGGCATGAAAACCCTCGGCACGCAGGGCGCTCTCCACCAGGGCGGTGCTGTAGATCTCAGTGTCCTTATGAGGCAGATCCTTCAGGGTTGGAAGGCTCATGTGGTCATTGTCGGTATGGGTAATCATGATTCCCTTCAGCGCAGGGATATCGGCTGGGGCGATAGGAGCCTTACGCAGCAATGGTAGGTCATAGCCTTGCAGCATAGGGTCAATTAGAATACAGTTGCCATGATCATTGATTAGAAATCCGGCATTGGTCAGCCAGGTTATCTCTACGTTGTTGTGATTCTCAAAGGCTGATGCCTGCATGGCTACGGTCTCAGGAGGGACTGCTTGTCCCTTATCAGTATAGCTCACCTGTGCGCTTGCTGTCAGTGCACACCACGACAAGATTATGCATGTCAAAATCTTGTGGATTGTTCTATGCATTATCATCCAGTTATTGTTCATCTTTGTTTTCAGAATAGAAGATTAATCATTCATAGTAAGACCTAAACGGTGTTATTTCAAGGTTTCCCCATATGCCTTACCCATCTTTACGCAGTCGCCAATAATGTCGCCAGTACGCAGATATTTATAGGTAGGCATTTCAAACAGCACTGGCTTCAGCTTGGAATAATCCAGTTTGCCATTCTCATCCAGCATATCCTCTTCAACATAAGTATTGAGGATGGAGCAGATGTAGTTCTTGAACCCGTCAATCTCATAGGTGTCAACAACCTCGCACTCCATGGTCAATGGCGACTGTTCAATGACTGGCATACCAGCTTCACCCAGGTGATAAGGCAGCACTGCCGACTTGTCCACCTTGGCACCGCTTACTGTTCCGGTATAATCGGCAGCCGACACAAATGCCTCATCAATTATATTAATGGAAAGTTTTTTTGTCTCATCAATAGCTTTCACGCTGTGATGAATGGAATGAATGCTCAGTAACAACTTGGAATGACTGACGATGCCTACGTGAGCCACGAGCAGCCAGTTAATTTTTCCTTCTTCTCCAACTGTGCCTACAACTGTAGCTGGTGTAGGATAGAGTGACAGCTTCTGTCCGATGTTCTTTTTCATGGGCCTGTTTTCTGTTATTATTTTAATCCTTTATATTTGTCATGTCAATTGAATTTACAACGATAGTGTGATGTTTACCTGTCCATCACCGAATGTATTCTTCAGCTGATCCTTG
>JAZQPA010000223.1:0-28999 GCA_045628125.1 Bacteroidaceae bacterium
GTAATGCTCCTCGCCGATGATGTTCGGATCCAGGATTCGGGATGTGGAATCCAGTGGATCTACCGCAGGATAGATACCCAACTCGGTAATCTTACGGCTCAATACGGTGGTGGCATCCAAGTGTGAGAAGGTAGTTGCAGGCGCAGGGTCGGTCAAGTCATCGGCAGGCACGTAAACGGCCTGAACAGATGTGATGGAACCCTTCTTGGTTGATGTGATTCGCTCCTGCATCTTACCCATATCGGTACTCAGGGTTGGCTGGTAACCTACTGCCGATGGCATACGGCCCAACAGCGCAGACACCTCGGAACCTGCCTGAGTGAAACGGAAGATGTTATCAATAAACAACAGGATATCCTTGCTGGTTCCCACCTCTTCACTGTCGCGGAAAGACTCGGCGATGGTCAGACCTGAAAGGGCCACGGATGCACGCGCACCGGGTGGCTCTGACATCTGTCCGTATACCAGGGTTGCCTGACTCTTGGCCACCTCGTCGTAATCAATCTTAGACAAATCCCAGTTGCCTTCCTCCAGGCTCTTCTTGAACTCCTCGCCGTAACGGATTACACCGCTCTCGATCATCTCGCGCAGCAGGTCGTTACCCTCACGGGTACGCTCGCCTACTCCGGTGAACACAGAGAAACCGTTGTGCTTCTTGGCAATGTTGTTGATAAGCTCCATAATCAATACGGTCTTACCTACACCCGCACCACCAA
Source organism: Bacteroidaceae bacterium (assembly GCA_045628125.1). GTDB lineage: Bacteria > Bacteroidota > Bacteroidia > Bacteroidales > Bacteroidaceae > Minthousia. Next base: position 717 of record JAZQPA010000223.1, read on the forward strand.
ACAAACCGATTTTTCCACCTTTCAAGTAAGGCTCCAGCAAGTCAATAACCTTAATACCAGTATACAACACCTCTTGAGAAGTCTTCAGCTCCTCGAACTTTGGAGGCTCGCGATGGATAGGGAAAGCACCCTCGTGGCTTAACTCGCGCATACCGTCAACGGTCTCGCCAACCACATTCAGCAGACGGCCCTTCACCTGATCGCCTACCGGCATGGTGATAGGCATGCCGGTAGCCTTGACAGGCAAACCGCGGCGCAAGCCATCGGTAGAATCCATGGCCACACAGCGGACGGTCTGGTCGCCCATGTGCTGCTGTACCTCGACAATCAGCGGCTTACCGTTAGGGCGCTCTATCTCCAGAGCCTCATTAATCTTTGGCAGCATATGCTCAGTATCACTTCCACTGAAATGAACATCGATAACGGGACCGATGACCTGAGATATCTGTCCAATAATTTCAGACATAATTACTCTTATTTTTGATTAGTATCACCTTATTAAATAGAGAGCTCATCCAGCACCTTGATCAGGGCCTTATCGATTGGCTTCTCCTTATGGATGGCATCCTTGAATGGTACGTAAACCACCTCGTCGTTACGGATACCGATCATGACGTTACGCTGACCGTCCAAAATAGCATCGACAGCACCTACACCCAGACGGCTGGAAAGGATTCTATCGCGTGCAGATGGTGAACCACCACGCTGCAGGTGACCCAGGATGGATACACGTACATCGTACTCAGGATACTCCTTCTTTACGCGCTCTGCATAGTACATAGCACCGCACTTAGGACTCTCGCTGACAATAACGATACTTGAGTTCTTACTCTTACGGATACCACGGCCGATGAAGTGCTCCAGCTGGTCGCTGTCGGTAGTATCCTCAGGGATGATAGCAGCCTCAGCACCGGAAGCGATAGCACTGTTCTGTGCCAGGAAGCCGGCATCACGACCCATAACCTCAACGAAGAAGATACGCTCGTGTGAGTTTGCGGTATCACGGATCTTATCCACGCACTGTACGATGGTGTTCAGAGTGGTGTCATAACCGATGGTCAAGTCGGTACCGTACAAGTCGTTATCGATAGTACCTGGCAAACCGATACAAGGTACATCAAACTCCTCTGCAAAGATGCGGGCACCGGTCAATGAACCGTTACCGCCGATAACAACCAGCGCATCGATGCCGTTTGCCTTCATATTATCATAAGCCTTCTGGCGGCCCTCAGGAGTGGTAAACTCCTTGGAACGTGCGGTCTTCAGAATGGTACCGCCACGCTGAATGATATTACTCACGTTCTCAGATGTGAAAGGCTTGATGTCATTGTTGATCAAACCGTCATAACCGCGGTAGATACCCATGACCTTGAAACCGTTACAGATTGCGCTACGGGTAATGGCGCGAATAGCTGCGTTCATACCAGGAGCATCACCTCCAGAAGTCAGAATTCCGATGCATTTAACTTTTGCCATAATTTTAGGTTTTTATATTGTTTCTTATCTTTTTATCAACTCAAAGCCAGCGCTGTGGCATAATATACGATCAATCCGGCACCCCATCCGGTAAGCACCATCCATGAGAAACGGTTGATATACCACAGGAACGGAATGCGCTCGATGCTGGTCACTGCAAATCCGGCCACGGTACCGATGGTGAGCAGGGTGCCTCCCATAGCGGTACAGAAAGACAGCAGATTCCAGTAATCGCCGTTCTGGGCAAACGCCTGCATGTATCCCAATGACTCGGGGCCCTGAACGGAATACATACTGCAACTGGTGATAATCAGCGGGATATTATCGAACACGCTGGATACAAAACCGAAGAATGCAGTAAGTATGTAGATGTTATGAATGTACGTGTCGCACCAGGTGGCAAATGCCTGAATGGCACCCGTCTCGCAGATGGCTCCCACCGCCAGGGCAATACCCATGAAGAACAGGATCTGACTGGTATCGCTGGTTTGCAGGTTCCAGGGCAGATGGTTGGATGATGACGGGATTACGGTCAGCTTATTGAGGGTAAACAGGTGCACCAGCACCCAAAGCAATGACATGACGCAAAGCGCACCCACAAAAGGCGGCAACAGGGTGATGCTGTGGAAGGTTGGGATAGCCCACAAACCACCGATACCCACAACCAGCAGCACGATGCGCTGCCAGCGTGGCAGATAGGAATCATCGCCACGGTAGGCTCCTAATGAGGAATTGATGCGAACCTGCTCGGGCAACTTGCGCGATGCCAGATAGGTGATAACCAGCAATGCGGTGAGTGACGGCAGGAACAGGTGACCGGCAAATGCGGAAGGAGTGATGGCGTCCTTGGTCCACAGAATCAGGCTGGTCATATCGCCGATGGCCGTGAAACAGCCTCCGGTATTGGCAGCCATGAGGATGACGCAGGAGAAATACAGTCGCTCACGCTCTCCGGGAATCATCTTACGCAGCAGGAACAGCATGGTCACTGCCGAGGTAAGATTGTCGATATTGGCAGAAATCAGGAAGGTGACGATGCTGAACGTCCACAGCAAGCGGCGGCTGTTACGGGTGCGCATCCACTCGCCCAGGAAATTGAACACCTCATTGGCATGAAGCACCTCGATGATGGAGGAGGTAGCGATGATGAACAGGATAACCTCGCAAGCCGAGGTGACATAGTGCATGAAGACATGAGAAGCGATGAAAGCCTTTACGGTTTCAGGAGTGGATACCGCAGAACCCAGGAACTCGGCATATTCCGCACCGTGCATGTTCTGGACATAACCCGTACCATTGAACATGTAAAGAACCCAACCCATGACGCCCAGGAACATGGCCACTGACGATTTATTCAGATTATTCCACCGTTCAGTTGCAATGAGCAGATAGCCTACAATAAGAATGCCAACGATTACTAAAGTCATATTTCCACGCTTTACACAAAATCGCTAGCAAAAATAAGTAAAATTTTACTTATTACCTAATAAAAAAGACGAAAAAAGGGAGCGATGTGGATAAATCGCACCCTAAAAAGAGCAAAAAGGACACTTAATCCTTCTTTTCCATCCGGCGGGCAAATTCCAGCATGACACGGTTCAGCTGGTCGCGCATGATAGGCTTGGTCAGATAACCATCGGCACCGGCCTTCATGGCCACTTCCTTATCGGCCTCGAAAGCAAACGCTGTCTGCATGACAATAGGAAGATTGGGCTTCTCTTTCTTGATGGTTGTCAGCGCCTGAACACCGTTCATCACCGGCATCTTATTGTCCATGAGAACCATGTCGACATCATGGGTCAACGCCATTTCCACAGCCTCTCCTCCATCATGAGCCCATAATATCTCATAATCCTTACGAAGAATGACCTGCAGATAACGGAAATTACTAGGATCGTCTTCGGCAATAAGCAATAGTTTCTTGTCCTCCATTTCAATCAGATTAATATGCACATTAGAGCGGTAAACGGGACTCGAACCCGCGACCCTCGGCTTGGGAAGCCAATGCTCTACCAACTGAGCTATTACCGCATATTTTCCGCAAAGTTAATACAAATAGAATCGACCTCAAAAGAAAAACATAGTTTTTTTTGAATGCGGAGGGATTTACTTGCCTACGTGTGGATTTCTTCCTATCTTTGCGTAAAATATAAACAGAAAAGAGTAAAAGAATGCTGATATTCAATACTACATACACCGTGGACAACAACGATGCCCGTGAGTTCGTGATTTTTGTTCATGAGCAGTTCATTCCTGCCACCCACCAGCAGGGCGACATGAAAAACGGTCACCTGCTGCGTATCCTGTCGCACAAGGAACCGGAATCCGAGTGCTTTGCCGTACAGTTTGAGGTGGAGAACACCGCAGCCCTGCACCACTGGCACGTGCAACTGGGACAGAGTCTGGAAAAGGACATCGAGAAACTGTTCAACGGCAGAGTGGTGGGTTTCTCCTCCATCATGGAAGTAATCGAATAATTCCTCTAGAGATGCTGCAACCGGTCAAAGAGAAGATTATCCTGGGCATAGACCCCGGCACTAATTTCATGGGTTACGGACTCATCAAGGTGGTGGGGACCAAGGCTTCGCTGATCTGTATGGGTATCATCGACCTGCACAAGGAATCGGACCCTTACCTGAAACTGGGGCATATCTTTGAGCGTGTGTGGGGCATCATCGAATCGTACCTACCGGATGAGATGGCCATCGAGGCTCCTTTCTACGGCAAGAACGTGCAGAGTATGCTGAAACTGGGCAGGGCACAGGGTGTGGCCATAGCCGCCGCGGTGCACCACGGGGTGCCCATTCATGAATATGCTCCGCTGAAAATAAAGATGGCACTGACCGGAAACGGTGCCGCATCAAAGGAACAGGTGGCGGGCATGCTGGAGCGTATCCTGAAGATTCCGAAAGAGGACATGGCCACTCATCTGGATGCCACCGATGCCCTGGCAGCCGCTTACTGCCACTACCTGCAAATGGGACGGCCCGAATCGGCCAGTTCCGTGAAATCCTGGAAGGATTTTATCAAGAAGAATCCGGGTAAGATCAAGAAAACTATCTGACAATGACACATAATACCATCGTGATTCAGGACGGACGTGTAAGACATCCTGACTATCGTTTCACCGAACCCATCAACCTGGCTTTCAGGGCCGATGAGCATATTGCCATTGTGGGTCCCAACGGCGGCGGAAAATCGCTGCTGGTGGATGTGCTGACAGGCAAGCATCCGCTGTTTATCACAGAGCCGGTATACGACTTTGCGCCATCGCCTAAAAAGCATGCCTATGAGAATATAAAATATATCACTTTCCGTGACAGTTACGGCGAGGCAGACGGCACCTACTACGCAGGAGGAAACCGGGAAACATACTACTATCAGCAGCGCTGGAACCAGAACGATCTGGAGGAAACTCCTATCGTAGGCGATCTACTGGAGGAGGCACGGAAGAATGCCATGAACAAGGATCTGGCACCCAGCCCCGAACTGATTCAGCGCATCTATCAGATATTCAAGATGGAGGACCTGATGGACAAGCATTTGATTCTGCTGTCGAGCGGTGAACTCCGTAAATTTCAGTTGGCTAAGACCCTGCTTTCCGGTCCCCGCATCCTGATTATGGATAATCCGTTCATCGGTTTGGATGCCCAGACACGCGACCAATTAAAGGTACTGCTGACCGAACTGGCTCAGATTTCGGAGATACAGATTTTCCTGATTCTGTCCAAATCGGACGAGATTCCGGCCTTTATCACCCATGTTGTGGAGGTGGAAAACCGACGGATTCACCCCAAGGAAACCCGTGAGTCATACCAGGAACGGATGGCTGCCAAACCCCTTGCCAAACTGAGTGACGAAAAGCGTGAAAAGATACTGAATTATCCTTACAACACAACCACCACTCTCCCCGACCCTTCTACCCTGGATGACGATGCCATTCTGGACTTCAGAAACGTTTCCATCCGCTACGGTGAGCGCACCATTCTGAGGGATTTGGATTGGAAAGTGAAGTACGGCGAGTGCTGGGCACTTTCCGGTGAGAACGGTGCAGGAAAGAGCACTCTTTTGAGTCTGGTATGTGCCGATAATCCCCAGAGTTACGCCTGCGACATCCGCCTGTTTGGCAAGAAACGCGGCACCGGTGAGAGCATCTGGGATATCAAACGCCACATCGGCTATGTATCGCCCGAGATGCACCGCGCCTACCTGAAAGACCTGCCAGCCATCGACATTGTGGCCAGCGGACTTCATGATTCGGTGGGACTTTACGTGCGTCCCAAACCATCGCAACTGGGCACTTGTGAATTCTGGATGGACATTTTCGGCATCAAGGAACTGAAGGACAAGACCTTCCTGAAACTGTCAAGTGGAGAACAGCGTCTGATTCTGCTGGCAAGAGCCTTTGTCAAGGACCCGGATCTGCTGATTCTGGATGAGCCGCTGCATGGTTTGGATCTGGACAACCGCGCCTTGGTAAAGGAAATCATTCAGACTTTCAGCCAGCGAAAAAACAAGACGCTGGTCATGGTTACCCACTACAAGGAAGAATTGCCTCCATGCTTTGACCGCCACATTTTCCTGAAGCGGCAAAAATAATGTATACTTTTCGGTGGTTTTAAAGCTTTTTCTTTGTCTATTTTGGTAAAAGTTTGTACTTTTGTGCCTCAAAAAAAAATAGACGAATGGAAGTAGCCATTGTAAAATACAATGCGGGAAATCTTTTCTCGGTAGTCCATGCCCTGAACAGGCTTGGAATAAATCCTGTCATCACGGATGATATTGAGCAGTTGACCAAGGCTGACCGTATATTGTTTCCGGGTCAGGGCCATGCAGCCACAACGATGGCTTATCTGCGCGAGCACCAGCTGGATAAGGTTATCTGCAACCTGAAACAGCCTGTTCTGGGTATCTGCGTGGGACAGCAGCTGATGTGCCGCCACTCGGAAGAGGGCGACGTGGATTGCCTGGGCATCTTCGACGTGGATGTGAAGCGTTTCCAGCCTGTCTGCCACGAGGACAAGGTTCCCCACATGGGATGGAACCAGCTGACCGACCTGAAATCTCCGCTTTTCAACAACCTGAGTGAGGAGAGTTTCGTGTATTTTGTGCACAGCTATTATGTGCCAACCTGCCAGTGGACCACTGCCACCAGCAACTACATCCATCCGTTCAGCGCGGCACTGCACCGCGACAATTTCTTTGCCACCCAGTTCCATCCGGAGAAGAGCGGCAAAGTAGGCGAACAGATTATCCAAAACTTTTTAGAGATTAAAATATGATTCACATTATTCCTGCCATTGACATTATTGACGGAAATTGTGTGCGCCTCTCTCAGGGCGACTACGATCAGAAGACCGTCTACCATGACGACCCAGTTGAAATAGCTCAGGAATTTGAGCGCTATGGTATTCACCGCATCCATGTGGTGGATTTGGACGGTGCACGCAGCAAGCATATTGTCAACATCCCTACCCTGAAATTACTGAACCGCCACACCTCACTGAAAATTGATTTTGGCGGTGGTATTAAAACCGACGGCGACATCAGCCTGGCATTTGCCAACGGTGCCGCACAGGTAACCGTGGGTAGTATTGCCGCACAGCAGCCTGACCTGTTCCTGAAATGGCTGAAGGAGTTTGGCCCGGATAAAATGATTCTGGGTGCCGATGTCAGAAACGGTTATATCTCCATCAACGGTTGGAAAGAAGACAGCGACCATGAGCTGATTCCTTTCCTGAAAAAGTTTGTAGATGCCGGTGTGACCCGCGTGCTGTGTACAGATATCAGCCGTGACGGTATGCTGAGCGGACCATCGGTGAATCTGTATAAGGAAATCCTCAAAGCCTATCCGGGCCTGAAGCTGATAGCCAGCGGCGGTGTTCGCCATATGGGCGACGTGGAGACACTGGAACATGCAGGATTACATTCGGTGATCATCGGAAAGGCCATTTACGAGGAATCAATCACCCTGAAAGAAATCAACCGCTATATCCAGAAACATAGCCAGAGAGTATAATGTTAGCGAAACGAATCATACCCTGCCTGGACGTTAAGAACGGTCAGACGGTAAAAGGCACCAATTTTGTAGACCTTCGTCAAGCCGGAGATCCGGTGGAACTGGGCCGTGTGTACAGCCAGATGGGTGCCGATGAACTCGTCTTTCTGGACATCACCGCCAGCCATGAAGGCCGTAAGACCTTTACCGAGATGGTGACCCGCGTGGCGGCTGCCATCAACATCCCTTTCACTGTGGGGGGAGGCATCAACGAGTTGAGTGATGTGGACCGAATGCTGAATGCCGGAGCCGACAAGGTGAGCATCAATTCGGCAGCCATCCGACGCCCGGAACTGATCAACGAGATCTCCAGCCGTTTCGGTGCCCAGGTTTGTGTGTGCGCCATCGATGCCAAGTGTACCGAGGAGGGCTGGCACTGCTACCTGAACGGCGGACGCATTGACACCGGAAAGGACCTGTTTGAATGGGCCCGTGAGGCTGCCGACCGTGGCGCCGGTGAAATTCTGTTCACCAGCATGAACCACGACGGCGTGAAAACCGGTTATGCCAACGAGGCTCTGGCACGTCTGGCTGATGAACTGACCATTCCTGTCATCGCATCGGGCGGTGCAGGTGCTAAGGAGCATTTCCGCGATGCCTTCCTGCTGGGTAAGGCCGATGCCGCACTGGCTGCCAGTGTGTTCCACTTCGGCGAGATTGGTATTCCGGAACTGAAACAATATTTGAGAGAAGAAGGTATTAATATAAGACTATAATTATTGCAAGAAATGCAAATCAACGTAGAAACAATTGATTTTGAGAAGTTGGGAGGACTGGTTCCTGCCATCATTCAAGACGACAAGACATTGAAGGTTCTGATGCTGGGCTTTATGAATGCCGAGGCTTATCAGAAAACCATTGAAACCGGTAAGGTTACATTCTACAGCCGCTCACGCCAGACCCTGTGGACAAAGGGTGAGACCAGCGGCAATTTCCTGAATGTAGTAAGCATCTGCAACGACTGCGACAATGATACACTGCTGATCAAGGTGAACCCTGTAGGTCCTGTATGCCACACCGGAGCAGACACCTGCTGGAACGAGAAGAACGAGGCCAATCCGCTGCTGTTCCTAACTTATCTGCAGGACTTTGTAGAGAAGCGTCATGAGGAGATGCCTGAGGGCTCCTATACCACCAGTCTGTTCCGTGACGGCATCAACAAGATGGCTCAGAAGGTAGGCGAAGAGGCTCTGGAAACCGTCATCGAGGCTACCAACGGTACCAACGAGCGACTGATCTATGAGGGAAGCGACTTCCTGTATCATCTGGTAGTTCTGCTGACCGCAAAGGGATTGCGCATCGAGGACCTGGCCAAGGAATTGCAGGTACGCCACGATCCTACATGGCATAAACATTAAAATATAATCATACAGAAAAGTGTTAGTAGACTACAAAAAGATATCCATTTACCAGGGAGACAACTGCATCCTGCACGATGTGGATTTCAAGGTAAACGACGGTGAGTTCATTTACATCATCGGACGTGTAGGTGCCGGAAAGACCAGTCTCCTGAAAACCATCTACGGAGAGTTTCAGATCCGTGATGGTGAGGGAAATGTGATGGGTTACAGCATCAAGGGACTGAAAAAGGACAAATTGCAGGAACTGAGAAGACAGGTGGGTATCTGCTTCCAGGACTTCCAGCTGCTGAGCGACCGCACGGTGGAGGAGAACCTGAGATTCGTGCTGAAGGCTACCGGATGGAAGAACAAGGACATCCAGCCCCGTATTGATGAAGTACTGAAACAAGTGGGCATGGTCAATAAAGGATACAAGATGCCTGCAGAACTGAGCGGTGGTGAGCAGCAGCGTATCGTTATTGCCCGCGCCATCCTGAACCGTCCGAGACTGATTCTGGCGGATGAGCCGACAGGAAATCTGGATATTGAGACCAGTAAGCAGATTCTGACGTTGTTGAGAAACATTTGCGAGACTGGAGCTGCCGTGGTAATGTCGACCCACAATCTGGCGCTCATCAACCTGTTCCCTGGCGTGGTGTACCGCTGCAAGGATAACATGATGACCGAGATTACGGATGAATTCAACCGCCCATTCGATATGGATGAGCTGAGTCTGCTGAACATGGCAGAGAATGCCAAGACACAGAACGGCCAGGAAGAGGAGAAGGTAAAAACAGAAAATCAGACGAAATAATAAAAGATATATAGCATATGAAAGTAATGAAATTTGGTGGTACATCCGTGGGAACTCCACAGCGTATGAAGGATGTATCAAAGCTGATCACTGACGGAGAACGAAAGCTGGTGGTTCTGTCAGCTATGTCAGGAACAACCAACTCACTGGTTGAGATTTCCGGATACCTGTACAAGAACAATCCGGCAAGTGCCAACGAAATGATCAACCAGTTGGAAAAGAAGTACGAGAAGCATGTACAGGAACTGTACTCAACCGATGAATACAAGCAGAAGACTCAGGCTTTCCTGAAGTCAAAGTTCAACTATCTGCGTGCTTTCGGCAAGGACCTTTTCACCCTGTTTGAGGAGAAAGCGGTTCTGGCACAGGGCGAGATCCTGAGCACCAACATGGTAACCAACTACCTGCAGGAGCAGGGCGTTAATGCCGTACTGCTGGATGCCTTGGAGTTCATGCGTACCGACAAGAACGGTGAGCCAGACCTGCCATACATCTCCAAGCATGTGAAGGTTGCCATCGAATCACATCCAGAGGCTGAGCTGTTCATCACTCAGGGATTCATCTGCCGCAACACCTATGGCGAGATTGACAACCTGGAGCGCGGCGGTTCTGACTATACCGCATCATTGCTGGGTGCAGCACTGAATGCTGAAGAGATTCAGATTTGGACCGATATCGACGGTATGCACAACAATGACCCTCGCGTAGTGGATAAGACCGAGGCTGTTCCTCAGTTGCACTTCGAGGAAGCAGCAGAGCTGGCATACTTCGGTGCCAAGATTCTGCATCCAACCTGTATCCAGCCTGCCAAGTATGCCGGAATCCCTGTACGTCTGCTGAATACCATGGACCCATCGGCTCCAGGTACCATTATCAACAACGTAACCGAGCACGGCCGCATCAAGGCTGTAGCCGCAAAGGACAATATCACTGCTATCAAAATAAAGAGTAGCCGAATGCTGCTGGCACACGGCTTCCTGCGCAAAGTATTCGAAATCTTTGAGACCTACAAGACCAGCATCGATATGGTTTGTACCTCGGAGGTGGGCGTATCCATGAGCATTGATAACACAAAGCACTTATCAGAGATCATCAATGAATTAAAGACTTACGGTACCGTTACCACCGATGAGAACATGTGTATCATCTGCGTGGTAGGTGACCTAACTTGGGACAATGTAGGTTTTGAGACATTGGCAACAGAGGCGATGAAAGACATCCCTGTACGCATGATCTCTTACGGAGGAAGCAACTACAACATCTCCTTCCTCATCAAGGCCGAGGACAAGAAGCGTGCTCTTCAGGCTTTGAGCGACACACTGTTCAATAACAAATAAGACACAATACATGAAAGGCGTTTTTCCTGTTGAAAAGTTTAAGGGAGTGCAGACTCCCTTCTACTTTTATGATACCAAAGTATTAAGAGAGACATTAGAGACCATTAACAAAGAGGCAGGACTTTACCCTAATTTCCGGGTACACTATGCCATCAAGTCAAATGCTAACGCTAAAGTTCTGAAAGAGATCTGCAAGGCAGGTCTGGGAGTGGACTGCGTGAGCGGTGGCGAGATTAAGGCTGCTGTTGCTGCAGGCTTTGCATCAGAGAAGATTGTATATGCCGGTGTAGGTAAGAGCGACTGGGAAATCAACCTGGGTTTGGATGAGGACATCTTCTGCTTCAATGTGGAGAGCATCCCAGAACTGGAGGTCATCAACGAACTGGCAGCTGCCAAGGGTAAGGTTGCTCAGGTTTGCTTCCGCATCAATCCTAATGTTGGTGCTCATACTCATGCCAATATCACAACCGGTTTGGCAGAGAACAAGTTCGGTATCGCCATGGAGGATATGGAAACTGTCATCAATCTGGCAGCTACCTTATCTAATGTAAACTTCATCGGCTTGCACTTCCATATTGGCAGCCAGATTCTGGAGATGGACGACTTCGTAGCACTGAGCAACCGCATCAATGAACTCCAGGACCGTCTGGAGGCTCAGGGCATCAAGGTGCAGCACATCAATGTTGGCGGTGGTTTGGGTATTGACTATCAGGACCCTAACGGCAACCCAATCCCTAATTTCAAGGATTACTTTGCCACCTATGCTCAGCACTTGCAACTGCGTGAAGGCCAGCTGCTTCACTTTGAATTGGGTAGAAGCGTAACCGGTCAGTGCGGCAGCCTCATCACCAAGACCATTTATGTAAAGCAGGGACACCACAAGCAGTTCTGTATCGTTGACGCCGGTATGACCGACCTGATCAGACCTGCCCTGTACCAGGCATTCCATAAGATTGAGAACATCAGCAGCGACGAACCAATGGAGACTTACGATGTGGTAGGTCCAATCTGCGAGTCAAGCGATGTATTCGTCAAGGGATTTGAGCTGAACAAGTGCCACCGCGGCGACTTGATTGCTCTTCGTTCTGCAGGTGCTTATGGCGAGATTATGGCAAGCAGCTACAACTGCCGTACCTTACCTGTTGGATATGTAACCGAAGATTTTGATTAAGCTATAATGGAACTCATTTCTTTAAGTACCCTCATCCCGTGTGTATCACTTCCCCTAACCGTATTGGTCAGACAACTGCTTTTCCAGAGAACCTACGGTTGCCTGGCTTATCTGAATAATCAGTCAGAGAAGGGAAATGTGACCTACACGGAAGAGTGTCCGCCAATCTCGATCATCATTACCACACATAACCAGGCCATCCAGTTGGAGCAGAACCTGCCAGTTATTCTGGAGCAAGACTATCCAAACTTCGAGGTCATCGTGGTAAACGACTGTTCGGAGGATTACACAGAGGAAGTGCTTAAAGAAATGAGTTTCAGATACAAGAACCTGTATCACACCTTTACCCTACCCTCGGCACGTTACATCAGCCGTAAGAAACTGGCTATAACCTTAGGTTTGAAAGCCAGCCATAACGAATGGATTATCCTGACAGAGGCCGACTGCACACCACAAAGTGACCAGTGGCTGCGCCTGATGGCCAGAAACTTTACCGATTCGACCCGAATTGTATTGGGATATGCCAATTATAACAAGGAAAGCGGTTTGTTTAACTGGAGAATCACTTTCGACCGACTGATTGAGAACTGCCATTTTCTGTCGAGAGTCATCTACAACGACAAAGCCTACCGCGGTGACGGATGCAATATGGCATTCCGAAAATCCGTGTTCATGGAACAGGACGGTTTTGCCAAGAACCTGCAACTGTCCCGTGGAGAAGACTCGCTGTTGGTCAACGAGATGGCTCTTCCTTCACAGACAAGAGTGGAATGCAATCCTATGGCTGTGGTGAAGCAGGATCCACCTTTCAGAAAAAGGACCTGGACTACCGATAAGGTTTTCTTCAAGGAGACCTGCCGGTATTTCAATTCTACAGGAAAATGGGCCATCCGTTACTTCAGTTTACAGACAGCCATCAATTACCTGGCCTATCTGCAGACAGCCCTATTCCTTACACTGGGTATTCTGAACCTGAATTATCTGCTTATTGCTCTGTCGGTTTGCTGCCTGATAGCACTGATTACCGGCAGTATTCTCCCACTGTACCACTCATGCAAGAGCATCAATGAGCGTACCTTTATCCTTACCCTCTGGTGGCTGGAACTGACACGTCCTATACAGAATCTATATCTGTATTTGCGTCATGGGATGACCCGGAAGGACGAATTTCTGAGGAAATAAGAGGTTTATTCAAATCGGATGGCCTTGGCAGGATGTATCTGGGAAACCAGATAGCTGGGACCCACCAGCACCAGAACCGAAATCACAAGTGTTCCGATATTCAAAAGCAAGAAAAGCAGCCAGTTCATCTGAATGGGAACCACATCAACATAATAGGTTTCCGGATCCAAATGAATCAGTCCGAACTGATGCTGCAGGAAACATAATCCAATTCCGAGGATGTTTCCCCATAGAATACCCTTGCCGATCAGCATAGCAGAGAAGTTCAGGAATACCCTACGGATTGTCTTGTCCTCTGCTCCCAAAGCCTTCAGAATACCAATCATATTGGTTCTCTCCAAGATGATAATCAGCAAACCACTGATCATCGTAAAGCCTGCAACCGCCAGCATCAGAGCCAGAATAACCCACACATTTGTATCGAGCAGACCCAGCCATGCAAACAGTGACGGATACAGCATCTCGATAGTAGAGGCACAATAGGTCTGACCGTATTCATCCTGTCGGGTATTGAACTCGCTCATGAAATGGGTATAAGCCTCATCCAAACGGGCATAATCCTTCAACCTGAGTTCCACACCCGTCACCTGATTGGTTTCCCACTCATTCAAACGTCTGACCGTATATAAATCGGTAAGTACCAGATTGGCATCAAATTCAGCCAGGTGAGTCTCGTAGATACCCACAATCTCAAAACGGCGTGCACGGACATTATCGCCCATCATATAGCAGTAGACTTTCTCGTTGAGCTTCAGCATCATTTCACGGGCAATGGTTCTGGAAATGACAATCTTATTACTGGAAGCCGTATCACTATAAACGGGGATATCACCCTCTACCAGATATTTTTTCAGGAAGGATAAATCGTATTCAGGACCTACACCCTTCAGGCCGATACCACGGAACTGTTCATCGGTTTTCAGAATGGCAGGCTTGGTTGCGTAACGCTGGGCATGCGCCACCAAAGGATAAGTCTGGATCTGTTGCAGAATACTGTCGGTTACAGTTACGGGAAGCGACTCGTAGTTGTGGGGATACTCCATATTCGCAATCTGAAGATCAGCGCCAAATCCGGTCAGTTTGTTCTTGATCTCGCCCTTGAAACCCAAGACAACAGCCACAGAAACAATCATGACCATCAAGCCGATGGCTATACCCAATGTGGCAATACTAATAGCAGGGCGTGACACACTCTTGTCCGTCCTGCTACCATATATTCTTTTTGCTATGAATAACGAAAGGTTCATTCAACTCTTCCCGGATATGCTTCCAATGCCTTGCGTAAAACAAACAGAGCACGAACCAAATCCTCCTTTTTCAATACATATGCAATTCTGACCTCATTACGACCGGCACCAGGTGTGGTGTAGAAACCACTGGCAGGAGCCATCATCACAGTCTCACCTTCGTAATTGAACTCGCTCAAACACCATGCGCAGAACTTCTCACAGTCATCCACTGGCAACTTGGCAACCGTATAGAATGCACCCATTGGAATTGGCGAATATACACCCGGAATACGGTTAAGTCCATCAATCAGGCACTTACGGCGCTCTACATACTCGTCGTAAGTATCACGGATATACTCATCTGGAGCATCCAATGATGCCTCGGCAGCAATCTGACCGATCAGTGGAGGACTCAAACGGGCCTGGCAGAATTTCATGACAGCCTTACGCAGTTCTGCATTCTTGGTTACCAAAGCACCCACACGGATACCGCACTCACTGTAACGCTTGGAAACCGAGTCAATCAGAACGACATTGTTCTCAATTCCTTCCAAATGGCAGGCTGAAATGTATGGAGAACCGGTATAGATGAACTCGCGGTAAACCTCATCGGAGAAGAGGTAAAGATCATACTTCTTAACCAGATCACGGATCTGATTCATCTCACGACGGGTGTACAGATAACCGGTTGGGTTATTAGGATTGCAGATCAGGATGGCACGGGTGCGCTCGTTGATCAACTCCTCGAACTTCTCAACCTTTGGCAAAGAGAAACCCTCATCAATGGTAGTGGCAATGGTACGGATAACTGCACCTGCACTGATAGCGAAAGCCATGTAGTTAGCATAGGCAGGTTCCGGAACAATAATCTCATCGCCCGGATTCAGACATGCCAGAAATGCAAACAGAACAGCCTCGCTACCACCACTGGTAATGATGATCTCCTCAGGGGTGACATTGATATCGTACTTCTTGTAATAATCAACCAGTTTGGTACGATAACTCAGATAGCCCTGTGAAGGACTGTATTCCAGGATGGAACGGTCAATATTACGGATAGCATCCAATGCCGCTCGCGGAGTTGGCAGGTCAGGCTGACCAATGTTCAAGTGATAAACATGAACACCACGTTCCTTGGCTGCAAAAGCCAAAGGGGCTAATTTTCTAATTGGTGATTCGGGCATTGCATTGCCACGTACAGAAATTTTCGGCATAAAAACGCTATAATTTAACTAATCCTTCGAAAAATTGAGTTGCAAAATTAGTACTTTCACACTAACTATGCAAATCAAAATCAAATAAAAAACAGAAACAAATAAAAAGACACCATATTTTTTATACGTGATTATTATTTATAAAACCAATATTCTTCTTTTTTATCTTGTTTGTTCTATTATTATTGTTTACCTTTGCACAACAAAAAAGTATTATGGCAAATTGGTTTGAATGCAAAATTAAATATGATAAGACTCAGCAGGATGGTACAGTAAAGCCTACCACAGAGCCTTATCTGGTAGATGCACTGAGTTTCACGGAGGCTGAAGCCAGAATCATTGAAGAGATGGCACCTTTTATGAGTGGTGAATTCAATGTTCAGGACATCAAGCGTTCCAATTACAGTGAAATCTTCTTCACCGATCAGGAATCAGCTGACCGCTGGTTCAAGACCAAGCTGAATTTCATCACCTTGGATGAAAAATCAGGCAAAGAGAAGAAGACCAGCACATACATTCTTGTTCAGGCTGCCGATTTACGCGATGCCGTAAAGAAGCTGGATGAAGGCATGAAAGGAACAATGGCAGACTATGTGATAGCAAGTGTAGCTGAAACACCACTGATGGATGTATACCGTTTTAAAGTGGATGAGAAAGATGAGCAACATCAAGGATAAAATCAATTCAATCAATAGCGGGCTCCCAATGGGAGCCCGATTGGTTGCTGTGTCTAAGTACAACCCGGCAAGTGCCATACAGGAAGCATACGATGCCGGTCAACGTATTTTTGGCGAGAGTCATGTACAGGAGCTTGTAGAAAAACAGGCTTCTCTGCCTTCCGATATTGAATGGCATTTCATCGGTCATCTTCAGACAAATAAGGTTAAGTATATAGCTCCATTCATCTCACTCATCCATGCCGTGGATTCTGTGAAATTGCTGAACGAGATTAACCGCCAGGGAACACGCTGCGGACGAGTAATTCCCTGTCTGCTTCAGTTGCATGTAGCACAGGAAGAGACCAAGTACGGTTTTAGTTTTGAGGAGTGCCGTGAACTACTCTCTGGTAACGAATGGAAAGAGATGAAGCACATAAGCCTTCATGGACTGATGTGCATGGCCAGCAACACCGACAATCTGGAACAGGTACGTAGTGAATTCAAAAAAGTAAACCAGTTCTTCGGTGAGATGCAGCAGCTCATCAAAGAAGACGCACCAGATTTCAACCAGTTGTCCATGGGCATGAGCGGTGATTATCCTATTGCCCTGGAAGAAGGAAGTACTCTGATTCGTGTGGGTAGTTTGATATTTGGAGAAAGAATTTATTAATAATTTTGCACAAAAGCGCCTTCAATATGCATTATTGAGGGCGCTTTTCTTGTTTTTATAGGAGAAAACGTGTATTTTTGCAGAAATATCTCTGTTATGGAAACTAATTTACCAAGCTTTATCTCTCTATTGCAGGAGAGCGTTATAAAAAATTGGAATCAAGACGCATTCACAGACTATAAGAGTACCACTTTGCAATATAAAGATGTAGCCAGAAAGATTGAGAAGCTACATATCTTATTTGAAAACAGTGGCATTAAGCCTGGCGATAAAATCGCACTATGCGGACGAAACTCAGCTCATTGGGCAGTTGCCTTTATGGCAACGATTACTTATGGTGCCGTTGCTGTTCCTATTCTGCATGAATTCAAGGCTGATCAGGTGCACCACATTGTCAACCACTCCGAGTCACGTCTTTTATTTGTAGGTGATATGGTTTGGCCTACATTAAGCGAGGCCGCCATGCCTTATGTAGAGGGTATCATCTATATACCTGATTACTCACTGCTGGTTTCACGAAACAAGAAACTCACCAATGCCCGCGAGACCTTGAATCTGCAATATGGCAAGAAATACCCAAAGTATTTCCGTCCTGAGCATGTTAATTATGTGATGGATGAACCCGATCGTCTGGCTCTGATCAATTACACTTCAGGAAGTACAGGAAACTCTAAGGGCGTTATGGTTCCGTTCCGCGCCCTGGCAAGCAATATGCAGTTTGCTTTCAAGGTTATTCCTTTGAAGGGAGGCGAGAACGTGATTTCCATTCTTCCAATGGCACACATGTATGGAATGGCATTTGAATTCCTTTACGAATTCTTGAGCGGTGTGCATATCTTCTTCCTAACACGACTGCCAAGCCCTAAGATTATCCTTCAGGCTTTCTCTGAAATCAAGCCAGCCATCGTCATTTCTGTTCCACTGATTCTGGAAAAGATTGTGAAGAAGCAGGTATGGCCAAAGGTTCAGACTCCAGCCATGCGTCTGCTGATGAAGACCCCTGTCATTGGTGACAAGGTGAAGAAAAAAGTCTGCGACCAGATGGTTCAAGCTTTTGGTGGTAAATTCTATGAGGCTATCATTGGTGGTGCTGCATTCAATCAGGAGGTTGAGCAGTTCCTCTATGACATACATTTCCCATTTACCGTAGGTTACGGTACCACAGAGTGTGCTCCTATTCTGGCATACGAGGATTACAAGCTATTCAAGGCTGGCAGTTGCGGTAAGGCCGCTCTGAATATGGAGTTGAAGATTGACAGTCCAGATCCTCAAAATATTGTAGGTGAAATTCTGGCCAAAGGTCCGAATGTGATGTTGGGTTATTTCAAAAATCCGGATGCTACCGCTCAGGCTATTGATGAGAACGGATGGTATCATACCGGTGACCTTGGAACCCTGGATGCAGAAGGCAACCTTACCATCCGAGGCAGAAGTAAGAACATGCTGTTGGGCGCAAGCGGACAGAACATCTATCCGGAGGAGATTGAAGACAAGTTGAACAACATGCCTCTGGTTGTGGAGAGTGTTGTGGTACAGCGAGGAGAAAAGCTTGTAGGATTGGTTTATGTTGACCCTGAAGACGTACACGCAAAAGGCATGACAGCAGATGCGATGGCTCAGCAGATGGAAGCCAACCGTAAGGCTCTCAATGCTGAGATTCCTGCTTACGAGCAGATTACAGCAATTGAAGTAAGATACGAAGAGTTTGAAAAGACTCCGAAAAAGAGTATTAAACGATTCCTTTATACCTAATAGAAAATCCCAGGCCTAAACCTGGGATTTTTTTATTATCAGTTATTTGCTAATTCATCTTTCACGAACTGAGAGGTGTATCCCAAATCCGTTTTCGCCATCTCTTCCGGGGTTCCATGGAAAACCACGATTCCACCACCACGACCACCTTCCGGACCCATATCAATCAGATAATCGGCTGTTTTTATCACATCCAGATTATGTTCGATGACAATAACCGTATTACCTCTGTCAACCAATGTATTCAGAACGCGAAGCAACACGCGTATATCCTCAAAATGCAGGCCGGTAGTAGGTTCATCCAGAATGAAGAGTGTCTTACCCGTATCTCTTTTGCTCAGTTCTGTTGCCAGTTTCACGCGCTGGCTTTCTCCTCCGGACAGGGTGGTACATGGCTGTCCCAATTTTATATAACCTAAGCCCACATCTTGTAACACTTTGATACGGTGCAGGATATGTGGCACATTCTCGAAAAATTCCACAGCCTGATTGATGGTCATATCCAACACATCGGCTATACTCTTACCCTTAAAGCGTACCTCTAAGGTTTCGCGGTTATAACGCTTGCCATGGCAAACCTCACAAGGGACCAATACATCCGGAAGGAAATTCATCTCAATGGTCTTGTATCCGTTTCCTCCACAAACGTCACAACGCCCGCCACCCACATTGAATGAGAACCGTCCGGGCTTATATCCTCGGATCTTTGCCTCCGGCAAACCAACGAACAATGCCCGGATATCATTAAAGATTCCTGTATAAGTAGCAGGATTGCTTCTCGGCGTACGTCCCAAAGGTGATTGGTCTACACTCACCACCTTATCCACGTGCTCCAATCCCAAAATCTCATCGTATGGCATTGGCATTTTCAGGGAGCGGTAGAACTTTTTCGACAGAATAGGCTCCAGTGTCTCATTTATCAGCGTACTCTTTCCACTTCCGGATACACCGGTAACACAAATCAGTTTTCCCAAAGGAAACTCCACGTCGATATTTTTCAGATTGTTACCCTTACATCCGCGTAATAACAGGCATTTGCCGTTTCCACTTCTACGTTCGGCAGGAACCTCAATTTTCTGCTTATGATTCAAAAACTGCGAGGTTAATGTATCGGTCTTTATCATCTGCTCTGGGGTGCCCTGAAAAACAATCTGGCCACCTCTCCGACCGGCAAACGGACCCACATCTACCACATAATCCGCATTCAGCATCATGTCCTTATCGTGCTCTACCACCATTACGGTATTACCGATATCGCGGAGCGCTTTCAAGGAGTTAATTAATCTGATGTTATCACGCTGATGCAAGCCAATACTTGGCTCGTCCAGAATATACAATACGTTTACCAACTGAGAACCTATCTGAGTTGCCAAACGGATTCGTTGGCTTTCACCTCCGGAAAGAGCTGCGCTGGAGCGATTCAGATTCAGATAATCCAATCCCACATCCAGCAGGAATTTCAATCTTGTCCGGATCTCTTTCAGAATCTCACTGGCAATCTGTTCCTGTCGTGGGGTCAGATGGTTCTGTACCTCAACTATCCAGTCATAGAGTTCGTTGATGTCCATTTCAGAAAGCTGATAGATATTCTTATCCCACAATCGGAAATGAAGCGCCTCTTTATTCAAGCGTGCTCCATGGCAAACCGGGCATTCAATGGTAGTATTGAACTGCTCTGCCCATTTGTCCACCTTTTCACTTCCAGCAGCCTCAATCATGGCGGTCATGTATTTGGCCAGGCCGTCAAATGTAGTGAAATAATCGTTGCTGCTGCGCATCGTTTCCGCACTGATTCTGATACGTTCATCCGAACCGTTGATCAGTTCATCAATGGCTTCCTGAGGAAACTCGGAGATAGGAGATTTCAGATCCAGCTCATATTTAGCCAGCATAGCTTCTATCTGCCAGAAAATCATCGCAGAACGATACTTTCCCAATGGCTCAATTCCACCCTCAGCGATTGAAAGCTGACGGTTAGGAAATATCTTATTCTCATCAATCTGAGAGACTCTACCCAATCCCTTGCATTTAGGACACGAGCCTAATGGAGAGTTGAATGAAAAATTATGAGGAGCTGGCTCACGGTAGGATATTCCGGTAACCGGGCACATCAGGTGTTTACTGTAATGTCTTACCAAATTCTGGGCGACATCCAACAGCATAATCTCTCCCTGTCCCTGCTGCATAGCATTAGCCAGACTCTTCTTCAATCTGACATCATCCTTATCCTGAGGTATCAGCTTATCGACTACAATCTCAATGTCATGATTCTTATATCGGTCCAACCGCATTCCCGGAGTGATTTCCACAATCTCTCCATCCACACGGACACTCAGATAACCCTTCTTTCGGATGGTATCAAACAGTTCCCTGTAATGACCTTTACGGGCTTTGACAACAGGAGCCAGCAGTACCACCCTCTTTCCGGCATAGTCATTCAGAATCAGCTCTGTAATCTGCTCCTCTGTATATCTGACCATCTTCTCACCACTGGCATAAGAAAAAGCCTCTGCAGCTCTGGCA
Source organism: Bacteroidaceae bacterium (assembly GCA_045628125.1). Taxonomy (GTDB): domain Bacteria; phylum Bacteroidota; class Bacteroidia; order Bacteroidales; family Bacteroidaceae; genus Minthousia. The sequence continues at coordinate 22,142 of JAZQPA010000223.1, forward strand.
AAGAGCAGTCGCAGATAATCATACACCTCAGTAGTGGTGCCGACAGTGGATCGGGGATTTTTATTGGTGGTCTTCTGCTCAATGGAAATAACGGGGCTCAGACCTGTAATCTTATCCACATCAGGTCGTTCCATATTACCAAGGAAATTGCGGGCATAAGCAGAAAAGGTCTCAATATATCGGCGCTGTCCCTCAGCGAAAATAGTATCAAACGCCAGCGATGACTTTCCGCTACCACTTAATCCGGTGATAACGGTCAAAGAATTACGAGGTATCTGTACATCCACATTTTTCAGGTTGTGTACTCGGGCACCCCAAACATTAATTTGTTCGTCTTCTTTCATCTGTTGAGCATTTTTAAAAAGCAAAGATACGAAAAATTTCTCTTCCTTTACCATGGAGTCTGATAATTTTCGTATCTTTGCCAAAATTCTGAACAACAAGAAAAATGAAACAAATTTCACTGGTTCTGATGACTTGGCTGTTCTGTCTGCAAGCTTTTGCCCAGCAGCCACAAACTCAGACTTACCATACGATTCAAAAGGGGGAAACGCTATTCCATTTAACTCAGGTATACAAGGTTACCGCTGAGGCGATTTGCAACCTTAATCCTGGACTAAGCTCAACTAACTTTCAGGCAGGTAAAACGATTGCAATACCACCAAGCGAAGGACAAATTGAGCAGAAAAAGCGTGTAGAAACCATCAAGACCACCCGTCCTGCTGATGCTACCGAGAATTTCCAGGACATCCATAAGGTGAAAAGAAAGGAAACTGTTTTTGGCATTTGCCAGGCCTACGGTATTACCGAACAGGAGTTGCGTAATTCCAACCCTGAGATGGCTGACCCTTCATATGTTCTGAAAAAGGGCACATATCTGGTTATTCCTTATCATACAGAGCGCATTGTTCAGGAGGTCACTCCTACCGATCAGGAATTGTTTGAGATTCACCGTCCGAATGTAAAATACAATCAGCTGAAGGTGGCATTGGTTTTACCTTTCAGCAGCCGGGATCGAAGTCGTGCCAATACTGCACGTATGTATTACCAGGGTTTCATGCTGGCAGTAGACAGTTTGAAGCACCAGGGAGTTAACATGGACATCCACATTCTGGATTCCGGAAAGAATGAGGAGAAACTGGATAGCCTTATGAAGACAAGCAGTATGCTTGAAGCTAACCTGCTGCTTTGTCCTCAGGTTGAGAAATCGGATGCCAAGGTGGCAGCATTCTCAAAGAAGAATAAAATCATCACATTGGTAACACGTTCTACCGAAACAGCAAACAGTCCTTATCTGTTCGTTTTCAATCCGGGAACAGAAGTGGCCTACAACAAGGTGAATGAATATGTGATGAAAGAATTTAAGGATGCGAACATCATCATTCTGGACATGAAGGATGGAAGCAACAGCACCCGACGCGGACAGTTCACCAAGGAGTTGAAGGACGCACTGACAGCCAACGGCATTGCATATAAATTCCTGGCAATCGACAGTGATGAAAAAGCCATCAAAGAAGCTTTAAGCAATGTAAAGAAGAACCTGATTGTGCCAAACTCAGCCAACCTTCAGATTCTACAGAAAAGATTGCTGCCTGACTGGAAGAAATTCATAGAGGCAAATCCAAAATACCGCATTTCGCTCCTTGGTTTCCAGGAATGGCTGTCACTGGCATCTGAGCTAAAGACCCAATTCTACGCATTGGACACCTACATCTTCTCAAGATGGTGGCTGAATCCTAACAATGCGTCAACCAAGGCTTTATCAAGAAGCTACAAGCATTGGTTCAAGGAGGATATGACGACCAAGATGCCAAGTGTACCGGTAATTGGTTTTGACAGCAGTTTCTTTATGATGAAGGGAATGGCTGATTATGGATCAACCTTTGCTTACAACCTGGATAAGATGGATGTTAAGCCTGCTCACAGTTTCATGGAGTATGAACGAATCAACAACTGGAGCGGTTTCCTGAATCAGAAGATTGGATTTATACACTTTAACAAGAGAGTAGTGAATGTTGAATTCTAAACGATACTTACTTCCGATACTGTTTGCCACAGCTGTTGCCACTCTACCGGCAAAGGCTCAGGTGGGTGATGCCCGTAGCGACTTAGCTGTCGGTTTCACAGCAGGTGTCAATATGAGTAGTGTATCATTCAAGCCGACCGTTAAGCAAGGGACATTGAATGGCCCGAGTTTTGGAGCAACCATCAGATATACCTGCGAGAAATATTTCACTTGTATCAGTGCTATTCAATTGGAATGCAACTATTCCCAATTGGGATGGAAAGAAGATATCGATGACGGAAGCGGAAATCAGTATAACTGCCAAATGAATTATGTTCAGCTTCCACTGCTCTGCAGATTAGGATGGGGTCGTGAGCGAAACGGAGCCCAAGGCTATATTCTTTTAGGACCTCAAGCCGGCTTTTATTTAGGAAAGAAAGAGAATTATGGTGGACAGGAACCTTGGGATCCAAGCAACCGCCCCAATCATGTTACTCACCAATACGGAAAGGCACCGGACAACACATTTGATTATGGCATAGCCTTTGGAGCCGGTATGCAGGTTTCCAACCGGAAAATCGGCCATTTCTTTCTTGAGGCTCGTTATTACTATGGATTAGGTGATATCTACGACAGCAGTAAAAAAGGATATTTCGGACGATCAGCCAATTCAGCCATACAGTTGAAAGTTGGTTATCTGTTCGACATTCTGAAGACCAAGAATGATAACATAAAATAAGGGAAGCAATTTTTGCTTCCCTTATTTTATTCTTTATTGATTATCTCAATCGGTCAAGTGACCGAACCAGAAATTCATCCTTACCTATCGCTCTTGCTGCCAAGTAGTTGAAAATTAATCCCAATAGTGGGAAACTGGCAGTAAGTGATGGACGGAAAGAAATACCGTCAGCCAGATAGGAATATACAAACCATCCGTACACCAGATAGTATCCTACCAATAAGATAGAGGAAAAGATAATCAGTCTTATCTGGCGCATACGCTTACGGAACAAGCAGATAGCCAATGCTGTGATCAAGGCAACCAACAGAAGAAGCATAAACAGGGCCCAAGGTGTAAATGTCACCTCTCCAGCCTGGTTCATAGTCAGATTACCTAATTCCCCCAACAATTCACCACCTTGACCGATGAAACGTCCGACTGTGCAAAATTCACAGGCAACAACCAAAATCAGTACGGCAAGAAGATAAAGTGTCTGAATGCGCTGTATCATTTCTCTTTAGCAGGATTACGGTAATACACGCGACCATCAATGAACTCCTGAGTTGCAATCAGTGTTGGCTTTGGCAACTTCTCGTAAAAACGTGAAATCTCAATCTGCTCGCGGTTCTCGAATTCCTCCTCCAGATTGTCGTTCATTGAAGCAAACTCCTTAAGCTTATTAGACAGCTCAGTCTTGATGTCGCTTGAAATCTGGTTTGAGCGCTTAGCAATGATAGCTACAGTCTCGTAAATGTTACCAGTTTCCTCACAAAGATCCATCATATCACGGGTTACCGTGTTATTTGGTGCTGTTGTCTTCTTATAATCCATAATTTTTATATTATTCTAATTCTTCTTCTGATTTAACATTCTTAGATGCAGATGCAAACATTCTGTCTGCCTCCTTCATATACTTGCTCTCCGGAAACTCATTTTTGAAACCGTAGTATTCATCAATGGCGTCACGGAAACGCTCTTCAGTCTTTTCGCTGACACTCTGCTTAGCCAATTCATACTTGGCACGCAGGTTCAGGATGTATAACTCCTCACGCAGCTTTGAGTAAGGATAATCTCTCAAAGTGTTCTGAACGGTGGTGATACAAGCCTGGAAATTATTACCGCCACTGGTACAGTTACCGAAATAAGAACCCAGATTGTAATACAGCTTTGCTGCCAGGAACTCCTTTTCCACCAATTTGTCACGCAACTCATCCACCATGATCTGTGCACGAGGCTTCCATTGTGAATTTGGATAGAATTCCATGAATGTCTGAAGCTCAGCCATAGCACCGGTTGTTGAGGTCTGATCCAAACGTGGATCTGGAGTAGCACGATACAAAGCTACACCGGAATAATAACGGGCCAACTCGCTCAAATCACCTTTAGGATAACTGCCATAGAACTGGCGGAAATAGGTAGAAGCGGTTTCATTATCGCCATCATTATATTCACACATAGCCAGCATGAAAAGCGACTCCTGAGCCTTGTCAGTACCCTTCAACATGGTAATCATGTCAACCAGGATATTGGCAGCACGACGATAGTGACCCTCAGCATAATATGCCTTGGCGGTCTCGTATCTGTTATCATAATCGCGACTCACTAAAACCTTATTATAGCTGCCGCAACTGGACAGGAACAACAGGGTAATCAGTGTAGAAAATACAATCCTTTTCATATTCACAAAATATGGTGCAAATTTAGCAAAAGGATTTGATATGGACAATTCCCGATAAAGGATTATATGTTTTTTTAATATAAATAAGCAAGGGCTATTGGTAGTTGACAAAAATAGGTGTAACTTTACGCGACATTTTTCAAAAAGACATGACAGAGTTTGAATTAGTATCAGATTACAAACCGACCGGAGACCAACCCGAAGCAATCAAACAGTTGACCGAAGGAATTCAGGAAGGTCTTCCCGCACAGACACTATTGGGCGTAACCGGTTCCGGAAAGACTTTTACCATTGCCAACGTCATTAAGAACATTGGCAAGCCTACACTTATCCTTAGCCACAATAAAACATTGGCTGCCCAGCTGTATGGCGAGTTTAAGAGTTTTTTTCCACATAATGCGGTAGAATATTATGTTTCCTATTATGACTACTACCAGCCGGAAGCCTATATCCCGTCAACAGACACCTATATTGAGAAGGACCTGGCCATCAACGATGAGATTGACAAACTTCGTCTTTCGGCAACTTCGGCTCTGTTATCTGGGCGCAATGATGTAGTTGTAATCAGCTCTGTCAGTTGCATTTACGGCATGGGAAACCCCAGTGATTTCTACAACAATGTGATAGAAGTTGCAGTGGGTATGATGATGGATCGCAACGTACTGCTCAGGAGACTGAACGACAGTCTGTATGTGCACAATGACTTGGCTCCAGAGCGAGGAAAATACCGGGTTAAAGGAGACAATGTGGAAGTATATCTGGCCTATGCAGACCATGTCCTGCGCATATCTTTTTGGGGAAATGAGATTGAGAGCATAGAAGAGGTAGAACCCACATCGGGAATGAGAGTGGGACGCTTTGACAGCTACAAGATCTATCCTGCCAACCTGTTCATGACCACAAAGGAAAGCACCCAGAGAGCCATTCATCAGATTGAGGACGACCTTACCCATCAAGTCGAATATTTCCAAGAGACAGGAAGGCCTCTTGAAGCCAAGCGAATCCAAGAGCGTGTGACCTATGACCTGGAAATGATTCGTGAGATTGGCCATTGCAGTGGAATTGAGAACTATTCCCGATACTTTGATGGGCGTGCGCCAGGTAGCCGTCCATACTGCTTACTGGATTTCTTCCCTAAGGATTTCCTTCTGGTTATTGATGAGAGCCATGTTACAGTGCCTCAGATTGGTGGCATGTACGGTGGAGATCAAGCCCGAAAGAAGAACCTTGTGGAATATGGTTTCCGTCTTCCAGCAGCAAAGGATAACCGTCCTCTTACCTTTGACGAATTCCATGAGATGACCCATCAGACCATCTATGTCAGCGCGACACCAGCAGATTACGAATTAAATGAAAGTCAAGGAATTATTGCAGAGCAAGTCATTCGTCCAACAGGATTATTGGATCCGGTAATTGAGATTCGTCCTAGCGAGAATCAGGTGGATGATTTAATGGAGGAGATTCGCATACGAAAGGAAAAGGACGAGCGAGTTCTTGTCACCACATTAACCAAACGAATGGCCGAGGAGTTGGCCGAATACTTCCTTGACCGTGGTATCAACTGTACATATATACACAGTGAGGTTGACACCTTGGAACGTGTGAAAATTATGGATGATTTAAGACAAGGACTCATTGATGTATTAATAGGTGTAAACCTGTTACGTGAAGGACTTGACCTTCCGGAGGTTTCTCTTGTTGCTATCCTTGATGCAGACAAGGAAGGATTCTTGCGTAGTTATCGTTCCATTACCCAGACTGTAGGACGTGCAGCCAGACACCTTAACGGCATGGCTATCATGTATGCGGACAAAATTACAGAAAGCATGCAGAAGACCATTGATGAAACCAATCGCAGACGCGAAAAGCAGTTGAGGTACAATGAAGAACATGGCATAGTTCCTCAGCCGATTAAGAAGAAACGGCAGATGACAGATCTCATCAGCGCCAATGAAGTGGCTCATGACGGCAAAGTGGATAAAGAAGCTATCTCCAGAATCCAGACGGGTAACACTCCAAAGGGATATGCTCCTATCCCAAGTACAGAAAATAGCCTAGTAGCTGATCCTATTCTGCAAATCATGAATGAGGAGCAACTTCAAAAGGCTATCAGCAGAACCCGCAAAAAGATGGAACAGGCCGCTAAGAACCTTGAGTTTATTGAAGCTGCAGGTTATCGTGACGAACTTATACAATTAGAGGATTTACTGAACCGGAAATTCCCGAAATAATGCAAATATCCCAAAGATCTACTTTGGGATATTTTTTATAAAAAAAAGACTCCGAAACATTGCTGTCTCGAAGTCTTCTGGAAAACGGCGCCTACCTACTCTCCCACATTGCTGTAGCGATTACCGGCAGCGCCTCGGGATAGCAAGCAAGCTTGACTCTCCTCTCGGCTTGCACGGTAATTGCATCGCAGTACCATCGGCGTGAACGGGCTTAACTTCTCTG
>JAZQPA010000224.1:0-21726 GCA_045628125.1 Bacteroidaceae bacterium
TATTGGCAGCAAATTCTGTACAGACCTTTATAATTTTTGCAATTCAGATGTGATAGCGCATCGGGATGCAGAAACTGATACATTTAATAGTTATTATCTTTATTATGGTCGTTTATCTTTCGAAAAGGGAATAGTTACACTTTTTGATGCTTTCTCCAAACTTTCAAATCTAAAACTTAAGATAGTTGGAAGTGGACCTGAGGAGGCCTCGTTGAAACAGAAATGTGAGGATGAAGGATTGACAAACATTGAGTTCCTAGGGTTCAAAAAAGGCAAAGAGCTTTATGACATAGTACAAAAAGCAAAATTTGTGTGTGTGCCTTCAGAATGGTATGAGAATAATCCAATGACAATTGTTGAAGCTTATTCCCTCAATACTCCAGTAATAGGCGCCAGAATTGGGGGTATTACCGAAATTATCAAGCATGAGGAGACTGGTTACCTGTTTGAAAGTGGATCTATAGAATCGCTATTAGATGCGTTAAGATTATCTGAAAAACTAGATCTATGCAAATATGAGGAGATGAAGCGAGCTGCAAGAATATTTGCAGAAGAAAACTTTGCACGACAAAAGCATTACGAAAAATTAGAAATGATATACAGGGGAGTAATTAATAAAACCTTGTAATTGATAATATATAAATCGCCAAAGTGACATGTCACTCAAAAAGTGTGATTTCTGCTTAAAAGTGGGTATTTCCCCCTCAAAAAGAGTGACATATCACACTTTTTGTGGGGGAAATCTGCGAAATAGGTTTTTTTTACTAGTTATAGCACCTTGCAGGCTCTAGCGCACGCGCCAGTGTCTGCAAGAAGCTATAAAACAGAACAAAAAGCGATTAATTCATAATTCATGTGGGTAACAGGTAACAAAGTATCAGGTTTGTTTGTATGATCGTAGCAGAAAATAGAAAATACATAAAGGACATTGCTTTTGCAAATGCAGAAGATTTCCTTAAAGCAATATCCTATGGAGGTGAACTGTACTATCTACAGCAAAGGCATTTTATATTTCGAGGTCATGAATCCGATAAGTATAAACTGCTGCCTACAGCATTGAGGGATTATCTGTTACTGAACGAAATAAACTCAGATGAAGTTGATAAGACTGTAGTTGCTGCTGCAATAACCGAACAATTCCAAATCTTAGATGAATCCCAAATACTGAAGGATTTTTTTGATCTTTGCGATAATAGAGGATTGCCGATGCCAGAAGTCCAGAGATTAAGAGAAACGATGATGCTTCCTGTGGACGGTTGGACAATGATGAAACACGAGGAATGGCTACCTCAAGAATTAGAAGGGATTGCCGCTCTTGCTCAACATCATGGACTGCCTACTCGTCTGTTGGATTGGACTACTAATATTAATACAGCATTGTATTTCGCATCATCTGGCGCAATCAAAAGGCAAATTGAGCCAAAGCGAATGACAAGAGCTGAGTGGATGGAAGAGACAAGTAAGTCTATGTTAAATCTAAAATGCTTGCGCAAGAATGGTAAAGATAACCTTCCAAAGGAAAAATCTGAGCTTATGGAGATCTGGGCATTTGATAGAAGCATTCAGGTAATACACATGGGCAAGATGAACCTGCACATTATCCATCCACGATATAGTGAGAATCCAAATTTATGTGCTCAGGATGGTCTGTTCTCGTATTGGAGTATTGATAAGCCAGTCATCAATGAGAGCAATAAAGATTCCAAACCAGTCCTTGTAGATCAAGATACTTTCGATAGTAAGTTAGTCGATGCTTTGGATCGCATAAATGCCAAAGAAGATTACTATTTGTACAGAATTACTGTACCTTACGATGCCGCTGTTGAGGTCTATTCATACGCGAAGAGTAATGGAAAAGATGCATCCACTCTTTTCCCTGGTTATGATGGCGTTGTGAGATGCATGATTGAGGATAAGAGATGGAAGAAGCTGAAGAGTAAGAAAGAGAAGAAGAATACGCTTACGACTATTGAAGAGAAATAAAAGAACTTGTGTTTACTTGATAATGGTCAAATACATTATATTATAAAGTAGTAATGGCAACACCTCAAAACAAGAAAAAGATTAAGCAAAGACATGATTACAAGTCAATGCGGAGGAAGGTATTCTTTAAGAAGCAGAAAAGCATTTGTAGGCGATATCATCTACCTCGATTTACTCCAACAATGGTTGTTCAAAAGGAAGAAGAAATCAAATATAATACCGTCTATGCCCCTAATGTCTTCTCCTTAATATCTAACGAAGAAGAAGTGTTGGGATTTATTGATATAGTGAGAGACTATTATAAGAAAGGCCTTCCTGTTTTCATAAACATGGATAAAGTTTCGGTTCTTGGTAATGGTGCTATTCTTTTGTTACTCGCAAACATGATCCAGTTCCGTTCTCATGGAATACCTTTTAATGGTAGTAAACCAAATGATTCGTCATTGCGAAACAAATTGGAGGAATCAGGATTCTTCAAGTATCTTTATAGACGATTAACAAAGAGTGATGATTATAATGTGGGATCTCCAGATAGTATAATTTATACCCATGCACAGAAGGAAGTTGATGCAGCAATGGCTGATATCATTATTGAGCATGCAAGTACGACTGTTTGGGGCCAGAAGAGAAGATGCCCAGGTATTCAACGTATGTTAGTAGAGCTAATGCATAATACCAACAATCACGCAGGAAGAAACAAGGGAGAAAAGCATTGGTGGATTTCCACAAACAAGGATGAAGTAGAGCAGACTGTAACGATTTCTTTCATGGATTTCGGACGAGGTATTTTCGATAGCCTTGACAACAAGCACCCTGGCGATATCTTTTACGGATGGAAAGATATCTTCTTTAAGTTTTTCCCTTTCGCTAATACGAGCGAAAAAATTATGAAATTGATTCTCGAAGGACAGTTGCACAAAACATGCACCAAAGAGTATTTTAGAGGAAAGGGATTACCAGGCATTTATGATGCTTTTATAGCTGGCAGAATTGGGAAATTAAAAATTATTAGTAACAAAGTATATGCAGATGTCGAGAATGGAGTGTATAGGCTTCTTGACCATAACATGCATGGTACTTTCATTTCATGTGAAATAAATCATAATATATATAATTTAGAATGGTAAAGATTTCTATTGTGGAGAACTTTTCAAGGACTCCTGGCCCACGCTACATTAGTGAGGGTGATTTTTCTGGTGAATTATTTAGAACGGAGTTTTTACTTCCGAAGGTTGTAGAGGCAATGACCAAGAATGAAGATATCTTAGTAGATTTAGATAAAGCTTCTGGTTATGGAACGTCATTTCTTGAAGAATCATTTGGTGGTTTAATTAGGATTGATAAAATTCCATACGAATTCCTTGTAGATCATCTTAAAATTAAATCAGAAGAAGACGACATCTATGTAGATGAAATATGGTCATATATAAACAATGCCCACAAGAAAGAATCAGAAAAGAAGTGATTTATGAATTGGATCAAACCTACGATTATAACAATCTTCATTTTTGGTATGGGGTGGATGTTCGGTTTGTTCGTCGAACATTTTGGCTTATTCCATCTTTCCTTTGAAGTCCCTGCTTTTAGCATTATCAATTTATTGGTGATTTCTTTCCTTGCGTGGTATGTAAATTATTCATTACAGAATAGTCAAAGAAGGAACAAATCGAAAATTGATCTTTTGTCAAATAAAGTTGATGAAATTGATTCTTATTTAAAACGCATTATTGAATTAACGTCCGCGAACAATGGTGCATCTTATGTCGAAATGTGTAAGCTTGATAAGTGGTGTCGAACTTGGGCAAAAAGAATCATTTCTGTCATAGAAACTAAATATAGTGATGTTTGCCCCAAAGAAAGTTATGTAACACTCACTCAAGATTTGCTTACTCTTAGATCATTGGTAACTACTAGCCCTATAATAACTGCCGGACAAACTCAAGAAGTTCTTATAAATAATAATATTGTCACATATAGCACAAACAGAAGAGCCGAGATTGATGTTTTGGTGGATTCTATTCGGAACACTCTTTATAATATCAAAATTGGTGTTTCTCAAAAATAATCTATCAAGTTTTCTAACTGCAGAGTTTCATATAGCATACGATATGAATAATGCCCCCACTTGCATAGCTGCAAATGAGGGCTGAGATTAGAACCTATTGCGGAAGCCTTTGAGAAGGCTGAGCAAGGTGATGAGCAAACCACTGAAGCAGATCCAAAAGCAGGCTCTACAGGTGTGGTCAAACCATGTGAGAGGTCGGGTGATTTCCTTTACTTTAGTAACGGTCACTTCATAGGGGATAGAATAAAGCTGCAGAAGGGTGATTCCAGTGTGGAGATCACGTATTAATTCAGACGTTGGGTCAGACCCTGGTCTGTTAAAACAAATCCTCTCAAAGGTTGTGTTGCCTTTGGGAGTTTTTTCGTTTAACTCTTAAAATGCAAAAACTACAAATAACCGAAAAAATCACCTCTAAACAGCCGAACAAAGAACCCTCAAACAACCGAAAAGATGGTAATTTGTTTTGTGATTCCTGACCGCAGCATAAAGACGTATGTGAAGAAGATTGTATTATGATGGCGCATCAAAATGATATGTCCCTCTGAACTCCGAAGGGGTAATCTTGGTTCTCTTCTTGAACAGGGTGGTGAAGTACTCCGGATTCTCGAAGTGAAGGCGGTAGCAGATGTCCTTGATGGGCAGGTCGGTACCACGCAGCAGTTCCTTGGCACGATGAATGCGCAGGTTGATGAAATACTGCACGGGCGATAAGCCCACATACTGCTTGAACGTGCGGCGGAAAGTGGTGTAGCTGGTATGCAGGTATTCGGCCACATCGGGCATCTGCAGTTCCTGCTCCACATGTTGCTGCATGTATTCACGCGCCCTGGCAATGATGTCGGGTGTGCCTGAATTGCCCACCAGCGTGTGATTACCGTTGATCATGAACATCAAGCCCAGCAGGTGGTTCACAATGCCCGCCAGCAACTGCTGGAAGAACACATCCTGGCTGGTGGCAATGGGAATGGCCTCGCGGTACAGGTTGATGATGGTATTACTATACCCTACTTTATAGAGAGGATGCTGCATGGAGAAGAATCCCGCATTCACACGAGAGTCGATGTTGGGGCCTTGGAAACCAATCCAGTACTCCTCCCATCCCTCGTTGGGATAGGGGTAATACGAATGCCACTCGCCTGGAAAAATCAGGAACATGGTGCCACCCTCAATCTCGAACTCCCCTCCGTGCTCGGTTTTCAGAACCCCCTTGCCCCGGGCAATATACAGCAACTGATACTCGTGGATGACTCTGCCAACGGCAGGGTTGAACAGGTACTCCGCATTATGCCCCTGCGGAGGATACGGCTCACCCGGTTTGACGTGCTGGTATCCCACCGAACAGACGGTAAGGCCCCACTGAAGATCGCGGTCGTTCTCGGCAATGTATTTGATAGGTTCCATGGCTTTTTTTGTGTTTGAGTGCAATATTAGTGAAAAAATGACTGCTTGGCAAATGTTTTGGACGATAAGTAGATTTCTTTGGTCAAAAAACATAAGTGTGGTGCCATTATTCTCCCTAATTTTGCAATCAGATACACATAAAACCTAAATGACTATGAGTAAAATACATTTCTTTGCCGCCGATTTAGGCGCCACAAGCGGCCGTACTATTTTAGGAACACTGGACGGTTCAAAAATTGAAATGGAGGAATTGACCCGATTTGACAATCCCATCATTCAGTGCTGTGGTCATTATTTCTGGGATATCTATGCTTTATATAACGAGATTATCAAGGGCCTGAAGAAGGTGGCCGAGATGGGCATTACAATCCAGTCCATCGGTATTGACACCTGGGGCGTGGACTTTGTGTGCGTGGGAAAGGACGGTATGCTGTTGGGTAATCCTTACAGCTATCGCGATCCTCATACCTTCCAGGCCATGGAGGATTATTTCCAACGGGTGCCTAAGGAGAAGGTGTATGCCAAGACAGGTATTCAGTTCATGAACTTCAACTCGCTCTTCCAGTTGACTGCTCTGACTCAGGAGAACAGCTCAGCGCTGGCGGCAGCCGACAAGGTGCTGTTCATGCCCGATGCCCTGAGCTATATGCTGACCGGCGAGATGGTGACCGAGTACTCGATAGCATCCACCTCGCAGATTCTGAATCCAAAGACCAAGCAACTGGACAGCGAACTGCTGTTTGCCATAGGTTTGAAACCACAATTGTTTGCCGACATGGTTTACCCGGGTACACAGATTGGCTATCTGAGCGATGAGGTGCAGCGGATGACCGGATTGGGCTCCGTGCCTGTCATTGCCGTAGCCGGACACGATACCGCATCGGCTGTGGCCTCGGTTCCTGCGCAGAACGAGAAGTTTGCCTACCTGAGCAGCGGCACCTGGAGCCTGATGGGTATTGAAACCCAGAATGCCATCATCAATGAGAAGAGCTTTGCGGCCAACTTCACCAACGAGGGTGGCGTAGAGGGTACCACCCGTTTCCTGAAAAACATCTGTGGCATGTGGTTGCTGGAGCGCTGCCGTAAGGAGTGGAAGGACAACATGAGCTATGATGCCCTGATAGAGGGTGCCATGAAGGTTCCTGCCTTCCAGAGCATCATTAACCCTGATTCACGCTGCTTTGCCAATCCGGAAAGCATGATTGAGGCCATTCAGCGTTATTGCGAGGTGACCGGACAGTACGTGCCACAAACCATCGGTGAACTGACCCGTTGCATCTTCGACTCACTGGCTTTGCGCTACCGTCAGGTGATGAACCTGTTGCGCGACTTTGCCGATTTCCCTATCGAGCGTTTGCACATCATCGGAGGAGGATCACGCAATAAGCAGCTCAACCAGTTTACCGCCAATGCCACCAACTTGCCTGTAACCGCCGGACCTGTAGAGGGTACTGCCATCGGTAACATCATGCTGCAGGCCAAGGCTGCCGGCATGGTAGAGACGATAGGCGAGATGCGTGCGCTGATCAGCCAGAGCATCGAAACCAAGGAGTTCCTGCCACAGGATGCCGCATCCTGGGACAAGGGCTATGAGAAGTATTTATGCGTTTATCATGAAGATATTTGAATTAAAGCACTGGACTGCCTGTGCGCTGCTCAGCACCGTCCTGTCGGCACAGGCACAGATGCCTGATTTTGGAGGATATCCTTTTGAGGTAGTGGCTCCCTATCTGCTGCAGAGTGGAATGTATGATGCGGTCAATCAGTTTTTGGCCAACCGTACCGATTTTGACAAGGACGCCGATATCTGGAGCGCCCTGTGGGTAGAGCATCCAGATGCAGGCGCCACGGAGTATGGGGTTTATTATTTCCGCAAAGATGTGGAACTGGCTCGTGTACCCGGTGAATACAAGATACACATCACAGCTGACCAACGCTATAAACTGTTTGTAAACGGCCAGTTGGTATCGGTAGGTCCTGCACGCAGCTTGGATGTGGCGCACTGGAACTATGCCACTCTGGATTTGAAACCCTACCTGAAGCCTGGCAAGAACGTAGTAGTGGCACAGGTATGGAACATGGGAAAATACACCCCAGCCTCCGAGATGACCCTGCATGGCGGTTTGCTGGTGCTGGGCGAAGATGAAGCCAAGGCACTGACCACCAACAATTCCTGGAAATCGATACAAGACGAATCCTACCAGCCTATGGCTGTGAATGTGCCGGGCTACTATGCCGTGGATGCCAGCGACAAGGTGGATATGAACAAGCAGGTAAGAGGAGTGATGGACCCCAATAACGACCTGAGCACCTGGAAAGAAGCCAAACCGTTTGCACTGCCCTACCCCAAGGGCACAAATGCCGGAACCGGAGGCTACACCGGAGAGCATCTGCTGCAACCTTCCATCCTACCCCAGATGGAACTGACAGAAACCCGCATGAAGGCGGTGCGCCAGAATGGAGGGTTGAAGGTTCCTGCAGGATTCCTGAGCCAGCCTGCCAACTGGGTAATACCTGCCCATAAATCGGTGGATATCCTGCTGGACAATGAGGTACTGACCAATGCTTATCCGCATCTGCTTTTCAGCAAGGGTAAAAATGCCCGGATAGAATTGACCTTCAACGAGTCGCTTTACGATGACGAGGCAGCTACGAAAAAGAGCAACCGCAACGAAGTGGAGGGCAAATACTATAAGGGCCGTATAGATGAGGTGACGTCGAACGGCGAGGACAGCCAGCATTTCACCACCCTGTCTTGGCGCACCTATCGCTATGTGAAACTGCATGTTGAGACGCAGGACGAACCACTGACCCTGAACGACATCTACGGCACCTTTGTGGGTTATCCGTTCCAGCAGAATGCACACATCGATACCGACAACAAGGAGATTCAGCAGATGATGGAGATAGGTTGGCGTACAGCCCGGTTGTGTGCCATCGAGACCTATTTTGACTGCCCCTTCTATGAGCAGTTGATGTATCTGGGCGACACCCGTATCCAGGCGCTTATCACCTTATATAACAGTGGGGATGACCGCATGGTTAAGAACTACCTGACCCAGAGCGACCTGAGCCGCACTGCCGAGGGTGTGACAGCTGCACGTACCCCTGTGGCAGGTTCACGCCAGTTGATTACCCCATACGCCCTGTGCTACATCTATGCCATTCACGATTATCTGCGTTACGGCAACGATGAAGCATTCGTGGAGAATCTGCTGCCTGGTGCCGAACAGATATTGAGCTATTTCGGTCGCTACCAGCAGGCAGACGGACGCATATACAAACTGCCCGGATGGAACTTCTCCGACTGGGTGTATACCGAGGGCTGGAACATGGGTGTGGCAGAACGCGGATCTGACGGATGCTCTATCCTGATGGATTTGCAGTTGCTGTATGCCTATCAGCAGATGGTGAATCTGGAAAAGCATTTCGGCAATGAGAGTAATGCGGCCAAATACCAGCAGCGTGCAGAGCAGTTGAAGAAGGCTATCCACCAGGCATATTGGGATAGTTCAAGAGGACTGTATGCCGACCGTACCGAGAAAGACCACTTCTCACAACATGCCAACAGTCTGGCTATCTTATGCGGTATGACAGACGAAGCAACCGTCAGGGATATCGCCCAGAAGCTGCTGCAGGACAAGACACTGGCTCCATGCTCAGTATATTACAAATATTACCTGCACGAGGCTCTGATCAAGGCGGGGTTGGGAGACGACTACCTGAAATGGCTGGACATCTGGCGTGAGAACATCAGCATGGGACTGACCACCTGGGCAGAGACTTCCGACTTGGTTGAAACCCGTAGCGACTGCCATGCCTGGGGTGCAAGTCCTAACATAGAGTTCTTCCGCACCCTGTTGGGTATTGACAGTGCATCAGCCGGATTCAAGACCGTAAGAATTGAGCCCCATCTGGGCGACATCCAGAAGATAGGCGGTACTATGCCTCATCCACAGGGAAAGATTTCCGTTTCTTACCAGAAGACCAAAAAGGGATTGCAGGCCACTATCGAATTGCCCTCCCAGGTGACCGGCACACTGGTGTGGGGCGGAAAGGAAATAAGTCTGAAAGGTGGAACAAACAAAATTGAAATCTAGACTAAAATACATATATCATGAAAGAAGAATTAGTAAAGAAGGCGTATGAAATCGCCAAGGAGCGTTATGCAGAAATCGGTATCGATACCGAGAAAGTGTTGAACATGATGCAGGATTTCCACCTGTCTATGCATTGCTGGCAGGCAGATGATGTAAAGGGCTTTGAGGTTCAGGCAGGCGACCTGAGCGGTGGTATTCAGAGTACCGGAAACTATCCGGGTGCTGCACGCAACATTGATGAGCTGCGTGCCGATGTACTGAAGGCTCTGAGCCTGATTCCGGGTTCTCACCGATTGAACCTGCACGAGATCTACGGCGATTTCAAGGGTAAGGTGGTGGACCGTGACGAGGTGACCATAGAGCACTTCCAGAGCTGGATTGACTGGGCAAAGGAGAATCAGTTGCCTTTGGATTTCAACTCCTCATCCTTCTCTCACCCAAAGAGCGGCAACCTGACACTGGCAAACCCAGACGAGGGTATCCGCAATTTCTGGATTGAGCACACCAAGCGCTGCCGTGAGATTTCAAACGCCATCGGTCAGGCACAGAATGACCCATGTATCATGAACCTGTGGATTCACGACGGTTGCAAGGATTTCAGCGTGAACCATGCCCTGTACCGCAATTTGCTGAAGGCTTCACTGGATGAGATCCTGGCCGTAGAGCAGCCAATGATGAAGACCAGTATCGAGGGTAAGGTGTTCGGTATCGGTTTGGAGAGCTTTACCGTGGGCTCACACGACTTCTATACCGCTTACGCAGCCAAGAACGGCACCCTGCTGACCATCGATACCGGTCACTATCACCCAACCGAGAGCCCAGCTGATAAGGTGAGTGCTGTACTGCCATTCGTAGACGAGCTGATGCTGCACGTGAGCCGTCCTGTACGCTGGGATTCTGACCATGTAACCATCATGGACGACCCAACCTACGAGCTGTTTGCTGAAATCGTCCGTGCCAACGCCCTGAACCGTGTACACTACGGTTTGGATTTCTTTGATGGTGCCATCAACCGCATTGCAGCTTACGTTATCGGTTCACGCTCGGCACAGAAGTGCATGCTGCGTGCCCTGCTGGAGCCATCGGCTACCATCGCCAAGTATGAGCTGGAAGGCAAGAACCACCACGTGCTGACCCTGCTGGAGGAGCAGAAGGCGATGCCATGGAATGCAGTTTATGATGAGTTCTGCCTGCGCAACAATGTTCCTGTTGGTCAGGACTTCATGGCTGAGATTGATGCTTACGAGAATACGGTTACTTTGAAGCGTTAATATGGAAATAATCATCGGATTAATCATTATAGCGATAGGTGCATTCTGCCAGAGCAGCAGCTATGTGCCTATCAATAAGATCAAGGATTGGAGCTGGGAGAGCTACTGGATTGTCCAGGGTGTCTTTGCTTGGCTCCTCCTGCCATTTTTAGGAGCGTTGCTGGCCGTACCTGCCGGTCATGGTTTCATGGAACTGTTCAGTCAGGTGGATTCGTTCAGTGTATGGATGACCATCTTCTTCGGCGTATTGTGGGGTGTGGGCGGTTTGACCTTCGGCCTGTCCATGCGTTATCTGGGTGTGGCACTGGGTCAGAGCATTGCGCTGGGTACCTGTGCCGGATTGGGAACCATCATGGGCCCTGTACTGCTGAACGTGTTCTTCCCTGAGCAGAATGCTCTGGAGAAGCTGACCGCCGCTGTTATCATCGGTGTAGTGGTGACCCTGATAGGTATAGCCATCATCGGTGTGGCCGGTAGCATGAAATCATCGGCACTGTCTGAGGAGGAAAAGAAAGCAGCCGTTAAGGACTTCAACTTCCCTAAAGGCCTGACCATCGCCTTGCTGGCCGGTTTCATGAGCGGTTGCTTTAATGTGGGTTTGGCTTTCGGTGCCGATATCAACTTCCCTGAAACAGACGCTATGTTCAAGTCGCTGCCTGCTACCTTCCTGGTAACCATCGGCGGATTTGTGACCAATGCTATCTACTGTTTCTATCAGAACACCAAGAACGGAACCTGGAGTGATTACAAGAAGGGTTGTGTATGGGGCAATAACGCCCTGTTCTGCTGTCTGGCCGGTGCCTTGTGGTACAGCCAGTTCTTCGGATTGTCGCTGGGACAGGGTTTCCTGACCGAAAGCCCCGACCTGATGACCTTCTCGTTCTGTATTCTGATGGCACTGAATGTGACCTTCAGTAACGTTTGGGGCATCATCCTCAAGGAATGGAAGGGTTGCAGCCAGAAAACCATCGTGGTGCTGGTATTGGGATTGGTAGTACTGATTTTCTCTTCATTCCTGCCACAATTGATTGGATAGATTAAAATAATGTCATTCTGAGTGAAACGAAGAATCTTACTAATGCGGAGCCCATACTCACGGGGAAAGATCCTTCGCTAACGCTCAGGATGACAGAGTGAAAACAAGGTGATAAGAACGAATAAAAAATAAATATCATGAAATCAATTTTAGAAGGACGCCCTGCTCTGGAGCGTGAAATCAACCAGATTGCTGAAGTAGCCGGTTATTTGTGGCAGAAGGGATGGGCAGAGCGCAACGGTGGTAACATTACCGTGAATATTACAGATTATGTGGATGACGAGATCAAGGCAATGCCAGCCATCTCGGAGGTGAAACAGATTGGAGTCACCTTACCTAATATAAAAGGATGCTATTTCTACTGCAAGGGTACCGGCAAGCGCATGCGCGACTTGGCCAGATGGCCTATGGAGAACGGTTCCATCATCCGTATCCTGGACGATTGTGCCAGTTATGTGATTATTGCTGATAATCCGGTAAACCCAACCAGCGAGTTGCCATCCCACCTCATGCTGCAGGATTACCTGATAGCATCGGGCACCAACTACAAGGCATCCGTTCATACCCATCCTATCGAGCTGGTGGCTATGAGCCATAACGCCCGTTTCCAGGTTTCCAAGGAGTGGACACGCGTGCTGTGGAGTATGATTCCTGAGACTTTGGCCTTTGCACCGCTGGCATTGGGCATGGTGCCATACGAGATGCCATCGTCTGTCAAGTTGGCCGAGGCTACCCTGGAGCTGGTTAAGCAGAATTACGATGTGGTGTTCTGGGAGAAGCACGGCATTGTGGCTGTGGCTCCGGATGTGATGGATGCATTCGACCAGATTGATGTGCTGAACAAGAGTGCCTGCATCTACATGAGTGCCAAGAACATGGGCTTTGAACCGGATGGTATGACCGATGAGGCCATGACTGAGATTCAGGAGGTTTTCAAACTGCCTAAGGTTCGTCCGACAGTAAAGTGATACAAACAAAAAAGGACATCCGATTGGATGTCCTTTTTGCGCTTCAAGATGGGCTTGAACCAACGACCCCCTGATTAACAGTCAGGTGCTCTAACCAACTGAGCTATTGAAGCAATTTGCTTTTCCTAATGATTTGCGCTTCAAGATGGGCTTGAACCAACGACCCCCTGATTAACAGTCAGGTGCTCTAACCAACTGAGCTATTGAAGCAGATGCTTTTCGGAAAAGCGTTGCAAAAGTACGGCTACTTTTTGAATTGTGCAACATTTCACCTAAAAAAATATCGTTCTAGCACGAAAAATCGTTAAAAGATACTCAAAAAGTGCTGAATTTGCCTCTCATGTACTACTTTTGTGTCTAAAATGTAAAAATAATGAGGAAAATTGTATTTACCTGCCTGTTGTGCATGTGCTGCGGATTGGGTTTTGCCCAAAACAGCTCTTCCAACAATTTTACGGTGGCCAGCCAGATTGATGTGCTGGGAGCCATCTGTAAGGAGTTGAATATGTATTACGTGGATAGTTTGGATGCCAAGAAAACCATCCGCGTGGGCATCGATGCCATGCTGCAGCAGTTGGATCCCTATACCGTTTATTATTCGCAGGAGGATATGGGCGACCTGAAGATGATGACTACCGGAAAATATGCCGGTATCGGTTCCATGATCCGTCTGTATCAGAAGGATAAGGTGATTATTGCCGAGCCTTACGAGGGTTCACCGGCTGCCAAGGTTGGCCTGAAGGTGGGCGATGTGCTGATTGACATCGACGGTAAGGACCTGCGTGGTAAGAATACCTCTGAGGTGAGCGACATGTTGCGTGGCGATCCACAAACCTCGTTTGTGCTGACCGTGCAGCGCCCTGGCGTGGAGGAACCTATCTCCTTTAAAATTACACGTGAGACCATTTCCACCCCTGCCGTACCTTATTATGGAATGCTGACCCCAACCGTGGGATACATCGATTTCACCCAGTTTACGGACAACTGCTCGGCCAATGTGCGCAGAGCCATCATTGAGATGCGTCAGCAGGGAGCCACTTCGTTAGTGCTGGATTTGCGCGACAACGGTGGCGGTTTGCTGAGTGAGGCACAGGAGATTGTAAACCTGTTTGTACCTAAGGGCAAGACCGTGGCCAAGTTGCTGGGCAAGAACAAATCCGCATCGGCCGAATACACCACCAAGCGTGAACCGCTGGATTTGCAGATGCCTATCGTGGTGCTGGTGAACGGCAATACCGCCTCTTCATCCGAAATCCTTTCCGGTGCCCTGCAGGACATGGACCGTGCCGTGATTATGGGTGCACGTACCTATGGCAAAGGCTTGGTGCAGACAGCACGCGACTTGCCTTATAACGGTAGCATCAAACTCACCACTGCCAAATACTACCTGCCTAGCGGCCGTTGCGTTCAGGCCATCGACTACAGTCACCGTAATGCAGCCGGACGAGCAGAGCGTATAGCTGACAGTTTGACCAATGTGTTCTATACCGAGGCCGGTCGTGAGATGCGTGACGGTGGAGGTATCTATCCGGATGTGGAGGTGAAGGAGGATACCGTAGCCAATATCACTGCCTATCTGTCGGCCGACGACGTGCTGATTGATTACGGCACCCGCTATTGCCAGAAGCATGAGGCTCCGGCTTCAGTGGCTGATTTCAAACTGACTGATGCCGATTTTGAAGAGTTCTGCGAACTGGTCAAGAACAGCGACTTCAAATACGACAAGCAAACTGAGAGCCTGCTGAAGCGCTTGAAGGATATGGCCCAGTTTGAGGGCTATCTGACCGAAGCCAGCCAGGAGTTTGAGGCACTGGAGAAGAAGCTGAATCACAATATCGATTTTGACCTGCAGCAGAACAAACAGGATATTATGATGCTGATGGCCAGTGAGATAGTGAAACGCTATTTCTATCAGGCAGGATCGGTACAGGAGTCGCTGAAATACGATAAACTTACCAAGCAGGCCATCGAATTGCTGAACGACACCGAGAAATACAACAGTCTTTTGAAAAAATAAACCAGACAGACATGAGCAGTAGAACCCAACATTTGAATAAGAACCGCCAGTTCATGGTAGGAATTTTTGTCATGGTATTTGCCGTATTCTGCGTAGTGGGCATCTTCCTGATGATGTGCTTTGACAAGGCCGAGGAACTGAGCATTGAGCGCAACGAGTACCGCATAGAGCTGGCCAAGGGATTTGCCGGTGATTCCATCCAGGTGATGATGAACGATAGTGTGCTGTATTTCGACCTGGTACCTAACGATTCTGTGACCATTACCGTCAAACCGTTTGACGAGCAGCACCTGCTGAGTGTGGGTAACGTGAAGACCGGACAGGCCAAGAACATGAACATCAACAGCAAGAGCGGACGCATTATTCTGCGCCGTACCTACGATAAGAACGACATTACCAAGATGGAGATGCCGTTCGAAAAATAATGATTATCAAAACTTTTTTGATATTTTTCTTTTGAGATTCGCATAAAACCGCTATCTTTGCAGCGTTGTTGATAAAGGGGGCTTGATAAAGCCTCCTTTTTTGGTACTAAATATAAAAGTAAATGATTAAGAAAGAAATTGTAACTCAGCTAGTTGAGCAGTGGTTGGAAGGTCAGGAGTACTTCCTTGTAGATGTTTCTGTAAGTGCAGATAACCGTATTGTGGTGGAAATTGACCACAAGGAAGGTGTCTGGATTGAAGATTGTGTGGCTTTGAGCCGTTTCATCGAGGATCATCTGGATCGCGAAACAGAAGACTTTGAACTGGAGGTCGGCTCAGCTGGTATCGGTCAGCCATTCAAGGTAATCAAGCAGTATCTGAACCACGTGGGCAGCGAGGTAGAGGTGCTGACCGCTCAGGGCACCAAGATGACCGGTGTGCTGAAAGAAGCCGATGAGGAACATTTTGTGGTGACTACCAATCAGAAGGTAAAGGTGGAGGGCGCAAAGCGTCCAAAGCTGGTAGAGGTGGACGTGCCTTTGCGCTATGATGAGGTGAAGTACACCAAATACGCTATTCGATTTAAATAAAAAAAGAAAATAAATTATGGCAAAGAAA
This sequence comes from Bacteroidaceae bacterium, assembly GCA_045628125.1. Lineage (GTDB taxonomy): Bacteria > Bacteroidota > Bacteroidia > Bacteroidales > Bacteroidaceae > Minthousia. Next base: position 15,885 of record JAZQPA010000224.1, read on the forward strand.
GTAGAAGCAATCGATATGGTTGCTACATTCCAGGAGTTCAAGGAGAACAAGAACATTGATCGCACCACCATGGTGAGCGTGCTGGAAGAGAGTTTCCGCAAGGTTATCGCAGGCCTTTTCGGCAGCGATGATAATTACAATGTCATCGTGAACCCAGACAAGGGTGACTGTGAGATTTACCGTAGCCGCGAGGTGGTAGCAGACAATGAGCTGTCTGACCGCAACCGTGAGATTACCCTGAGCGAGGCCAAGAAGATCGACCAGGATTATGAGATTGGTGAGGAGGTTTCTGAGCTGGTGGACTTTACCAGTTTCGGTCGCCGTGCTATCCTGAACCTGCGCCAGACACTGGCCAGCAAGATTCTGGAACTGGAGCATGACAACTTGTACAACGCATTCAAGGACCGTGTAGGTGAGGTGGTAAGCGCTGAGATCTATCAGGTTTGGAAGCGTGAGACCCTGCTGGTGGACGAGGACAACAACGAGATGCTGTTGCCAAAGTCAGAGCAGATTCCAGGTGATTTCTACCGCAAGGGTGAAACCGCACGTGCAGTCATCCTGCGTGTGGACAATGCCAATAATAACCCAAAGATCATCCTGAGCCGTACCGCTAACGTGTTCCTGGAGCGATTGCTGGAGGCCGAGGTTCCTGAAATCAATGACGGTCTGATCACCATCCGCCGCATTGCCCGTATCCCAGGTGAGCGTGCTAAGATTGCCGTAGAGAGCTACGATGACCGTATCGATCCGGTTGGCGCTTGTGTAGGTGTTAAGGGTAGCCGTGTTCGCGGTATCGTCCGTGAGCTGCGCAACGAGAACATCGACGTGGTTAACTTCACCACCAACGATGAGCTGTTCATCCGCCGTGCATTGAGCCCAGCCAATGTATCAACCATCGAGTTGGATATGGAGAACAAGAAGGCCGATGTCTATCTGGAGCCTGATCAGGTTTCACTGGCTATCGGTAAGGGCGGCTCAAACATCAAGCTGGCCAGCATGCTGACCGGTTTTACCATCGATGTTTACCGCAACGTAGAGCCAGGCGACGAGCAGGAGGAGGATATCTGGTTGGATGAGTTCTCTGATGCTATTGACCAGTGGGTGATCGATGCCATCAAGAGCGTAGGTTTGGATACCGCACGTCAGGTACTGAATGCACCACGCAACCTGCTGATTGAGAAGGCTGACCTGGAGGAGGATACCGTTGATGAGGTACTGCATATTCTGAGCAAGGAGTTTGAGACCCCAGAGCAGGAAGGTGCTGAAGAGTAATAATTGTAAAGAACCAAAAAATTATGGCCATTAGACTGAATCAAGTAGTAAAGAAATTTAACGTGGGAATGTCCACCGTGGTGGAGTTCCTGAAAAAGAAGGGATTGGAACCCATCGAGGAGAACCCTAATGCCAAGATCACTGATGAACAATTTGAGGCTCTTCGCAAGGAATTCAGCAAGGATCGTGACTTGGCTAACAAGAAGGATGCCATGCTGATGAACCGTCAGCACAAAGAGAAGAAGGTGACTGTTCAGGTAGAGGAGCCAAAGGAGATTGAAACCGTGATTCCTGAGAGCAAGCAGCCACATGTGTTGGGTAAGATTGACCTGAGCACTGTGGGCAAGCCTCGTGCCAAGGAGCCAGTACAGGAGAAGAAGGTGGAAGCACCTGCTCCTAAGCCAGCACCAAAGCCAGAGCCTAAGCCAGCTCCAAAACCTGTTCAGGTGGAGAAACCAGCTCCAAAGCCAGAGGTGAAGCCTGAACCTGTTAAGCCTGCTCCTGCACCGGAGCCTGCAAAGCCAGCCTCTTCCAATGCCGTTAAGACCGTGGAGGAGAACGGTGTCATCAAGGTGGTACCTGAGTACGAGAGCAAGATTAAGGTGCTGGGCACTATCGACCTGTCATCCCTGAACCAGAGCACCCGCCCAAAGAAGAAGAGCCGTGAGGAGCGCCGTAAGGAGCGTGACGAGAAGCGCGTGGGCAACGGTGCACCAGGCGTGCAGGGCAGAGACAACAACGGTCAGAAGCAGGGCGACGGCAACCGCAAGCGCCAGCGTATCAACAAGGACCGTGTGGATGTGGCTGCTGAGGGCAAGCGTATTGAAAACCAGAGCAACAAGCAGAAGGATAACCAGAAGCGTAACAACAATCAGGGTAATCCTAACGCTCAGCAGAAGGACAATAACAAGAAGCGTCATAATGATTCCAATGTTGCCAACTCATACCGCAACAAGCCAGGTGTTCAGATCCGCGAGAAGGAGGCACCTGTAGCATCGGACGAGGATGTAGCAAAGCAGGTTAAGGAGACATTGGCACGATTGACCGGTAAGCAGAAGGCCAATAAGACCGGTGCCAAGTACCGTAAGGAGAAGCGCGAGAACGCATTCAACAGAATGCAGGAGCAGGAAATGGAGGAGGCAGCAGAGAGCAAAATCCTGAAGCTGACCGAGTTCGTAACTGCTAACGAGCTGGCCGTGATGATGGGCGTGGGCGTAAACCAGGTTATCGGTACCTGTATGAGTATCGGTATCATGGTGTCAATCAACCAGCGTCTGGATGCTGAAACCATCAATCTGGTAGCTGAGGAGTTCGGCTTCGAGACACAGTATGTCAGTGCCAGCGTAACCGAGGCGGTAGCCGAGGAGGAGGATTCTGAGGAGGATTTGCTGCCACGCGCACCAATCGTAACCGTGATGGGTCATGTTGACCACGGTAAGACCTCTCTGCTGGATTACATCCGTAACGCCAACGTAATTGCCGGTGAGGCCGGTGGTATTACCCAGCACATCGGTGCATACCATGTAGAGCTGGAGGACGGACGAAAGATTACCTTCCTGGATACTCCAGGTCACGAGGCGTTTACCGCCATGCGTGCCCGCGGTACTCAGGTTACCGATATTGCCATCATCATTGTGGCTGCCGATGATAGTGTGATGCCTACCACCCGTGAGGCTATCGCTCATGCTCAGGCAGCGAATGTACCAATGGTGTTTGCTATCAACAAGATTGATAAGCCGGGTGCCAACCCAGAGAAGATCCGCGAGGACTTGGCCAACATGAACCTGTTGGTTGAGGATTGGGGCGGTAAGTACCAGTGCCAGGAGATCAGTGCCAAGAAGGGTATCGGCGTTGAGGATCTGCTGGAAAAGGTATTGCTGGAGGCCGAGATGCTGGAGCTGAAGGCTAACCCTAACCGTAAGGCTACCGGTTCCATCATTGAGTCATCACTGGATAAGGGTCGTGGTTTCGTAGCTACCGTACTGGTAAGCAACGGTACCCTGCACGTAGGTGATATTGTTTTGGCTGGTACCTATTATGGCCGTGTGAAGGCGATGTTCAACGAGCGCAACCAGCGTGTTACCGAGGCAGGTCCTGCAGAACCAGTGATTATTCTGGGTTTGAACGGTGCTCCTCAGGCAGGTGACACCTTCCATGTGATGGACAGCGACCAGGAGGCACGTGAGATTACCAACAAGCGTGAGCAGCTGCAGCGTGAGCAGGGATTGCGTACCACTCAGCGTAAGGGCTTGGATGATATCGGCCGTCAGATTGCTTTGGGCGAGTTCCACGAGCTGAACATCATCGTTAAGGGTGATGTGGACGGTTCTGTTGAGGCTTTGAGCGACTCATTCATCAAGATGTCTACCGAGAAGGTACAGGTGAATGTCATCTACAAGGCTGTAGGTCAGATTTCAGAGAGCGATGTATCTCTGGCTGCCGTATCAAACGCTATCATCGTAGGTTTCCAGGTACGTCCATCTGCCGGTGCGCGTAAGGCTGCCGAGGCAGACAATGTGGATATCCGCATCTACTCTGTCATCTATGACGCTATCGAGGAGTTGAAGAGTGCTATGGAGGGTATGCTGGAGAAGGTTGTCAAGGAAGAGGTTACCGCTTCTATCGAGGTACAGCAGGTATTCCGTATCAGCAAGGTCGGCTTGGTTGCCGGTGCTATGGTTCGTGACGGTAAGGTTAAACGTAGCGATAAGGCTCGTCTGATTCGTGACGGTATCGTTATCTTCACCGGTAGCATCAATGCCCTGAAGCGTTTCAAGGACGATGTGAAGGAGGTGGCTACCAACTTTGAGTGCGGTATCAGCCTGACCAACTGCAACGATATTAAGGTGGGCGATATCATCGAGACCTTCCAGGAAATTGAGGTAGCTCAGAAGTTGGAATAATAACTGAATAGTGATGGATCTTTTTATCATCATAGTACTGGTAGTAGGCTTAATCTGGGGCTGGTGGAAAGGATTTTTCCTCCAGCTGGCCAGTTTGGTGGGAGTTATTGTGGGCTTCTTCATCGCCTGCTACGTCTATGCCCGATACGGTGATGCCCTGATTCCTGAGGATGCCGGAGTAAGCACCAATGCGGTGATATTCCTGATACTCTGGATCGGAATCCCATTGGCATTGACCCTGGTGGCAAAACTGCTGGGCGGCATTATGTCCAAGTTGCATCTGGGATGGATTAACCATTCCCTGGGTGCAGCCTTAGGAATGGTTAAATTAGCCCTGTTTTTGAGCTTGTTGTTTACTCTTCTGGAGTTCATCAGTAAGTACGACAACAATCCTCTGATTACAGAACAGACACGACAGTCGTCCGTGCTCTATTATCCGGTACAGCAACTGGCGGGCAAGCTGTTGCCTTCCGATTTCCTGGAGAAAGCCACGGAGATACAGTCGAGAACGAAGAATGGAAGAGAACAAAGAGAAGAATAAACTGGTGCGCGAGGTGGCGGAGAAGAAGTACGAGTACGGCTTCACCACCGATGTGCATACAGATATTATAGAAAAGGGATTGAATGAGGACGTAGTGCGCCTCATCTCGTCCAAAAAAGGTGAACCGGAGTGGTTGCTGGAGTTCCGACTCAAGGCATACCGCCACTGGTTGACCATGAAGGTGCCTACCTGGGCGCATCTGCAGATACCTGAGATAGATTTTCAGGCCATCTCGTATTATGCCGACCCTACGGCCAAAAAGAAAAAGGAAGGCAGCAAGGAGATTGATCCCGAGCTGATGAAGACCTTCGACAAACTGGGTATTCCACTGGAGGAGCGCCTGGCACTGAGTGGAACAGCGGTGGATGCCGTCATGGATTCCGTTTCAGTGAAGACCACTTTTAAGGAGAAACTGAACGAGAAAGGCATCATCTTCTGCTCCATCAGCGAGGCAGTCCGTGAGCATGGCGACCTGGTGCGCGAGTACTTGGGGTCGGTAGTGCCTTATCGGGATAATTTCTATGCAGCACTCAACTCTGCTGTGTTCAGCGACGGTTCCTTTGTGTATATACCAAAGGGTGTGCGCTGTCCGATGGAGCTGTCCACCTACTTCCGTATCAATGCACAGAACACCGGTCAGTTTGAGCGTACGCTGATTGTGGCTGATGACGATTCTTACGTGTCATATCTGGAGGGTTGTACCGCTCCTATGCGTGACGAGAATCAGTTGCATGCCGCTATCGTTGAGATTGTGGTGAAGGAACGTGCCGAGGTGAAATACTCCACCGTGCAGAACTGGTATCCGGGCGATGCCGAGGGCAAGGGTGGTGTGTACAACTTCGTAACCAAGCGCGGACATCTGCGCGGTGCCGACAGTAAGCTGTCCTGGACACAGGTGGAGACGGGATCGGCCATTACCTGGAAGTACCCCAGCTGTATCCTGAGCGGCGACAACTCACAGGCGGAATTCTACAGTGTGGCTGTGACCAACAATTACCAGCAGGCAGATACCGGTACCAAGATGATACATATCGGAAAGAATACCCGAAGTACCATCATCAGTAAGGGTATCAGTGCCGGTAAGAGCCAGAACAGCTACCGTGGTTTGGTGAAGGTGGATGCGCGT
>JAZQPA010000225.1:0-2758 GCA_045628125.1 Bacteroidaceae bacterium
GTAATCTCGTACAGAGCCTTTACACCGGCACCTACACCACCTAAAGCCTGAGTTTGGATAGCGTTACCGCCAATAACGGCAATCTTCTTGGTCTTGTTCAAGTCGATTGGAAGCAGGCCGCCCTCGTTCTTCAGCAGAACGACAGAATGCTTTGCCACTTCATAGGCAATTTGCTGTTGTTCTGGCTGTGATGTCATAATAGTGTTTGCCACATCATGAGGAACTGGTTTGATTGCCTTACGGACGCGCAGCAATTCACGGACACGCTCATTGATGACTGAGTCTGATACAGCACCCGTTTTAACAGAATCCAATAAGGCCTGGCCTAAATAGGTGTTACCTGGCATTTCTACATTCAAACCGGCAGTAACCGCACCAACCGTACTGTGAGTGCCGCCCCAGTCTGAGATTACAATACCCTTGAATCCCCATTCCTGACGCAGAATCTTATTTTCCAATTCATAGTTCTCAGAACACCAGTAACCGTTAACCTTATTATAAGCAGCCATCACGCCATAAGCATCAGCCTCGATAACAGCTCTTTCAAATGGTGCCAGATAAATCTCACGCAATGCACGTGGAGATACCTGAGCATTAACAAAACCGCGATAGTTTTCCTGGCTGTTTACTGCAAAATGTTTCAAGCAGACTGCAGCTTCGTTATCCTGTGCACCTAAGGTGTAGCCTACAGCCAGAATACCGCTCAGTACAGGGTCCTCGCTCAGATACTCATAAGTTCGTCCGCCGGTAGGGATACGCTGGATATTCATGGCAGGACCTAAGATCATATCTTTACCGCGAAGACGAGCCTCTTTGGCCATACCCTTGCCATATTCGTAAGCAATTTCCTTACTCCAGGTTGCCGCTAATGCTGATCCTGTAGGGAAAAAAGTGGCTGAGTCTGTAGTCCAATTCAGCGGAGCCCAGCTGTGAGGTTCCATCTCCTCACGGATACCGAATGGACCATCGGCATACTCCAAATCAGCGATGCCTAGACGCTCAACACCGGCAGATGAGAACATGTTTTTGCCGTGAAGCATTTCTACTTTTTCTTCCAAAGTCATCTGGTTGATAATTTCGGTAATCTCGTCCTCAAATTGCATCAATGCTGAAACCCGTTCGGGCTGTGGAGAATTGCATGATGCTAGCAGAAATGCACTGGCAGCAGCCAAAAATAGTGTCTTCTTCATGTGTTTTTGTATTTAGATGTGTTTATTTAAAGGCTTTCCTTCCCGGTTACAAAATTGCACATTATTTTTCAAATATCGGCAAGGATGACCTTATAAAGTATATGTTTTTTGTTGTTAATGGGGTATTAAAATGTATCATGACTCAAAATCGCCCCTATGGAGCGACAAATGTATCTTGGGTCTTTCAATTATATATGTTACATTTGCAATGAATTTATAATGACCCCTAGCTATTAATTAAATAATGATGCGTGTGCCCCGACTCTCAGGCTCCACCTTGAGCGGAGAGTTGGGGAACTTTTCAAGAACTTTTAAATCTTATCTGATATGAAAAATGTAATGCGTTCCATTTGGACTCTGATGGCAGCAGCCATGTTTGCTGTTCCTGCAAGTGCTCAGGATTTCAAGTTAACGTCTTCGGGTTACTTTAATAAAGAAGGTGTAGATGTTATGGCATTTGATGATATCTATCCTGAAGGACATCAGGGTGGTGTCAGCATCATTATGAATGGCCGTCGAATTGCAACCAGCGGTGATATCCGCTTGGAGGCTACTCCTGGTCAGTGGCAACCTCTTCCAAAGCAGCTGAAGCGTGAGCTAGGTAATAATACCATTACTGCTTTCATGCAGTATCCTGACTCCTCACGCCATCTGACAGGTTTCAACCCTATGATTTATCCCGACCTGAATTTCACCTATACCGTAAAGTTGCAGAGTGTAGGTAATGGATTTGAGGTGACTGTGGATTTGGACAAACCAATCCCTGCACAGTTTGCCGGTAAGGTAGGTTTCAATATGGAATTCTTCCCTGGTTATGCATTTGGCCAGCCATGGATTATGGATGACCAGTCCGGTATCTATCCTCGTCAGGCCAATGCTCCATTGGAAACAAAAACTCCGAACCATAAGATTTCAGTAGGTGATTTCCATGATGGCAAAAAGTCAAAGGCTGATCTTGATCATCTGATTGGACATGGCTACAGCCCAATCGTTGCAGATGATATTATCGGTGCTCCTTATGCTGTGGGTACCCGTTTCACCACTTATCCTAACGACCCTTATAGCCGTGTAACTATCGTTTCTCATACTGGTGATTTGAAATTGTATGATGGCCGTGTCAACCACAACAACGGTTGGTTTGTACTGCGCAGTGAGGTTAAGCCTGGGGTTACCAAGGGCGCTGTAAAGTGGACTATCACTCCTAATGTAGTTCCAGGTTGGCAGTCTGAGCCTGTGGTACAGACTTCTCAGGTGGGATATCATCCAAACCAGGAAAAGGTGGCTGTTATTGAGTTGGATGCCAAGGACATGAGCTCACATCTGGTAAAGGTGATCCGTATTGATGCTGACAAGGAAACAGTGGTGAAGACTGTGTCACCGGCTAAATGGGGCAAGTTCTTGCGCTATAATTATCTGAAAGCAGATTTCACCGACGTTAAAGAGGCAGGATTGTATCGTGTGGAGTATGGTCAGTCCACTTCTCCAATCTTCCGCATCAACCAGGATGTCTATGACCGTGGTGTATGGCAGCCTGTTATTGAATACTTCCTGCCTGTACAGATGTGTCA
>JAZQPA010000226.1:0-3388 GCA_045628125.1 Bacteroidaceae bacterium
TCTCATTGACAGACAAGGCACACTTGCGTGACCTGTTCGATAAGACTAATTTCAACGATGTCAAAGAACTCGATTATCCCCTTTTTAAGGGACTATTTGATTAAATTAATTAACTCGTCCATTTTTATTGGACACTAATGATTTAGAATATGAAAAAGATTTTTGTAGCAATGAGTGCCTTATTGGCAGCTGTTCTGGTAAGCTGCACCTCAGCTCCTGCACCACAGGCAGAGGAGACTAAGGCAGACGATACCAATGTGGTAGTAGAGCTGATGAAGAGCCGCAGAAGTATCCGTAATTATCAGGACCGTCCTGTAAACCGTGACACTATGCAGATTATCATGGATTGCGGTATCCTGGCACCAAACGGAATGAACAAGCAGTCATACGAGGTACGTGTACTGGATAATCCTGAGACCATCGCACAGTTGACCGAACTGTACAAGGCTGAGAATCCACAGATGGCTGAGCGTGAGGGTTTCAAGACCATGTTCAACAATGCCAATACTGTAGCTTTCATCGGTGTGGATGACAGCTATGATCTGGGTCGCATTGATGCCGGTCTGCTGGGTGAGAATATGATTCTTTCTGCATGGTCAATGGGTATCGGCAGCTGCTGTCTGGGTGGTGCCGTACGTTTCCTGACCACTAGCGAGTCTGCTAAGCCATTCATGGAGAAGTTGGGCTTCAGCGAGGGCATCAAGTTGCTGTATTGCATCGCTTTCGGTTATCCAGCAGAAACTCCAGAGGCTAAGCCACGTAATTTTGAGAAGGCAAAGTTTATTGAATAATATCTATTAAATATTTTATGAAGAAAGTATTAGCAATGGCTGCAGCTGCCCTGATGTTGGTGGCTTGCGGCACCAAGAAAGCAGAGGCTCCAGTAGAGGAGGCACCTGCACCAAAGTATCTGGTATTGTATTACTCACAGGCAGGCACCACTCAGAAGGTAGCTGAGGAGTTCCAGAAGGCATTGAATGCCGATATCGAGTGTGTGGAACTGACTGATGAGTTCCCATCTGATTATCAGGAGACTATCGCAAAGGTTGGCGCCATGCGCGAGAGCGGTGAGTTGCCAGCAGTTAAGGATATCCAGTCAAATCTGGAGGATTATGATGTTATCTTCCTGGGTTATCCAATCTGGTTCGGTACCATTGCCACCCCAATGCAGAGCCTGTTGAAGAACATCGACCTGAAGGGCAAGAAGGTAGTCAACTTCTGTTCATTCGGTAGCGGTGGTCTGATTGCAGGTACCAACGATTTGAAGGCAGCTGTTCCAGGTATCGATATCGTAGCTTCTTACGGTGTTCGTACATTGCGTGCTGATAATGCTCCAGCTGAGATCAACGAGTTCCTGATCCGCAACGGTTTTGTTGAGGGTGAGGTAGAGGCATTGCCAGGTTTCGATGAGATGCAGCCAGCTACCGATGAGGAGAAGGCTATCATGGATAAGGCTATCTCAACCTATGCTATGCTGAACGGTACTGTTGCTACTGAGGTATGCCAGCGCCCTGTAACCGGTGGTGTTGAGTATCTGTTCAATGCACAGAACAAGGACCAGAAGATGCAGATCTGGGTGCTGCAGAAGGAAGGCGCAGAGCCAGAGTTCACTCTGGTAGAGCGTTTCTAATGATTTGATTATTATCTCTCCATTGTCATCCTGAGTGAAACGAAGGATCTTACTAAATAAGTAGTGCATTCTTTTGCCATTCGGAATAGAAAGATTCTTCGCTTTGCTCAGAATGACAATTATAAAGTTTTTGAGCTCCGCTTAAAACAACACTATTATACCTGATCACTATGAAAAAAACAATTGTTACACTATTGACTTTCTGGGCCTTTACTGTATCAATGTGGGCACAGGACTTTAATCAGGACTTGCGCTATCTGATAGCCACTTCAGTGACCAACAAGGCATTGGGCGTGAGTAGTGTGGATGGTATCGGACTGTCGAATGCCGATGAGACCAATGTGCTTCAGCAGATGATTCTGGAGAAGATGAAGGGCGGTTACCGCATCCGCATGAAGATTGGAGATACCGAATTTGCCTACCGTTATGCCGACAATAAACTGACCGTAGGCAGCGTGAACGGTTCGGATGAGGACCAGTTCTTCAAGTTTACTCCAGTGGCAGGCAACGAGGACACCTATATTATCGTTCCCCTGAATACCCCCAATGTGGCGCTTCATGCCCAGAACGATAAGACACTGGTGTTTGTTCCTGTAGAAAAAGCCCAGAACGACCAGTTGGCTTGGTTTAAGGTTACCGATACCAAGACCATTACCGAAAGTCACAAGGTAGTGAAGAAAGATGCACCGATTTGGGAAAACGAGACCGTGTTTGCCATCAACAAACTGGATGGCCATGCCACCTATATGCCTTATCCTTCTGAACAGCAGATGCTTAGCGATAAGGCCTTTTACGATACTCCATGGACTGAGCCTGTAAATGCCTGTTATCAGTCGCTGAACGGTACATGGAAATTCAATCTGGTCAGTGAACCGGAACAGCGTCCGCTGACTTTCTTCGAGGAAGGCTTTGATGTGAGCGGTTGGGACAATATTCCTGTACCATCCAACTGGGAGATGCAGGGCTACGACCATCCTATCTATGCCAATGTGGAATATCCTCATGCCAATACACCTCCTTATATCGAGCCTCGCGAGGGCTTTAACGACAAGGGCGAGTACGGAAAGAACCCTGTGGGAAGCTATGTACGTACCTTCCAGGTTCCTGAGAACTGGCTGAAACAGCGCACCCTGATTCACTTTGGCGGTATCTATTCGGCTGCTCAGGTGTGGGTAAACGGCCAGTATGTGGGCTATACCCAGGGTGCCAATAATGTGGCAGAGTTTGATTTCACTCCTTATCTTAAAAGTGGAAAGAATACACTGGCAGTCCAGGTTATGCGCTGGAGTGACGGTTCCTATATCGAATGTCAGGACATGTTCCGCATGAGCGGTATCTTCCGCGACGTTTATCTGTATAATCTGCCTAAGGTGGCTGTGCGTGATCATGTCATCACCTCTACCTTGAGCAACAATTACACCCAGGCTCACCTGAATGTGAAGCTGGATTTTGCCAATACCGATGGTTTCAAGGGCACCAAGAAGGCTATCATCAAGGTGTTCGACCCTCAGGGAAATGCGGTTGCAGAGCAGACCCAGAGCATCAGTTTCAATGGCAATGAGAGTACGGTTCAGGATGTTCAGATGAATTTGAGCAGTATTCAGTGCTGGAGTGCCGAGCAGCCTAACCTGTACACCATTCGTGTCATTCAGCAGAATGAGAACGGAAGCGAGGAGATGGCATTCAGCACCAAGTACGGTTTCCGTGAGGTGAAGATTCAGATCTCATTGCTGTACCTGAACGGCAAACGCCTGTTCC
>JAZQPA010000227.1:0-2695 GCA_045628125.1 Bacteroidaceae bacterium
GTGCTCCAAGCGATTATAAATAAAAGTAAAAGGATGAATCAGATAACCCCCGTGAAGAAGTGACTCTGAATTCACCCTTTTATACCTAACCTAAACCTTATTTATAAACCTAGAAAATCTAATTCCTATTATAGAGCATTAATCATAACGCTTTCCACGTCTCTACAGTTTGGACCTACCATAATCTTGAACTCGCCAGGTTCACAGACGTAGTTCAAATCATGATCATAGTATTTCAAGTCATTCTGTGTCAGTGTGAACTTTACGGTCTTGACCTCACCTGCTTTCAATGCAATCTTCTGGAAACCACGCAGTTCCTGTACTGGTCGGGTACTAGAAGAATACATATCTTGAATGTACAGCTGTACAACCTCTTCACCATCGCGTGCTCCCGTGTTCTTCACGTCAACACTTACAGTAACAGAACCATCCTTAGTCAAGGTATTGCTTGATACTGTAGGTTTTCCGTATTCATAGTTAGTGTAGGAAAGACCAAATCCAAATGGATAGAGAGGACCATTTAGTTCATCAATGTAGCATGAAGTGAACTTGCGGTATGGTGCATAGTCAGGATGTGGACGACCAGTATTCTTGTGGTTATAGTATAAAGGTAACTGACCTACAGAACGTGGGAAGGATGTAGTCAGTTTACCACTAGGGTTGACGTCACCAAAGAGAACATCTGCAATGGCATGACCAGCCTCCTGACCTAACTGCCAGGTATTCAGAATGGCATCGGCATTTTCATCTTCCCATTTCAAGGTCAAAGGACGACCAGTGCTCAATACCACTACCAAAGGCTTACCTGTAGCTTTCAGAGCTTTCAGCAAGTCTTCCTGAGCATCAGGGATGGAAATGTTTGAACGGCTGGCACCCTCTCCACTCATGTCGTTGATTTCACCCACACAAGCTACTATTACATCAGCCTCCATGGCTACCTTGAGAGCCTCGTCCAATAATTCCTTCTGACTTCTCTCATGCAAAGGCTTGTTTTGGTTTCCACCTCTCATGAATCCCATGAAACCATTTTTTAGGTTCTTTTCAATAATGGTATCATTCATGAGCCATGAACCTTCTGCGTAGGTTACAGAACCACCTTGTAACGCATCCTTTACGCCTTCTAAGATAGAAACGCACTGGCTACTGTGACTAGACATTGCCCAGCAACCTGCCATGTTTTTCTTGTCATTGGCCAATGGACCTACCAAGGCAATCTTTGCGTTCTTCTTAAGTGGAAGAATGTTGTTTGCATTCTTGAGCAAAACCTGTGACTGCTGGGCAGCCTTACGAGCAAAGGCAATCTGTTCTGGGGTGAAGATTTCCTTTTCTACAGCACCATCGCGGATGTAACGGAATGGATCTTGGAAAAGACCCAATTTATATTTTGCCTCCAGAATACGACGGCAAGCCAGATTGATGTCTGCCTCACTGACTTTACCTTCTTTATAGGATTTCATCAGTGTAGTTACAAAACCATTACTGTTCATATCCATATCCAAACCTGCACGGAGTGCACGCTGGCTAACTTCCTGTAAATCACCAATACCATGCGCTATAACCTCTTGGACAGCTGTGGCATCGCTCACAACAAATCCTTTGAAGTTCCACTGGTCGCGGAGTAATTCGGTTAGCAGATAATGGTTAATGCTGGCAGGAATGCCCTCAAACTCGTTAAAAGAGCTCATGTAGCTACCAGCACCAGCAAAAGCAGCCTCGCGATAAGGAACCATGAAGCCGTTAAGTGCTTCCTGACGGCTCAGATTCACTGTGTTATAGTCGCGTCCGGCCTCTGCACCTCCATAGAGCGCATAGTGCTTTACACAGACCATGACCTCATCGGTGTTGAACTTGTCGTCTCTGCCCTGATAGCCATGTACATAGGCCTTGGCAATCTCGCCACCCAGGAACGGATCCTCTCCAGCACCTTCTGCTATACGACCCCAACGTGCATCACGGCAGATATCTACCATAGGACTGTACACCCAGTTGACACCGATGGCAGTGGCCTCTTTAGCCGCCATGCGTGCACTTTCCTCAATCAAGTTCATGTTCCAACTGGTTGACATGGCCAATGGGATAGGATATACGGTCTCTGCACCGTGAATGACATCCATACCAAAAATCAAAGGAATCTTATGACCGGTAGTGACGGCAGTCTGCTGGAGTTCCTTGATTTTGTCGTGATTCATAAAGCCATAGTATGCTCCCATCTTACCAGCCTTGAGCATATCCTCTCCACCATCGTGGTTTCCGGTAGTGGCAGCGGTTACATACATTCGGTTGTTCGATAGGTTCAACTGACCAATCTTCTCTTCTAAAGTCATCTTTGACATTAAATCATTGATGAAAGCATCCATCTTCTTATCTTGTGCAAAACTTGCGCTTGCTAAGAAAAAGGTAAATGCTGTAATTGCAATTTTTCTCATGATATTAAGATATAAAATTTTCACTTTGCAAAATTACGCTCTTCAAGAGTTTATTTTGTTATCAAAATTTGTGATTATGTTAACTGAATATCCATTTTTTTACCAAAAAATCCAAATTAGCATAGAAAAAATGTGTAACTTTACAAACGGGACACGCGGGACACGGGGAGGTCCCTGCTTTCTATGTTTCGTTCCAAATTATTTTGGTTAAATTTTTCCAGTTCTAATAATTTATTCTTGATTGCCATCATGCAGAGAGTTTTCTGAGT
>JAZQPA010000228.1:0-2256 GCA_045628125.1 Bacteroidaceae bacterium
AACCTTGCCAAGGTTGGGGTCGCGAGTTCGAGCCTCGTTTTCCGCTCTCAGGTCGCCCAGATGGTGGAATGGTAGACACGAGGGACTTAAAATCCCTTGAGCAGTAATGTTCGTGCGGGTTCGAGTCCCGCTCCGGGCACATAAAAGAAAGCAGAAAATTCTTCTAAATTTTCTGCTTTCTTTCTTTTTTGTGTACATTTGCAAAATAATTAATAGACTATTAAATGAATATATTAGTAACAGGGGCAAACGGTCAGTTGGGAAATGAGATCCGAGTTGATTCCCGAAGTTCAACAGACCATTATATATTCACAGATGTCAATCAGGTTGAAGGGACAGAAACACTTTATCTGGACATTACCGATAGAAAAGCTGTACGCGATATGGTAGCAGAGAATAAAGTTACTGCTATCATCAATTGTGCGGCATTTACCAATGTAGATGCAGCCGAGATCAATGAGAATTTGGCTGAAAAACTGAATACGGATGCTCCAGAGAACCTTGCCATTGTAATGAAAGAAGTCGGTGGCTTGTTGATTCAGATTTCTACCGATTATGTGTTTGGTAAGGAGCCCTATAATACACCATGTCGTGAGGACCAGAAAGGAACTCCAACCGGGATATACGGTATGACTAAACTGCATGGAGAACAGAAAATTTTGGCCAGCGGTTGCCAGCATGTCATAATCCGTACAGCATGGCTGTACTCTGAGTTTGGCAAGAATTTCTGCAAGACCATGTTAAACCTTACCGCCACTAAACCACGGCTGAAAGTGGTATTTGATCAGGTGGGTACACCCACCTATGCTTTAGATTTGGCTAATGCCATCCTGGTTATTTTGGAGGATTACAAGAAAGAAATGGTCAATTATTCCAAGACAGGAATCTATCACTTCTCCAACGAGGGTGTTTGTAGCTGGTTTGACTTCACAAAGATGATAGCTGAATACAGTGGTCAGACTGAATGTGACATCCAACCTTGCCACTCTAATGAGTTCCCAAGTCCTGTAACAAGACCATCTTATTCTGTTTTGGATAAGACCAAGATTAAGGAGACTTTCGGTATTCAGATTCCATATTGGACTGACTCCTTGAAGGTATGTATAAATAACTTGATGAAGTAATGAAACGAAATATTGTTATCACCGGTGGAGCCGGTTTCATTGGCAGCCACGTGGTTCGTTTGTTTGTAAACAAGTACCCAGACTATAACATCATCAACCTGGATAAGTTGACTTATGCAGGCAATTTGGCCAATTTGAAAGATATCGAGGACAAGCCAAACTATAAGTTTGTCAAGATGGATATCTGCGATTTCGATGCTTTCTATCAGTTGATGCAGGACGAGAAGATTGATGGTATCATCCATCTGGCAGCCGAGAGCCATGTGGACCGAAGCATCAAGGATCCTTTCACCTTTGCACGAACCAATGTGATGGGAACCCTTAGCCTGTTGCAGGCAGCCAAGTTGTATTGGGAACCGCAGCAATGGCGTATACGCCATGCTAAGGTCGGTGTGGTAGCCGAAGGCGAGGTAACCAGCGGGGGAGAAAGTAGCGAGTGCTTTGAAGATGTGCCTTGTCGATTCTATCACATCTCTACCGATGAGGTATATGGCGCATTGTCCATGACCCATCCTGAGGGCATTGAGCCTCCTTTCACCACTACTGCCAGCTCCAGCGAGCATCATCTGGCTTACGGTGAGGACTTCTTCTACGAGACCACCAAGTACAACCCACACTCTCCATACAGCGCTTCGAAGGCTAGCAGCGACCATTTCGTTCGTGCTTATCACGATACCTACGGTATGCCAACCATCGTAACCAACTGTAGCAATAACTACGGCCCATTCCAGTTCCCCGAGAAGCTGATTCCATTGTTCATCAACAATATTCGTAACCGCAAGCCATTGCCAGTCTATGGTAAGGGCGAGAATGTGCGCGACTGGCTGTATGTTGAGGACCATGCTAAGGCAATAGATCTAATTTTCCATAATGGTATCATTGCTGAACCGATGGAGCAGCGAGAGCAAAGCCAAGCTGGCTTGAGCTCTGCCGAGTCGCGACAGAGGTCGGGCGAATGCCCAACCTACAACATCGGCGGTTTCAATGAATGGAAGAATATTGATATTATCAAGACAGTTATCAACACTGTAGACCGCTTGTTGGGCCGTCCAGAAGGTGCTGATATGGACCTGATCACCTATGTAACCGACCGTTTGGGTCACGATGCCCGATATGCTATCGACAGCACCAA